>CALIJJ010000234.1 GCA_938017515.1 uncultured Pseudanabaenaceae cyanobacterium
ATTGGGGGTAAGGGGTTGGGGGATGGGGGCGGCTTTGGGGTTTGTGCAAGAGGTCTATTGCTTAAGCAGTTTGCTATTGCTTCGGCATGGGGACCCGCTGGGGCATCGTGGGTAACTCAGTGCCGTAATGGTCGGGCTCGATGGGAACTGCCTTCGCACCCCAAATCTGATCGCAATACTCTTGAATAGTCCGGTCAGAGGAGAACTTCGCCGTGCGCAAAGCATTCAATATCGACATGCGTGTCCAGGTTGCTGGGTCTGCATACACTTCGCTAGCTTTATCCTGGGCTTCAATATAAGCCTGGAAATCGACGAGCAACATGTACTCATCATGGTGCAGCAGTGAATCCACCAAGGGCTTAAACAGATCGGGTTCACCCGTTGAGAACAGACCCGATGAGATTTGATCCAGAACCTGCTTCAACACAGGGTTGGATTCGTAATAGCTATAGGGTCGATAACCCGAAGCTTTCATCTCCTCAACTTCTTGAGCCGTCAGACCGAACAGGAAGAAGTTTTCCTCACCCACTTCCTCGCGGATCTCAATATTGGCGCCATCCAATGTGCCAATGGTGAGTGAACCATTCATGGCAAACTTCATGTTGCCCGTGCCTGAGGCTTCCTTGCCTGCGGTCGAGATTTGCTCCGACAGGTCGGCAGCAGGATAAATCCGATGTCCCTGGGAGACACTGAAGTTGGGCAAGAAGACCACTTTCAGACGGCCTCGCACATCGGGGTCACTATTGACCAAAGCGGCGACCGCATTGATTAGCTTGATTTGCAGCTTCGCCATGAAATAGCCAGGAGCTGCCTTGCCGCTAAAGATAAATGTGCGTGCAACCATTTCCTGGTCGGGATTGTCCTTCAGGCGGTTATACAACGTGATGATGTGCAGCACTGCCAGGAGCTGACGCTTGTACTCGTGGATGCGCTTGACTTGTATGTCAAACAAAGAGTTGGGATCAACATCAATGCCCGTTGATTTGCGAATATGCTCGGCTAGAAGCTGCTTGTTGTGGGATTTGATTTGACGCCAGCGATCGCAGAATGTCTCATCCTGGGTCAAGGGCTCTAGCTGTCGGAGTTGATCTAAGTCTCGGAGCCAATCCTCATTGCCCAGCTTCTCTGTGTAGAGCTTGGACAGTTCTGGGTTGCTCAGCAACAGCCAGCGGCGCGGTGTCACACCGTTTGTTTTATTGAAAAACTTCTCCGGCCATAGCTGATAGAAATCCTTCAGTGTGGATTGCTTCAGCAACTCCGTGTGCAGTGCCGCAACACCATTAATGGCGTGGCTGCCAATGCAGGCCAGATGGGCCATGCGAATGGAGCGCTCGCCGTCTTCCTGAATGATCGACAGCCGCTTGACCAAGGCCTTGTCGCCGGGATACCAGTGAGCCACATTTTCGAGGAAACGGTGGTTGATCTCGTAGATGATCTCCAAGGGACGGGGCAGGACCTTCTCAAACAGCGACACCGGCCAACGCTCCAATGCCTCGGGCATCAGGGTGTGGTTGGTATAGGCGAAGGTTTTTTGGGTGATACTCCAAGCTTGATCCCAATCCATGCCATGCTCATCCACCAGCAAGCGCATTAGCTCTGCCACGCCAACGGTGGGGTGCGTATCATTGAGCTGAATGGCAAAGTGCTCGTGGAAATTGGAGAGATTGGAGTTCACCTGAAGGTGGTTCCGGATCATGTCCTGGAGCGAAGCGGACACGAAGAAATATTGCTGCTCTAGGCGCAGCTCCCGACCCTGGGGCGTATTGTCGTTGGGATAGAGAACTTTGGAGATATTCTCAGACACCAGTTTTTCTTCGACGGCGCGGTCGTAGTTGCCCGCATTGAAGGCATCAAAGTTGAACTCATCACTGGCCTCAGCTTTCCACAGGCGCAGGGAGTTAACCGTGTTGGTGTGGTAGCCCGGAACCGGCGTGTCATAGGGGACTGCAATGACGGTGCGCCCGGGAATCCAATTCACCTGAAGCTCGCCCTTGGCATTGCGATAGCTTTCGGTATAGCCACCCAGCTTGATCTCCACCTGCTCTTCCTGGCGCATCACTTCCCAGGGATTGCCAAACTTGAGCCACTGGTCGGGAATCTCCACCTGCCAGCCATCGCGGATGGTCTGATGGAAAATGCCGAACTCATAGCGGATACCGTAGCCAATGGCCGGGATTTCCAGGGTTGCGAGGGAATCCAAGAAGCAAGCAGCCAAACGGCCCAGGCCACCGTTGCCGAGACCGGGATCCGCTTCGTTTTCGAGGAGATCATCGAGATCCAATCCAGACTCTGCCACGGCTTGGCGTACCGACTCGTGGAGGCCCAAATTGATGAGATTGTTGCCCATGTAGCGACCCATGAGGAACTCGGCGGAGAGATAGCACACCACCTTTTCCTTGCCCTCGGTGTAAACCTTTTGGGTTTTGACCCAGCGCTTGAGCAGGCGATCGCGCACCGTATAGGCCAGGGACTCGTAGTAGTCCGATGCTGTTGCCGTGTCCTGGGACTTCCCAATCAGGAAGAATAGGTGGTCCAAAAATCCGCGGTGGAGTGCCTCAACGCTAACCCCGGTGCGATCGTCTTCTACATGAATTTGCACAGGAGATGGACCTCTTTGATCATCAATGGTCGGTTGGTGCGTGATTGCTGCCTTTTGGGCTTTTGGGTTGACGTTCTGAGTCATATTCTTTTACCCATGGCAATGGGATTAGTAGACAAGATATGGAATAAACAACAAATCGAAAGACTGAACGAACATCGCTGGACGAAAACAGACCGGCGCAAATAACGAAATACGATTGATTGAATCAACGGTAAAAGCGTTATTTTGTCGTCAAACATATTGCCAACGAATACGCGATTAACGGCGACAAAGCTGAGGAAACGGGTTTCCAAGGCTTCGCCGCCATCAACAGCTTCCACGCAATGAAATTTGTGCCATTGCACTTCGATTGACGCTTTGGTTCAACAGGTCATGCTGTTAAAAGTCTCTAAACTGCTGGGGTTGCAGTTTCATATTCCTGTTGAACCGCTTTGCTCTTGGCTTCGCTCTTGGCCATGTATACCATCAGGTCAACGAGTCGGTTGGAATAGCCCCATTCGTTGTCATACCAGGACATCACTTTGAAGAACTGATCATCCAAGGCTAGACCGGCACCAGCATCAAAAATGCTGGAATGGGGATCGCTGATGAAGTCTGTGGATACAACAGGCTCGTCGGTATAGCCTAGGATCCCGCGGAGCGGGCCTTGGGCAGCCTGCTTCATCGCAGCGCAGATATCGTCATAGTGAGTGGGCGTAGTGGTTCTAAAGGTTAGGTCGACCACCGACACATTGGGGGTTGGGACGCGTAGCGCCATGCCGGTCAATCTGCCCTTGAGCTCAGGTAGAACCAAGGTAACGGCTTTCGCTGCTCCCGTCGATGCAGGGATAATATTTTGATGCGCTGCCCGACCGCCACGCAAATCCTTCTTGCTGGGACCATCCACACTCGGCTGGGTGGAAGTCGTGGCGTGAATGGTCGTCATGAGGCCCTGCTCTAGACCAAAGGCATCGTGGATGACCTTGGCAATCGGAGCGAGACAATTGGTTGTGCAGCTTGCATTTGAGACAATGGCATGATGCTCGGGATCAAAGCTGCCATGGTTGACGCCCATCACCAGTGTGGGAATAATCTCGGGATCGGTCGTCGGTGCAGAGATCACAACACGCCGTGCACCTGCATCCAAATGCTGGGCGGCACCGTCATAATTCTTAAACAATCCCGTTGCTTCGATCACCATATCCACATCCATTTCGCCCCAGGGAATCTCGGCGGGATTGCGATAGGAAAAACAGGAAATAAAGCTGTTGTTGATGACGATTCCATCGGGGAGGACTTCAACACTTTCGTTGAACCGGCCATGTACCGAATCGTACTTCAACAAATAGGCAAGGCTTTCGGGGGGATAGAGGTCATTAATGGCGACAAACTCAATGTCTGGGTGCTGAAGCCCGGCACGCAATACTAAGCGACCAATCCGACCGAACCCGTTAATGCCAACCTTGATGGGGGCCATATGCGCGACTCCAGAGATTAGAGGAAATGCTGTCATGGCGTCTCCCTAAAAGAAGAGGTTGCACCAAAACTGCATTTGAGTTTATGGGCAGTTACAAGGACAGCGCTGGCTCTAGCAATGTTTCTTCGGATTAGTTTTTAATCGTTTAGCGGGATCGCTCGCTTTCTTTCCGCTCTTGAAGTTTCAGCACGATCTCGGCATGAACTTCACGGGTAATTGGATAGAAATATGTCAGAACGAGCCCAACGAGCAACGAGGCTGTTGGCAGTGGTCCCACTGCGATGCGTATCGCATTGAGGGCAGACTCGGGCTGCACGGGGAGGGGCTGTCCGGCAACCGCTTCCTGAAAACCCGAGGATTCCAGCGCTAGGCCAACAAAGAAGAGTCCCAGGGCCAGTCCCAGTTTTTGGAGTAAGACCATGAAGCCGTAGAACACGCCCTCGCGACGATAGCCGGTTTGTAATTCGTCTAGCTCGATAATGTCGGGGATCATTGACCAGGGGACGAGGTAGGCGACGGAGACGCCAAAACCTGCCATCACGGCTAAGACGTAAAGCAGTCCGGTTTGATCGGGTTTGAGGAAGAAGAGCCCAGCCTGGGCAATGATCCAAAATCCTGACCCCATGAAATAGACGGCGCGCTTGCCGATGCGTTTGCTGAGGAAGCTCCAGACAAACAGCATGGCTAGGGCGGTTCCCTGGACGCCGATTAGAACCGTTGGAACATCGGCATCCTTCAGACCCATATAGTTGACGACGAAGTAGGGAATGATGCTGGCGGTGATTTGGACTGCGAGCCAAGAACACAGGTAGATACCGATGACAAACTGGAAAGGACGGTTGCCAAAGGCGATTTTGACTTCTTCGAGAAACTGCTGTGTGGGCGATTGCGTGCTTTCGCGGGTGCGAGGCTTGCGCTTGGCTTCGAAGGCGAGGATGCGGCGGCGGGTGCCTAGGACACACCAGTAGAGGGCGACGATCGCAATCAAGCTGCAAACGCCCGCCAGGGTCAAATACTGTGCTTCGCGACCCTCCACCTGCTCAAAAATAATCTTGGCCAAAATCAGGGACAGAATGCTGCCACCGATGGAAAAGGCAAAGCGAAAGCTGTTGAGCTGGGTACGCTCGTCGTAATCCTGGGTCATTTCCGGAGTCATTGCCGTGTAGGGCAGATTAACCACGGTGTAGAAGATTTGAGACAGCGCTCCAACGACGACGTAGTACCAGAAGAGATACCAAGGTGCCAGCGGGCTACCGCCGAAGGTCGGCACAATCCACAACAAAAAGGCGAAGAAACCAAAGGGCACGGCACCGTAGAGCAGCCAGGGCAGACGTCTTCCCCACCGTTTTGATTCTGTGCGATCGGTCAAGACGCCCACAATGGGGTCATTCACAGCGTCCCAGATCTTACTGACCAGCAAAATACTGCCAGCCAGCCCCGCCGGAATGCCAGCGACGTTGGTGAAGAACACCATCTGAAAAAAGATGATGATGTTGGCGGTAATCGCCGGACCCAAATCCCCTGCCCCAAAGGCCAGCTTGGTCCAAAAACTGAGCGGTGGATCGGGCGCTTCAGAGAAGGCTGCGCGGGCATCAGCGGGCTGGGTCATAGCATGTCCAGAAATGTTGGCAGATGCAGCTTAGTCTAAGCGACTGGACCCAAACATTGCCGAGGACACCTGCTGGCACTTAGCTGGGATCACAGCGGATTTCCAGCATAAATCCATCGGGGTCATAAAAATAAATGCCTCGGCCCGTGGGACGTGTGACAGGGCCATGGTCAATGGCGACGCCATGAACCCGCAGGGTCGCCACGGCCTGCTCAAACAGTGCGGGGTCAATATCAAAGGCCAGATGATTGGCCCGGGTAAATTGCTGCTTGGGATCTGCCGCCGGAGGACCGAGGGCTGGCTCTGCAAAGAGGTCTAGGATGGCTCCGTTGGGCAAGCGAAAATTGCTTACCTTTCCGGCTGCTACCAGTGTCTTCAGGGTTTCCGGCACCTCATTACCTTGCAGCTCGTGGAGTCCCAAAACCTGGCCATAGAAATGACGCGACATGGCTAGGTCCGCAACATTAATGGCGAAGTGGTGGAAGCTGCGCAGCATTCCCTCCGACAGGCCGATCCGAGAGGACTGGGGCGAAGCATGGGCCATGGAGTACCTCCAGACAAGGTTCAGCTCCCATTATCTAACGCTTGGGCATCTTCAAAATCCAGTTGCGATAGCTGACGCCCCGCACATTCATTTGGGCTGCCGTCGGGGTGTAGCCCGCCTGAAACTCCAGCACAATGCGAGCGGTGCCTGGCTCAAATTGACCCAAGCGAATTTCCTTCAGAGGTCCATTGCCACTGGGCTCTTTACGGGGATTTTTGACCCGGATGCCTGGCAGATCGAGCACAACCCTGGTGGGGTTTTGCAACAGCATGGCCTTGGGAATCACGTCTGTATCGGTTCTGAACTCAAACGTGCCCCGGGATGCATCGAACTGGTAGGCATCAATCGCATTGGCATGGGCCGGTAAAGCTGTTGTTGTGATCGCGGCAGCGGTCATCAGTCCTGCTCCCATCACGCCCATCAAAGACTTGTATTGCTGCATCATCATGATTCCGAATCGCCCCCAATTACCGAAGTGTGATTATTAGATTATCTGCTTACTGTAAGGCGAGGTTGGTCGCATAAAAGTTCCCAATACGGAGAGAGCAGGTTCAGTGATTTCCTGGATTTTTCGATATATATATTGTTCCAAAATAGACAAAGTATACGGATCATTCAACCCTGTTCTTTGAGCCTACTCCCGTTGTCGATGGTTGGACCTGACGGTGGGAAAGCGCACCTGGGTTGAGCCGCGATTGCCCCCTCCTTTCCGCACCTCATGAACCTCAACTTCCGCTTTGCTGTGCGTTCCCTGATTCCTTGGCCTGCGCAATCTATTGCTGCTCTCCCGCTTGTCTTTTGTGGGTTGTCGGCGTTCTCGGTGGCCCAGGCTTTGCCCGAATCGGCCAGTTCTACCTGGGTTGCCCAGACGCGACTGCGGCCCCAGGCTGCGGCAACGTCCCAGCCGTTTACGCTGGAGGAATTCTTTCGCCGTGGCTTTAAGCGAGCCAATCGAGGGGACTATGCGGGGGCGATCGCCGACTTTTCCGAAGTCGTCGCCATTTTCCCAAATTTTTCCGAGGCCTACTTCAATCGAGGGCTTTCTAAAGACCTCAAGGGCGACAAGGTTGGGGCGATCGCTGACTATTCCCAAACCATTGAGCTGAACCCCAAGTACGCTCGGGCCTACGTCAATCGCGGCGCGGTTTATCTCGATGGCCACAAGTTCCGCCAGGCTCTAGCGGACTTTGACCAGGCCATCAAGCTGAATCCTAAGAGTGCCCTCGCCTTTAACAATCGTGGCAATACGTTTATGTCCCTGGGCCGCCACGAAGATGCGGTCAAAGATTATACCTGGGCCATTGCCCTCAGTCCGAACGATGCCGTTGCTCGCTTTAACCGTGGTAATGCTTTCCTGGCTCTGAAGCGGCGTCCCGAGGCCATTCTCGACTTTGACCGAGCCCTGGGCCTGAATCCGGACTACGCCAAGGTCTATACCAACCGAGGATTGGCCCACCACCTCAGTGGTAATGTCACCGCTGCGCTACGGGACTGGAACCGAGCCCTGCGGATGAACCCCAATGATGCCTATGCCTACACCAACCGGGCTAAGCTTCAGCAGGAGCAGGGGAAGAAGCTGGAGGCGATCGCGGATCTAGAGCGGGCTGCCAAGCTCTTCCTCAGCCAGGGCAATACCAATCAGCGCCAACGCATCATGCGATCGCTCCAAGCCCTGCAGTAGCGACGCGGCTGACTTCAGAAACTGAAACATCTCCCGAACAAATACTGAGCAGGACCGTCAAGGTTAAAGCAGGTGTGAAGCTGGCTTCATGCCTGCTTCACGTCCTATAGATAGCAATGTAAGAAAAGTGTCCCCATAGGCAGACATGCCCATGGGCCATGCGATATTGTTCTCATATCAAGGGATAGTTCAGTCGAGATGAATCCAGAACTATGAATCTCAAATTTGGCTTCGTCGCTCTACCAACGGTTGCATTTCTCGGTTTGACCGCGGTCTTCAGCAATCCTGCTCAAGCTGCCTCTGCCGTTACGACCTACGCCAGTCCGCTGTCGGTGCACACCGAACGGCTGACCATGGAAGGTCACTACAATCGCGGATTTGAGCGTGCTCAGGGTGGCGATTACGCCGGTGCTATCGAAGACTTCTCTCAGGTTGTCACGATCATTCCTCGCTTCCACGAGGCTTATTTCAATCGCGGTCTTGCAAAGGACTTAAGCGGTGACAAGGCCGGTGCGATCGCGGATTACTCCAAGACCGTCGAAATTAACCCCAAGTACGCCCGTGCCTACGTGAATCGGGGTGCGGTGTATCTCGATAGTGGCCGCCTACGTGAGGCCCTCGCGGACTTTGATAGTGGGATCAAGCTCGATCGCAGCAGTGCCCTCGCCTTCAACAATCGCGGCAACGTCAACATGGCGCTGAATCGCTTTAGCGAAGCCCTGGCTGACTACAACCAAGCCGTGGCCCTCAGTCCCAAGGATGCAACGGCGCGTTTCAACCGCGGTAATGCCTACCTTGCCATGGGCTGGCGCTCTCAGGCCATCAAGGACTTCACCACTGCTGTGAGCCTCAACCCTGGCTATGCCAAGGCCTACACCAACCGTGGATTGGCGCTGCACCTCAACGGTGATGTGGCGGGTGCCATGGCGGACTGGAACCGTGCTTTGGCCTACAACCCCAACGAAGCCTACGCCTATACCAACCGGGCCAAGCTTCAGCAGGAGATGGGCAATACAGTGGCGGCGCTCCAGGACATGCAGCAGGCTGCGAATATCTTCCAGCAGCGCGGTAGCCAGCGTCAGTACGCCCAGGTGATGCGCAATATGCAAAGCATCCAAGCGTCTCTTCAGGTCAATACCCAAGCGCTTGACGTCTAGATTTCGTTATGGTGCTGGCGTGAACTGGGTTGGGTTTGAGCTGGCTTAGCTGGAATATTTCTGGAAAAGCGATCGCACCTTGCGATCGCTTTTTTATGTTTGCCCGTTCATGGATATTGCCCGTCTATGGACATGCCCGTTCATGGACCCAGGCTGGTGTTTCGAAAATGCTGAAGACATAAAAATAGTCACAAAATCCTGTTTATGAATAAATACTGAGAAAAGAGATGTAGATAAGTAGCTTTAGTTTCTAGGGCTCAACCCAATTCTCTTTTCGAACGTCTAGAAACATGTCTGTAAATACGGAAGTCAAAGGCATTGTTGAAACGGAGTGTGCTGTCCGCCGATTGAGTGATGAGTTGCGTCGCGTCAGGACAGTGGCGATTTTTCTGGCCAAGGGGGTGATGCGGATGCAGCAGGCACGGCAGGAGGCGCTGGCTCTCTCTGCCGAAGATTGCAAGGACTATCTGGTGCGAGAATTTCCGATTCTCCAGGGTCCCAAAGCCGAGAGCGTCGTTTCTCGTTTTGCTCAGCTCGAAGACGTGGCCGCAGAGCGCGCCGAGGACAAGCATCTCGGTAAAGCCGGAAACCGTGAGCATGATGATTGGATTGCGGTGACCTCCCGCTATCCCGGTGCCCAGCCCTACACCTGGTCCCGCAGTGTACTGGTTCTGCTCGATACAGGCGGTGTGACGATTAGTAGCTATTTCGATCGCCAAAATCTAGAGGGGCAATGGCTCAACCTCGAAGAAGGTTTTGGTACCGTCACCCACTGGCATGAGCTGCCACCGCTGCCCTCTGAAGCAGAACAAAAGGTTGTTCTGACGGAGTACGAGAAGCTCCATCCGAAGAAAGAAAATAAGGCTGTGGTGGTCAAGCGTCGCTGGACCTCTCGCTCTTCATCGCGTCGTCGTATTGATCGCGTTGAGGAAGCCCAGCCCTATGCTCAGCCCTTCAAAGCCAACGAGAAAAGTGCGCCAGTGCAAGATAACGAAGTGCGCTGGATTTAGCTTGACAAGCTCATAGGGGCACAGGCTCATAGGGGCGCAGGCCAACAGGTGTCCACAGCCGAATGTGCAGTTTCTAAAACGGCTGTTCCCGACGCTACTAATCAATAAAAAGGGCGAGATGAACCTGGTTCATCTCGCCCTTTTTATTCGCCTTGGTCAATTCCGGTGCTCAGTCCTAACGGCGAATGCCCTGAATGCCCTGACCAATGATGCCGCCATCGTAGTTGGCATAGCGATCCAAGTCGGTGATGTTGGGCTCAGGAAACTCACCCAGGACGCGCCACAGTACGGTGTAGGTACCGTTTTCCCGGGACTTGATCGGTCGGAAGACGACGAGCAAATCCTTGGCGGGCATATCCAGCGTGCGCTCCAAATTGCGACGCTGGGAATAGGAAATCGGAGTTCCCTTGGAAATCGCGTCGGGAACTTGGAACTGGAGTGTCCGCAGTAGATACGTATGACCGACTTCAATCTTGGAGTCTGGGGACAGGAGCGAGGGCAGGTTGTTCGGTCCCATTTTTCCGCTGAGGAAACGGCGGCGATCAACCATCAACTGATCCAGGTTCTGCGGTGCACGATAGTTCAAGAAGTAATCGCGCAGGTCGTCGCGCAGGTTGAGCTGCTCTTTCGGCAGACCCGCGCTGATCGTGTTCAAGTCAAGGTTATTGAGTGTGCCCATGTCCAGCATGAAGCCGTAGTCCAAACCTGAGGTCATCAGGTTGAACTCGCCACCGTCAATTTGCATGGCAAGGCGAGGGCGGAAGGAGGTCTCCTCCAGGGGGACAAAGGGATAACGCTGGGTGTCAAAGGGAGCCAAACGGCCTTGGAGTTCACCATCGAGCTGGGGCAACGGCGGGTCGGTGGGTTCCACCAAGATCGCCGTGGGGTAACGCTCAGCGGGCGTTGGATCGAGGCGGTTGCGCAGATAGTTGGGGTCAGGCTCATGCTCGCGGCGAGTCAGGACCTGGGTGATGCCTGTGTGCGGATTGGTCAGAAACTTCTGGTGCTGAATCCGATCCGTGGGATTGACATCGTAGGCGGCGGCATCGGCGGCGGCGAGCAGCACCTCTGGGTTGCTGAAGCCAACACTTCTGGGGGCGGCGGCGCTAAGGCTGACAGCAGGACGGTTTGCCACGGGCAGACTGGCGGCCGGGAGACTGGTCGCTGGGCGACTAACAGCCGGGAGACTAACAGCAGCGGGCAAGCTGCTCGCTGTGTTGGGGGCGCTGGTTGTACTTCCGGAGGCAACGGGGGCTGCTGGAGTCACCGACTGTGTTGGCAGGGGAGTGAAGCCCAGGCTGGCTGGGGCCGCGCTACGGTCGGCAACCGGCAGGCTCACAACAGTCTGTTCTGCGGCAATGCTCGGTTGCGTTGCGATGGGGCTGGGGGCGACCTGCTGGGCTGCAGGGGCACCGCCGCCGCCAAGGACTGGAGAGAGCCGGCGACCACCCGTGTTGAAGGTTTGGGCGTTGAGGGGCAATGCACCGCGGGACTGGTCGATGCGGATTTCGATTTGCTCTAAGGATTGCAGAACGTCATCGGGGGCTGCGATCGCCGGAGAAATGGGAGCCTGATAGTCACCCAGCGCAGATTTGACAGGACGGCCCAAGACGCCGACTTCCTTCCGGGGGATGTCCGGGGCACGGGTGACGATGGTGGGAGAAGGATTTTTGAAGCTGCCCTTCTCAAACAGAGGAACACCGGCGTTGTTCACCACGCGCTCGCCGCTAACCAGGGGCAGACGGTTCACTTCAGAAATGCCTGAGAGCATGTTCAGCCGGGAGAAGAGGCGGGGCTGAAGCTGGTCGAAGGCTTTGGAATTTGTCAGTAGATTGCAAGCAATCAGGTCCTGCGCAGCGACGCTGGCGATGCTGGAGGTGCCACTACAGTTGGGCTGCACCACCGGATAGTTCTCGCCAATGAAGCGATTGACCCGAGTGCCATGGAGGACGATCTGACCATCCACGGCCCGAATCGCATTGGGGTCCACCGCGGTCATGGCCCGGCGTGTGCGGGAGACCAGGTTGATCTGCGCCTGGATCAGGCGACGCGCCTCAGCGTAAAAAGCGGGATTGGGTGCAGCATCCGGAGTCACGCCGGGGGTACCCGTATTTCCGGGGACCTGCTCAAACTGGCTGTCCTGGAAGTCAAATTCCCGCAGTTGG
The DNA here is from genome assembly GCA_938017515.1 of uncultured Pseudanabaenaceae cyanobacterium. Taxonomy (GTDB): domain Bacteria; phylum Cyanobacteriota; class Cyanobacteriia; order PCC-9006; family JAAUQQ01; genus JAAUOP01. The sequence continues at coordinate 12,225 of CALIJJ010000234.1, forward strand.
GCCTGAATCTGACTGGAGCCTTTCTGGAAGGACTCCCGAGATCCCGCACTGGGGTTGATTTGAGCCGTGGCAGCCGGGGCGATCGCAAGGGCAGCTAGGGAGCTGAGCAACGCACCCAACATGGGTAGATGAGAAAAGTGGCGCATGTGCGTAGGTCGTCCTGAGTTTGAGCGATTAACTACATCCGTGGGTGCTGAATTGTGAATCATCATCACCCTGAATCTGCACGAATCCAACAGTCTTACCGATTCCCCGACGGAGTATGTTCCCGTAGGAGCAAGCCCTGGCGGCGTCGTCTAAGTATTGTCCCGAATGTGCACGTCTCCAATTATGCCTAATGTTCCCTGCATGGTCGGCCATGTATGGGAAAAAACGGAGACTCTTCACATTTGCGGGAAGATTCCCCCGGAGGACATCCAGACAAACACGGAGTCTTTAAGGTTCTAGAGTCCGTATCTTGCTTTTGCTTAGAAATATATCACCCCTGTAATCTCCTCGGGGCGGGCATTTTTTTTGTGTAATGGTGATCGTTTTTCGGTGAAATCTGGGTATGCAAATTTCCATTTTGCAAATAGAAAAGCCCCTGCGCTTCATCTTAGAGCAGGGGCCTTTCTGTTCACCAAGCTGGACGACACCATTTAACGAGGGTCCGCTGGTTAAATAGGGTCCGCTGGTTAGATAGGATCCGCTGGGTTTTTGCGCCGACTATTCAGACTCTGGCTGCTCCTGTAATGTCAGCCCGCGCAGCTTATTGGGTGAGGGGGTGTTGCCCAGCAACGAAATTCCGAGTCCCAGGACTATCGCGAGGGGAGCGGCGATCGCCGAGCGCCAGATCCCAGGGAAATTAAGGAAGCTTAGCCATTCCACTTTGCCAATGACCAATAGGATGATGGCGGCAGCAACGGTGCCGAAGAAGGCCCCCGTCGCATTGATGCGGGGAAACAGCACACCCATGAGGAACAAGCCCAGCACTGGCCCGAGGAACAGCGCCGTATATTCCACCAAAAAGGGCAGCAGCGATTTCTCTGTGGACATCACATAAAACGCCGACAGAATGCCAATGACCCCCCAAACCGCAATCAGGAGTTTGGAGAACTGAAGGTAATGGGCTTCGCTGCGCGGGGCAGCATAGCGTTGATAGAAATCCACGGTCATACAGGTGGCCAAGGCATGGAGCGCTGAGTCAATGGAAGACATGGCCGCCGCAAAAACCGCTGCCACCAGCAGCCCTGCGGCTCCAGCAGGCACCTGATTGGTGATGAAATGGGGCAAAATCGCGTCCCCCGTGACATCCTCCGGGAGCGCTCCTGCATTGATGCTGTAGAAGCCATAGAGCAGCACCCCCAGGGCGAGGGTTGCTGCTACACCCACAAAGCCGGTGAACCAGCCCATTAGCGCTGCTTTGCGGCCAGAGGCAACATCAGAGCAGGAGACATAGCGCTGCACAGTTTGTTGGTTGGTGCCTGCGACGGCGAAGGCCAGAATACCGTAGGCCACGAGGGCCGTTGGAAAGGTCCGAATGGAGGCTGGGTCCCAGGAGAAGTCCACAACCTGGAGTTTTCCGGCCGCCGCCGCGGTGGACCACAGTTCACCAAAGCCCCCCGGCACCCCCTGAATTGCGGCCCAAACCCCAGCAATCAGTCCCACAAAAATCATCACGAATTGCAGCACATCGGTCCAAACGACCGCCGTGATTCCTCCGGCGACGGTATAGGCGACGGAAACCATGCCGACGACCAAAATCGCGACGGGCAGCGGCAGGCCCGTGACCGTGGCAACGACCAGAGAGGCTCCGTACAGCAATGCCCCCAGACGACCCACCACCGAAAGAATGAAGCAGAGGGAGGCAAGCGATCGTGTCTTGGCATCAAAACGGCGCTCTAGGTATTCGTAGGCCGTGGTGATGTTGAGCTTCATGAAGAAGGGCAGGAACAGCGCCAGTACCAAGCCATAGCCCAGGAGATCGCCGAGCTGAAGCTGTAACCAGAGGAACCCGTGGCCGTAGCCCTCGCCGGGACCGCCCAGCAGCGATGCGGCAGAGAACGAGGTTGCCATGATGGAGATGCCGATTGCCCACCAAGGCAACTGACGCGACCCTCGAAAATATTCGTCCGTGTTGTTCTGTTTTCGACTCGCCGCAACACCAATGCCAATGACGATGGCGGCATAAACGGCGACGATGACCCAGTCGATGATGCTCATAACGTTTTAGATCAGCTCCTATTGCTCAAGGTGCTTTCTGGAGTTCGGCTCAGTGTCCAGAGTAGTGGCCACATCTTCCCATAGGCGGAGCCCTCGTCGAGTCAAGGACTCGATTGCCTCGTTCCGAAGGCGATCGCTGCCCTCTCTGAGCATCCATTGCCCTCACCGAGCATCAACTGGGCATCAGCAGAGATAAAGCGTGAAGGGGCAACGCATCATCTCTGCCGGATCTTCTTCTATGCACAACTTCCTATGCACACCTGCTTCTATGCCTAATGAACTGCGCCTAACGAACTGCTGCATGCATGGCTGACTGACGCCCTTTAAACCTGGGCGAAGAGTTCGCCCAGAGGCGTTTCCGTTGCCTCGGCTCGGGCAACAATCTCGACGACTTTATTTTGGGCACTGTTCTCTTTGAGAGCTGCAACACAGACTTGTGCCACCTTGGTTCGTGGCAAACTGCCCTCAAACAGTGAATCGGCTCCCTCCATGACAACCCTATCGTCTGACTCCTCTTCCTTGAGGCCACCAGGGCGAACAATGGTGTAGGTCAGTCCGCTGTTTTGGAGATAACCCTCTGCTTGCTTTTTCCACACCAGGATCAACCAGAAGAGGTTGAGCGGATGGAATAGCTTGGATACACAGAGGGAGGAGACCATGACGAATTGGCTGATGCCTCGGCGTTTGGATGCTTCGACTAGATTCTTGGTGCCCTCAAAATCCACACGATAAGGGCCGGTGATGTCGAAACTCGGAGCGGCGCCAGTGGCGCTGAGCAAGACCGTACAGTCCGCAAGGGCCGTATCCAAAGTGTTGGGTTGGAGAACGTCACCGATAACGATTTCCGCTTCCGGGGGCAGCAGCGCTTTGGCTTTGTCTGCATCGCGGACCAGTGCCTTGACCGGAATGCCCTGGGCGATGAGTTCTTTGACGATGCGAGAGCCGGTTTTGCCGGTGGCCCCGGCGACAAGTGCTTTCATAATGACAGGGGGTCCACGTAGGGCGGTTAGCGTGCGTTGCGTATCTAGGCCCAGCATAGAGCGAGAAGTTACCCCCTAGGGAGCGTTGGAAAGAGGACGGAGATTACCTGGGCTGGCTCCAAAGTAGTGTTGATACAACTGGCAGCTCACCTGGGCACGATTGCGATCGAGTGTAATGAGCCCTAAGCTTTGTAGCTTGAAGCTATGGATTTGCTCGATCTTCACAGGTTCTGAAGCAGACAAAACTTGCTGAAAGGAGGCCGACAGCTCTGGAAACTTTTGCATCATCCAAAGATGGCGATGCAAATGATCTCGATAGATCCCCTCGTCGGTGGTGGCTTTGGATAAGACAATCTCAAAGTTTTCTTGGGTAAAAACCAAGTGATAGAGCAAGAGCCGGACAAGGTAGGGGTGACCCCCAACAAGCTGACGCAATTGTTCAATTTGTGGTGGCTCTAGCTGCAGGCTGTGGCGTCGGACGAGTTCTGATACCTGCTCTTGGTTAAAGGCTACGAGATTGATGCCAAACCCAACATTAAACGGAGACTGATTGATATTGAGGGGCACATACATTTCTGTGGACTGAACCATGATCAGTCGCAGTTTTTTCCACTGTGCATCACTTTTACCGTTCTCATGCCAGGCACGAAGCATGGTTAAAAAATCCTGGGCAACTGGCAAATTTTCCAG
>CALIJJ010000235.1 GCA_938017515.1 uncultured Pseudanabaenaceae cyanobacterium
GTTATAGCGTAAATTCGATCGTATGATCAAGAAAACGATTGAAACTCTTGTAACTCCGGTGCCCCGTCCTAAAGGCTCCAAAAACCAAGACCACGCCGCGAAGCGATCGCAAATCCTTGCCAAGCTCTGGCCCCGACTGACCACTGCGGGGGCCATGCATGCCTCGCTGCGCGATCTCGCTTCCGCAGCAGGCATTGGCCTTGCCACGCTCAAGCACTACTTCGGCAAGCGAGAGGACGTGATCGCAGCGGCTCTGGCCTATCAGCAGGAGGAGGGGGCGGAGCCACTGAAAATTTTGGCAACACCGTCAGGCCCCTTTGCGCAATCGGTGCGGGATGCACTGGAGCATGTGCAGGCGGGATTTGACCACGGTGATGTGGGAGGCATTCTTGCGGTGGGCTTTGTGGAAGGGCTACGGCATCCGACACTGGGGCCTGCGTTTGTGGCCTGTGGTCTGGAGCCGATGATTCAGGCTGCGACAGCAAGGTTGCAAGTGCACCAGAAGCGTGGGGAAATGCGAGGGGATGTGGATGCGAGGGTGGGGGCGATCGCCCTTGTCTCCCCGCTTATCCTGGCTTTGATGCACCAGCAAGAACTTGACGGAGCCAAGGACTATCCCCTCGCGGTTGATTCACTGATTGAGCAACATGCCGCTACCTTTGTGCGAGCCTATGGTTGCTAAAGTGCGACGGCTTCAATGTTCACAGGAACAAACTGCTGATTGGGGTCAACGGCAGAAAATATTTGTTTGCTTGCCGCTGGACTGTTTAGACATTGGCAGGCTAGTGCAGCTACATCTGCACGGTGAATCATGCCAGAAATCGTGTTCGAGTGGCTTACCACGGCTGTTCCCGTTGCGGGTTCCGAGCGCAAGCCACCAGGGCGAATGATGGTGTAGTTGAGGCCGCTGTTAACCAGATGGGCTTCAGCCTTGTCCTTTTCGAGTAGTGCAGGCAGTAAGCTCTCCAGCACTTGAGGCGAAACGGCTCCTCGACTGTCGCCAGCGCCAATGGAAGAGATAAGGATAAAGCGCGGAATCCCAGCTTGGACTGCTGCATCAATCAGATTGCGATTGCCCACATAGTCGGAGCGATCGCCGCTTTGGGGACCGCCCAACGTACTAAACACGGCATCGATCGCACCTGCGTTCGCCACTGCCTGTTGAACAGCCTCTGCATCCAGAGCATTCCCCAGCACCGTTGTGATCCCCAGTGCTTCTAGTTCGGCTTGCGTTTCGTCCGTACGCAGCAGAGCTGTGACCTGATGGCCGTCTTTCAGAAGCTGTAGAGCAATTTCTCGACCAACGCCCCGACTGGCACCGGCTAGAAAGATATGACTAGACATGGGCAGACCTGCAATGGATTCAAGCTGAGTTTCTGAGAGCTATTGTGACGGAAGTCGAGGAGGAAAGATAGGCCAACATTGACAGAAGCTTGTATCACTATTTAGCATCAGTAGTGAGGTTGTAGTTCAAAAGAACTACAATGGCCGTGTCATCACTCTAGTCACTGAGGATCAAGGACATGTCCGTTCAATCCATCCCTGATAGCTACCATTCCTTAACCGCTGCGATCGCGACCCCAAATGCCCATGAGGCGATCGCCTTCTACGAAAAAGCGCTTGGGGCGACGACCCGACTTCGCCTCGACGATCCCAATGGCAAAGTCGCCCATGCTGAGCTGCAAATCGGCGACTCCTGTCTGATGATTTCCGAGGAATTCCCTCAGTTCAATAACAGCCCGCAAACTCTGGGTGGGAGCACTGTTGTCTTTAACTTGTATGTGCAAGATGTAGAGGCAGCCTTTGCCAAAGCGATCGCGGCTGGGGCCACAGAACTTCAGCCCATCAAAGACCAGTTCTTTGGCGATCGCTCGGGCCGCGTCAAAGACCCCTACGGTTTCACCTGGATTCTCTCCACCCACATCGAAGATGTCACACCCGAGGAAATGCAAACGCGGATGGATGCCATGTATTCGAAGTAATGCATGGCCAAATCCATCGTTTCTTCCATTGCCATTGTGATGGATCGTCCTGCTGTATTAATTCAGAATTGGTTCGTTTCCTGGGAGCAATTGCTCGATAGGATAACAGCACCCCTGCGCATCGCAACGATATGAAGAAGGCTCCGATTGGGTCTGTCTACGGCTTCTTGGGCGTTTTGGGCTTTAGCCTGACCTTGCCCGCAACACGTCTTGCTGTAGCAGAACTTGATCCCATTTTTGTGGGACTGGGACGTTCGGTTCTGGCGGCAGGATTGGCGATCGCCTTACTGTTCGTGCGTCAACAACCCTTACCCGCAAAGCGATTTTTGCCACAATTTGCATTGGTTGCTTCGGGTATTGTTCTCGGATTTCCTGTGCTCACGGCTTGGTCAATGCAGTGGCTACCCGCTAGTCATGGCGCTGTGGTGATTGGGCTTTTGCCCCTGGCAACGGCTCTGGCTGCCGTCTGGAGAGCCGGTGAACATCCATCCCCGTCGTTTTGGCTCTTCTCGGGTTTAGGGAGTATTTTGGTGATTGCCTTTGCCCTCTCTTCGGGCTCGGGAAACCTGCATTGGGCTGATGGGGCACTATTTGGGGCCGTTATTGCAGCAGCGCTCGGCTATGCCGAAGGTACCGTTTTGTCGAAGCAATTGGGGTCCTGGCAAGTCATTTGCTGGACGCTAGTCTTCTCGCTACCCTTGCTTCTCCCCCTTCTCATCTTTCTGGGTCTGCCAGACTTTGCTAGCGTCAGCCCTAGTGCATGGTTGGGCTTTCTCTACGTTAGCTGGGTCAGCATGTTTTTGGCCTACATTGCCTGGTACAAAGGCTTGTCCACAGGTGGCATTGCCCTGGTTGGACAACTTCAGCTATTGCAACCCTTTTTGACGATTTTTGCCGCCGCACTGCTACTGAAAGAGCCGGTTGAATTTACAACTTTTTTGTATGCAGGCGGGGTTTGTTGCTGCGTCCTTCTAGGGAGAAAGATCGGATAGGCCAGCAGCGATCGCAAGATGATTGCCTCAAAACAGATGTGACCCTTCCTCCTGCTGTCTTCCTAGGGTCACAGTTTTCCTAAGGACACAGTCCTGCGGGATTTTCCCCCTCCCTCAACTCAATACACCCCGCATATTCGCCAGCAGGCGTCCGCCCTGGCTTAAACACCAGCAATGCCTCATTGTCGGCAACAGTTGCATGACGCACCATCAAGTGTCCTTGCAAGTAGCCTAATCCTGTAATGGAATCTAGCGCATAGCTCGAAACACCATCGGGTAATGCCTGCGCTCCAGGTACTGCCAAGCGATAAAATGCCATGCTGTCCACCCCCTGACCCTGGGGCTCAATAATGAACACGGCACTTTGCTGGGTCTCAACACATTCATCCAAGATGGCTCCCACGGCGATTAGGCCAGTGCCAAAGTCTACCGCGACATCCCCCGAGAGAAAGCGTGTATTGAAACGTTTCTGAGGCACCTGGCTGAGGCTGCCGCAGTCGAGTGCGTCAATGATATTGATATCGAGGGAGGTCGCGAACAGGACACGGCTTTTGCCGTCGCGCGTAATTTTGAGTCCTCGTCCATCATTGACGACCTCTGCCCGAGTCGCCAAGGCTGGTCGTTCGGGTTCTTCACTTTCCGCAGGGGACTCGCCCGTGGCAATGTCGTAGCACTTGAAACCCTGGCTTTCCGTGTAGGCAGCGTTGAACGGTCCTAGGGCAACGGTGGATTGATATGGCTTGTAGGCACGGAAGGGCCAGCGCTCCTGGTGATCGCAAGCGTTCTCCTGGCAGGTGCAGGAAAACACGGGAATGTCAGGCATTCGCGATTTCCACTCGGCAATAATCAGTGCCAAGTCAACGTCTTCACCCTTGGCATAGCGCATGGTGGGGGCCGGTTGGGTCAAGGCAGGAGCACTTGCACCGAGAACAACGGCGATGGCAGCCGCCGCGCGTTGTAGTGGTTTCCAGCGTTGCATAGTGCGAGTTCCCCGCGAGTCTTCTGGTTCTCCTTTCTCTCAGTTTGCAGTTTAAGGGGAGGGAAATCGCAATTCTTCCAAATCTCTGAAAATTTCAGTATCAATTTGCAATAGAGTGGGCGATCGCTCCTGCAAAAAAGGGTTCAGGATTGGATCTGTCGCTAGAGGCATCGGTTGTGGCAGCAAGAATAGGCCCAGCTTCCGCAGCCCAATCTTTGAAGACCAACTCAAAGCAGCAGTAGCCCCGGCCCGTGCCAGAATAGTCCACCACTTCGTTAAACCCAAGCTCTAGCATCTGCTTCTTGCCCAGTCGCATTGAGCCGATTCTGGGGGCTGAATCTCCTGAGTGTGTAGAGGTCTTAATTTTAGGAGAGTAACTTTGAAGCGTCGTTGAGGGGGGGGCTGGGCCCGGTTGTCAGAGATGCTCCAGCGCTGGGCGAAGTGCCCGGCTCCGTAATATGGGTTTTTTCTTTCTACTCCTTCCTACTCTTGGATACGACCCAAGCGAGTGCTTTTGCGGATTGTCTAACTCACCTAAGTAGGTGGCCTGAACTAAACGTAGCCTTCATCTTTGCTGGTTTCGGCTCCGCTCAACCAGCGAACCCCTGACATGACTAAGAGCCGAGGGCTGAGCGAAGTCGAAGCCCGGTTAGCGGGAGATTAATGTCTATCTACTTAGCTATCGGTGATTGCAAATCGGCGATGGCAAATCGGCGATTCCCAAGCTGTATTCCATCCTGCTGAATTCCTGAGGCCGCAGCTCCAACCCAAAACCGTCTTTAGTGCCATGTTGCCCTCCAGACGATCGCCTAAAATAGGAGGCTCGATAACTTGCAAAAAAGAGAGGTCCGAGCCGGTGCTAACCCTAGGGGTCAATATTGATCACGTCGCCACCATCCGTCAGGCGCGCCGCACCGTTGAGCCGGATCCGGTCGCCGCTGCAGCCCTGGTTGAACTTGCCGGAGCCGACGGCATCACCGTCCACCTGCGCGAAGATCGTCGCCATATCCAAGATCGCGACGTGCGCATCCTGCGCGAGACCGTGCGCACCCACCTCAATCTGGAAATGGGGGCCACCGATGAAATGATCGGCATCGCCCTGGACATCAAGCCCGACTATGTCACCCTTGTTCCCGAAAAACGCGAAGAAGTCACCACTGAAGGTGGCCTCAATGTTGCGGGGCAGCAGGAACGCATGAACATGGTGGTTGATAAGCTCCAGAGCGCAGGTATTCCCGTCAGCCTGTTCATTGACCCCGACAGCGAGCAGATCCAGGCCTCCGCCACCGCCAAGGCCCAGTTCATTGAGCTGCACACCGGGCGCTATGCCGAAGCCAAGGATCCGGCTGAGGTTCAGAAAGAGTTGGAGGCCCTAAAGGTCGGGTGCGAAGCGGCGATCGCCCTCAATCTCCGCGTCAACGCAGGCCACGGCCTCACCTACTGGAATACCCGCCCTGTCGCCCTCCTCCCCGGTATGGAAGAACTCAACATTGGCCATTCCATCATCAGCCGTGCTGTCCTTGTGGGCATCGAGCGAGCCGTGCGCGAAATGAAAGACGTGATGCACGGTCGGGCTTAAACTGGGTTTACGAATCTTTGTAGTAGAGACATGGCGTTGAGTAGGGGCATGGCATTGCCCTCTCCTTGGCGCTATCTCCCTGCGGTTTAACGATTGCTCCACGTTTTTAACAAATTCTTATCGATTCACCATGACCACCTACCACTTTGCCCTGGGCAGCGAGCGCTTCTTTTGTGAGGAAGAGCCCCTCGAGGAAGTCCTGCGCGAGCGTGTGACCAACTACAAGTCCCGTGAAAAAGAGATTGATTTTTGGCTCGTCAAACAGCCTGCTTTTCTCGAAGCGCCGAGCATGAAGTCATTCAAGGACCAATGCCCCCAACCGGCCGCAGCGGTGATTTCGACGAATAAGAAATTTATCACCTTTCTCAAACTGCGCATGGAGTTTGTGCTGATTGGCGAATTTGAAGCACCGTCCGATGCGATCGCCGATCCCTTAGCATCCCTCGCGACGGCTGCCTAGGTCCCTAGCCCCTCATTGTTTGGTGGGGAACGCTACCCTAAGGTCATCGCTCGAAAATCCGGCAAAATAAAATTTTCCTGGTAACATCAGCAACGCCAGGACCATTTTTCTGTACCGTCCTGTACCTGCGTGTAGACGTCAGATATTTTTGTCGGTTCTACGACCTATCTAAGCGCGACCTATGTTCCCCCCAATCCTGCGTCACGGTTTTTATCAGCAATTCGCTCAGCGGGCCTGTTTTGGCTTGGCGATCGCCTGCACTTCAGCGGGAGCCGCGATGGCCCAGACTCCCGTCAGCCTAGATTCCTGTGCTCCCCCCGCAAAAAGCGAATATTTGCTCCTGGTGGTAGTGCAGGCACCGGACGCGGAAGAAAAACTCAATCAAACACTGCCCCCCAGCGTCAAAGCACCAACGTGCAACTATCTGGGAACCCGTGTGGCTCGTATGGGGGGCTTCCGTAGCCCTGAGGATGCCGATGCTTGGGCATCCTACCTGCGGAAAGTCGCTGCTTTGCCTGCGTTTATTGCCCAGCCCCCCAAGGCCGGAGAAACAACGATCGCCGCTGCGCCAGCCCTGCCCCAAGCGTCCTCCCAGGCTTCTTCCCAGGCCAAGGTCTCTGTGCCTGAATTAGGGACAGAGCCTGCGGGGGGGAGTTCACCCAGCCGTCCGGCTCCAGCTACGCCTGTGACCGCTAGCCGTGATGCGGTCTCAAGCGGTGATGTGATTCCGGGGGCAGCCTCCGTTCCCAAGCCCGATCTGAGCCCCCGTAGCGGCACAACACGCTATCCCGAAGCCGCAGTGGTGGTGCCTGAGCCCGGTCGCCCCTCCTCGACTGTGACAGCCGCGACTGTGGCAGCAACCCCGGCCCCTTCGATTCGGGCTGCCGCTGCCAATACCGTCGCGTTTTCGCCCAAGGCACTGGCATCGGGGTACGTCGTTTTGGTGGATTACGGGACGGATACAGTCATTGCTGACCAGGTCCGGGCGACGCTCCAGCGCCCCGTTGGTCTGGCCTCCTACGGTCAACGCTCCTACTTAATGGCTGAGTATTCTGCGGATAGTGCCGTTGCCATCTCCACGCTGCGCACCCTCTCCCGCCGAGGCTTTCAAGCCATTCTTGTGGATAGCCAAGGGGTCACGGTTTTAACCGAAACCGTTCGTTAAGCGTGACTGCATGACGGTCAACAGATGATGGTCAATGAATGACAGTCATGCAAAACGCATCAATGAACGATTGCCAGCGACACCGCAATCCCAAGAGCACACCCGGCCAGTACCTGGACAGGGGTATGTCCCAATAGCTCCTTAAGTTTTTCTTGGCTGATATGGTGATCTTCTTGGAAGAGCTCTTCAACCATTTGGTTGAGAATCTTGGCCTGCTTCCCGGCGGCCTGTCGCACTCCCGTGGCGTCGTACATGACGATCACCGCGAAGACCGTCGCCATCGCAAATTCAAAGCTCGACCAGCCCACGGTTTGACCCACGCCCACGGCAAGGGCTGTCACCAGGGCCGAGTGGGAGCTGGGCATACCGCCAGAGCCTAGGATCAGCCGCATGTCGAGCTTGCCTTCTTGCACGATTCCGACAACCCCTTTGATGCCCTGGGCCAAAAAACAGGCCCCGAAGGACGTAATCAGAATTTGGTTATGCAGAATATCTCCCACGTTGTCCATGGCGGGTCTCGATCACTCCTAAGCGTCCGACTGAATCCATCGCCCCCAATCGGCCGCTCCCAACGGGGGGCTGAGCTTAAACCTAGGGTTAACCATTCTAGAATTAAACATCGCCACGTTGATATGCCGATAATGTGCCCATCCTTAGGCAACTATCTTGCGAGCCGATCGGGCTGATGGGCAAAGGGTATCACTAACTAGTGGCCACGGGCGGTAATGAAGTCTGCGATCGCCATCAAAGGCAATGCTTTTTCTCCAAAAATCTCCACCTCTGCCTTCGCCTGGTCAATCAGCAGTTTGGCCTGCTGACGTGATTCTTCCAGTCCCCAGATGCTAGGGTAGGTGGCCTTTTGGGCGGTTAAATCCTTGCCGGCGCTCTTGCCCAGCTCTTCGGATGTCGCCGTGATATCGAGAATATCGTCCACAATTTGGAAGGCTAGACCAATCTTCTGGGCGTAGCGCAGCAGTCGAGCCTGCACATCGTCATCAGCACCAGCCAAGATGGCACCGGAGACCACAGACACTTCCAGGAGTGCGGAGGTCTTGTGGGTGTGGATGAAGTTGAGGGTTTCAATGGAAACGTCCGTTTTTCCCTCAGACTCTAGGTCCACGACCTGTCCTCCCACCAAGCCCTCGGCGCCGACGGCCCGGCCCAGTTGGGAAATCACCTTCAGCAGATGGGTCGGTGCAACGTCTTTGGTGTTCTCGACAATGTACTCAAAGGCATAGGCCAGCAGCCCGTCACCGGCCAGAATGGCGATGTCATCGCCATAGACCTTGTGATTCGTAGGTTTACCCCGGCGGAAGTCGTCATTGTCCATGGCCGGAAGGTCATCATGGATCAATGACATCGTGTGGACCATTTCCAGGGCACAGGCCGTGGGGACTGCCATCTCAGGCGTACCGCCCAACAGCTCACAGGTGGCGAGACACAAAATGGGCCTGAGCCGTTTGCCCCCCGCCATCAGCGAATAGCGCATGGATTCATAAATCGTTTTGGGTTCCGCCATGGGGAGGGAGCGGTCCAGGGCAGCTTCCACAAAGGCCTGCTGTTCACCCAAATACTGCTTCAGGTCGAACGCCTTAAGCAGTGGTTTGAGCGACGATTGCTGATCGGAAGCAAGGTCCGATGCGGGTCGATTGGCTGTCATGGTACCAGTGGTGCTGACTGTGCTCCCCTTTGGAGGACTCATCATAGGTTTTGAGCCGATTTATGAACGACGTTGGCAATAACTCCAGACTGTATTATGCAACAGCATGGCAACGGTCATAGGCCCGACTCCGCCGGGAACTGGGGTGATGTAACTCGTAACATCCTTGACATTGTCAAAATCCACATCACCGACTAAACGAGAGCCCCCCTCCGGTTTCTCGACGCGGTTAATCCCAACATCCACGACAACGGCACCGGGCTTGACCATGTCTGCGGTGATCAGTCCCGGACGTCCCACGGCGGGGATTAGAATATCGGCCTCGCGGGTGACGGCAGCTAAATCCGGTGTGCGTGAGTGGGCAATGGTGACGGTGGCATTGGCTTCCAGGAGCATGAGCGTTACGGGCTTGCCCACCAAAATGCTGCGGCCCACGATCACAGCTTTTTTTCCGGCGGGATCGATGTTGTATTCCGCTAGCAGCCGCATGACCCCGGCTGGTGTGCAGCTTCGTAGTCCTTCTTCGCCACGGACCAAGTGGCCTAGGTTGACGGGGTGAAGGCCGTCGGCGTCTTTCTCGGGGGCAATCTGGTGCAGCAGGGCGACGGAGTCGAGGTCGCCGGGGAGTGGGAGCTGGACCAAAATGCCATCGACGCGATCGTCTTGGTTGAGGTCTTGGATGATGCCTGACAGGGTTTCAAAGGAGCTGTCGGCGGGCAAATGTTGGCCAAAGGAGGCGATGCCGACCCGTTCGCAGGAGCGTTCTTTGTTGCGGACGTAGGCGGCACTGGCGGGATTGTCGCCGACCATGAGCACGGCTAGGCCGGGGGGGCGGCCGATGTCGGGTTGGACCGTTTGGATGCGATCGCGCAATTCTTCCTGAATTTTGCCTGCTAGGGCTTTCCCATCCAAAATCTGAGCCATGGAACCTTCTATCTCGCTTTTCTTCTGTTTTAAGCCCGAATCCTTGGTTAATCAGCCTATGAAAAACGTAGCGGAATCGGTTTCATCAGTCTCCCATTTGCCGCTGAAGATTCCTACGCCATCTTTAATTGCGCACACTAAAATTGATAGAAATTGAACTAATCTGGCTTGACTCAGGATTGCCCGCTTCGGTGAGGGCGCTGATGTGTATCTGCTTCGCTTTATTTTTTAAGTTCCTATGTGAGTTTGGCTGCTATGGCTTCTGGCTTTTTTGATCTATCACGATCGCGCGATCGCTCCTTTGCTGTTTTGATCGCGGGGGGATTGCTCTTGTTTGTGGGCTGTGCTGTACGAAGTTATCGCCACACTGGAGAGGTCTCCTTGGTGAGTGTGGTCAATCCGCTGAGCAACCGCTACCTGACGGTGGACCATGTGTTGGAGCAGGGGGCAAAGGGGAAGCTGGCTCAATCTGTGCGGCTTCAAGGAGAGGTGATCCAGCGATCGCCGCTACTCAATGGCACGGTTTACCAAATCCAGGACCGTACGGGGGCCATCTGGGTTCAGAGTGATGATGCGAACTTGGAGCTGGGTCAGCTGCTGACGGTGAAGGGGAAGCCGGTGTACCAGGAGGTTGTGCTGGAAGGGTTGGATTTTGGTGCGTTTTACATTCAGGAACAGAGTCGGGCGATCGCCAATGCGATCTGACTGATTGCTCGAATTTGGGCGCTTTCACTCGGGTGCTCTAATCCTTTGTCAGTGAGCGGTTTAACTGTCTACTAAATGGCGAACGCAAAATAATCGCTCGGGTTGTGATCGCTGACTTGGGGATCCGTGCCTGACTTTGATAGAATGGAAAATGCGTGAAAACAGCTCTATGAAAATACCAAGGAGAGAGTCGATTACATGGCACAAGTGACCGTTGGCGAGAACGAAGGCATCGAATCCGCACTGCGACGCTTCAAGCGTCAGGTTTCCAAAGCAGGCATCTTCGCAGACCTAAAGCGTCTCCGCCACTTTGAGACTCCGATGGAAAAGAAGAAGCGCAAGGCCCAAGCGAAGCGCCGTCGTCGTAACTAATTGTGAGTGTTGACTGGGATTTTCTCGGTTAAACGACAATCAGAATTTAGCTAGAGAAGTTTAGCTTTCGATACGTTTGAATGAAAGGCCGCTGCCCCAATTGGGCAGCGGCCTTTGTTCGTGGAACGGGCTAGGCTGAGGGCGTGGTTCCAGGGGGCATTGCCCAGGGTGAGCTTCTAGCGATTGAGCTGAAGCAGGCGGATGTGAAAAAGGGGTTTACGCAGTTGGTGACGGAACTGATTGCGTTGGATGAGTGGATAGAGTCAGATGCTCCTGCTCTTTATGGAGCGGTGACGACGGGGGATATTTGGACGTGTGGGGTGTTGGAGTGAGCTTCGAAAGTTACTGTAGATTGCGTTGGGAGTTTTGAAGTGAGGGGGGGGGAGAGGCTATGATTCCGCCGCATTCCAATCATGACTTGCCGCAAAGTGACAGAACTGTTCCACAATCTCCGACGTCTGATGCTGCCGCCACTTCACCCCAATCGTCCGCTGCAACTCTAAGTCCATAACCGGCAGATAGACAATCCCCGCCAGCCCCTGCCAACGCGGCATAATGCTGATCCCAAGACCCGCCCGCAGCAGCGAAATCACCCATTCCTCATGGCTCGCCCGGTAGACCACCTTCGGGCGAACCTTGGCATCCTCCAGCACGCGGCATTCCGCCTCAAAAAATTCGCAATTAATCCGATCGATCACAGGCTGACCCTCCAGATCCGCCAAACGAATCGACCCCCGCTGGGCAAAGGGATGAGACTGTGGCACCGCCAACAATAGCGGTTGCTGAAACAGAACCGTAGAAACCTGGGAGTCATCCTGCACCAAGGTCTTACAGCCCGTGCGCATGCTCAAAACCGTCAGGGCCACATCAATGTCTCCCTGCTCCAGCCCCGTCCTCAGGCTTTCCAAACTGCCATCGTGCAATTCAACCGTCACATGGGGATGGTGCTGCTGAAACGTACTCACCAGAGTGGCCAGCGCCGCCACCCGCATCGTACTCAACACCCCCAAGCGCAGCGTGGGTTGCTCATCAAACCCCTTCAGCTCATGCAGGGCCGACTCATACTGCTCCATAATCACGGTCGCCTTGGCCAGGAAAGCTCGACCCGCCGCCGTCGGCACGGTTCGCCGTCCTCCTCGCTCAAACAGGGAGACCCCCAGCTCTTTCTCTAGCTTCTTGATGCCCGTGGAGAGGGAGGGCTGGGAGACAAACAAACGCTCCGAAGCCCGCGAGAAATTGCCAGTTTCGACGATCGCCAAGAAATACCGAATTTGATACAGGTCCATAGCTATTCACAAAAACTATAGCTTCTATCTAAAAAATAGTCTTGTTTAATAGTTTAGCGCGCCGCACCATAGATGACAGACGGAAGCAAACCACACACTCCTTGCTTCCGTCCCCTCAGAAATGCTCTCACAATGACATGGGCCTACTCAGTTGTAGGTAAAACAATTATGATGCAATTAGAAACAAAAACCTCCCCCAAGCTGATCATGGGCAATCCGGCCCCAAGCTTGGAGGTCGATACATTGACCGGGAGTCGCTGGTCCCTCGCTGAGCAAAACCCTGCTCAGTACACCATGGTGGTCTTCTATCGCGGCGTCCACTGCCCGGTTTGTCAGCAGTACATCGCTGAGCTGTCGCAGAAGCTGGAAGCCTTTCAGAAGTTGGGCGTGGAGGCGATCGCCATCAGCGGCGACACCCAAGCCAAAGCCCAGCAGTTCCACGACCAAGGCAACCTGCAAAACCTCACCATCGGCTATGGCCTCACCCCAGACGACATGCGCCGTTGGGGCCTGTACCTGAGCAAGGGACACTTTGACTCCGAGCCCGCTGTGTTCAGCGAACCCGCCCTATTCCTGGTTAAGCCAGATGGGCAACTCTACTTCGCGGATATTGGCACCCACCCCTTTGCCCGCCCCAACCTTGAGTTGCTGCTGCAAGGCTTGGAATATGTGATTGCGAACAACTACCCCTTCCGGGGCACTGAATGGAACTAGGAGAAAACTAATGAAAACGGCTCTGTTTTACCTCGCGGCCAGCGGTATGTTGTGCGTCCTACTGTGGACGCCCTATATCCTCAATCGGCTATTTGTTTGGGGCATTCCGGCCTTCGCCAGCAACTACCCCAATAAGAAATTTCCCGCCGAGGCCCCTGAAATCCCTGTCTGGGCACAGCGTGCCCAACGCACCCATCTCAACATGGTGGAGACATTACCGGCCTTCGCCGCCGTCGTCCTCGCCGCCTATCTCACCGACGCCAACAATGCCACCGTCACGACTTGGGCCGCAGTCTTCTTCTGGGCCAGGATCTTCCACGCCAGCGTTTACATTCTGGGCGTTCCCTACCTGCGAACACCCACCTACCTGGTGTCCTGGGCAGCGGTGCTGATCATTGGCGCTCAGGTTGTTCTGGGATGATCTCGCTGGGCCGTCAGCCTTAGGGTGACATCTCATAGAACAGCATTACAGCTCCATTGGCATGAGCCTTGCTATCCGCCAGTGTGAGCTGCGTCTGTGAGATTCTGCCCGCAAATAATGGAATGCCGTCTCCCATTAGAAATGGATTGATTTTCAGACTCAGCCGATCAATCAAATGTCAATGATGATCTTAGCCAGTCCCACAAAACTTTATGGAAAAAACTGGGGAATAGAATGATAATGATTTTCATTATCCTGCACGTTCCTAATTTTTTCCATGTCCATATTGGCTCGCACCTCCCGGATTTCTCTTGGTTTTGCAATGGTCGCATTAGGGCTTGGCTCCTGTGCTCAACCGGGTGAGCAGACCAGTGGCTCCGGTTCAAGCGATGGTGGTTCCGGTGAGCAATTGCAGGTGGTAACCACGTTTTTGCCCATGACCCAATTCACCAATGCAGTTGCGGGTAGTTGTGCGGAGGTGACCCAGCTTCTGCCAACCAACATTGGTCCCCATGACTATCAAGCCAAACCCACCGATGCGCAGAATTTGGCCAATGCGGATGTGCTGGTTCAAAACGGGCTTGAGCTTGAGGCTTTCCTGGGGCCGCTGATTGAGAATGCGGGCAATGCGGATTTGAAGATTGTTACGAGCAGTGATGGTCTGGAGTTGCTGGCCATGGGTGAAGGCGGGCACGATCACGGTGGGGAAAAAGCGGTGAAGAAGGATGAAGGTCATGACGAGCATGGCCACGATGAGCACGGTCATGACGAGCATGGTCATGATGATCACGACGAGCACGGCCATGACGAGCATGCTGAGGGTGAAGCCCATGCAGAGCATGATGAGGACGGGCATTCAGAAGAAGAACACGCTGCAGGTAAAGGTGCCGATGCCCACGCTGGCCATGACCATGGTGAGTTTGACCCCCACGTTTGGCTCGATCCGCTGCGGGCAATTGAGCAGGTCAACAACATTCGCGATGGTCTGATTGCTGCGGCCTCGGATTGCGAAGCTGAGTTTACGGCCAATGCCGCAGCCTATACGGATCAGTTGCAGCAGCTACACACTGAGATTGAACAAACCCTTGCCCCCTACAGTGGCAAAACCTTCGTGACTTACCACGAATTTGCCAACTACTTTGCAGAACGTTACGGGCTGGAAGCAGAATTTTTGGTGGGGGTACCGGAGGAAAGTCCTGCGCCGGAGGATGTGCAGCGCGTGATGGCCGCTGTCGAGGAGTCAGAACTCAAAACACTGCTGACGGACTCAGAGAATTC
>CALIJJ010000236.1 GCA_938017515.1 uncultured Pseudanabaenaceae cyanobacterium
GCAATTCTCTACGAAGGCAATACAGAGATAGAGAGCAGTCTGTTCTGAGGCAAAGGGGATGGCTTGCCCCTTCGCCATCGACATCGAAGAAAGTGAGGAGTTTCGGGAAAAGAGCCGATATCAGGCGAAGCGTGCGAGGCAGGTGGAATGACTGAAGAGGTTGGGGTGGCTCAAAATGGGGAGGGTGAAAACCAATCGGGAGTTGAGCGGTTTGCTTGGTAGCCTGCTAGAGGTCTCCTCATGATCCAGATTGAGCCTTATTCTCTTTGGTGGGCTTCCCTTAGATCATCCTTTTGGTCGTTATTTATATGTCTTTTGAGGGATGACTAAATATAGCAACGGCAGACGTCGAAACCTACCTGCTGATTCCTGATAATGTTTACTCTTAGAGAAGATTAGAGATTTCCCATGTCTAATGTTAAAGAATCAATCTCTTCAGCACTGGAAATTGATGGTGCCATGGGGGTTGCCCTGGGAGATTGGAATACTGGTTTTTCCCTAGGCCAAGTTACGAAAGATGCAAGCTCTTTCCCCGAGAGCAAGCTGGAAACTGCGATCGCTCTCAATGCCGAGGTCATCAAAGCGAAGAATAAGGCACGTCAAGGTCTCGAAATTTCTGAGGAAATCGAAGACATCCTCATCACCCTAGAAAATCAGTATCATCTGCTTCGCACCTCTTCCACCGTTCCTGGAATCTTCTTCTATATGGTCATGAGCCGTGAGAAGGCTAACCTCGGCTTGGCTCGCATCAAGCTGCGTGAAATTGAAAAGATGCTTGAAATCTAAATTTGGCAGCGTTGGACAGTTCTCTAAGCTTGTCTATTTTTTGTGCCTATCGGCCAAGGGATTGGTTCTGGGTAATTGAGCAGTAAACGGGGCTTCATCCTGCTGTTGATTACCCAGTCATCTTCTTTTAAATCACTGTTCAGTCTAGAGATTACTCGCGGTTTGCCTCACGGGTTGGATATGCCTGCGCCATCATGCGGTTATTGCGTCCACTCTGCAGACGTGTGCTTCCTTTCTAAGTTTATGTTTAATCCTTCCACCCATACAGCGACGGCTGCGCCTGACCGTGAGCTGACCAAAGTCTGGCTATCACGATATTTGCCGAACTTAGGGCTGCTTCCTCAAGCGACGCGTCAGTTTTTTGAGGAGCGATTAGCCGTTGTTATTTCTGAAGAGTCTCGCCAGGAAACTCAGAAAAAGCTTCTGAGAGTGATTGATACTGACTGTATTATGGCTGCTATTCAAGCCCAGAAATTAGTCGCTGAATCCGGTCAAGTCTTGCAACTTGGGGAAGCGAGAGCGCTGAGTACACAGATCAGTCGGGTTTATAAGTCATTGCTAACGCTTTACGTGGAAGACTTTGTCTTCTCACCGGTATTGGATTCGTTGCATGACTTTGAGACGCGTGAGGCAAAAATGTCAGCGTTGGAGAAGATTGTTCCAGCCTTTGACCGATTAATGCATGCCCTGAGACCGCTGTTGGTTCAGCTCCAATCGCTCTATGCAACGTCCAAAAACCGTCGAGCAATTGGATTTCTCACCACCCAACTGCATTTGAGCCGCCAGCGCATTTTGGATCGGCTCGATTCTTACGAGCGCCTGTGGCTGTCTCCGTATCTTCAGCTCATTGAAGATTTTGTTTGTATTCCCTGGCAGCGGGTTTGTGTGGCCGCAACGAGTGCGATGCCAGAGCAAGTGGCCATGGCTCAACAAGTCTTGTTTAGGAGCGATGCTATTGCTGGCCAAGTCTATCAGCGCGCCCTACGAACCTTCCCCAACCACATGAGTCGTCAGGGGCGCATCCAGTCAGCAGCCGTTCAACAATCCAGCGTCCGTGATTTGAGCATGTTCCAAGCCTACATGTGGCTGTGTGTCCTGGAGGGCAATCTCAGCTCGGTGCAAGAAGAGCTACTGCCGCTGTGCATGTTGGTGTTCCCCTGTGCCCAAGTCAAATGGGATTTTGTGATTCAGGGAATTCGCTGGCTCATTGAGGAAATCAAGACTGAACTGACACCGAGTCAACAGCAAATTTTTATGCTGACCGCTGCTCCTACAGAACACCTCTTTGTGGCAGCAAATCCTGAAGCCGCGAATATTGAGACGATTAACCATAACCTTCAGCTGCGGTTTGCACTCTAGGGGCGATCGCATCACCTTCGGAGCAGAAGTCTGAGCAACAGCCAATCCTGTTGCTCAGACTTCTGCGTGTTTAAACGCTTCAAATAACTGGGCTTCGTAATCCCGATAAATCGCCTGCCAGTCATAGCGATTTTCCACCAGCGATCGCCCCGCCTGCCGCAACCGCTGCCGCAACGCGGCCTCCCGATCCAACGCCAACACCGCCTCCGCAAACGCCTGGGGCTCATCCCGAATCAGCAAATGCTCACCATCCACACCCTCCAGCCCTTCGCAGCCTAGGCTTGTGGACACAACTGGTAATCCCATTGCCATCGCGTGCAAAATCTTGATGCGCGTGCCCCCGCCTACCCGCAATGGCACCACCGAAATGCTGCAATTCTTTGCTAGCTCCTCCATCGTCTCCGGATTCGCCACAATTTCAACCCGTGAGTCCTGCGCCAGCTCCAACACCGTTGCAGGTGGATTGGAACCCGCAATGCAGAGCTGCAGGTCTGGTGCTTGCTGCCAAATCAACGGCATGATTGCTTCAACGAAATAGCGCGCACCATCGATATTCGGGAAATAGGTCAGCGTGCCAAAGAAAAACAGCTTGCGAGCCCCGGTATTCTCCAGCAGCGGCGTTGCTTCTGTGTCAATGCCGTTATTCACCACCCAGGTCGTTCCCT
>CALIJJ010000237.1 GCA_938017515.1 uncultured Pseudanabaenaceae cyanobacterium
CGATCGCGATCAAAGCGATAGCCGTCACCCAAAAACGCCATCAGCCGCTCGGTGTCTTCCTCGGCGTTTTTCAGGCAGGTGGAGGCACCGGGGGACGGGGTGATATTGAAGAGGATGCGATCGCCCAGAATCTTGGCCTCACCCAGCTCCAACTGCCGCGTATTTAGATTAACGATCTGGGGGCGCACACCGCCATAACCCTTGGCATAGGTCAGATCCTTGAGCTGGATCGACGGAATAATCTGCCGCACCTTATTGATAAACAACCGCTTACCAATCCAGGGAATGTCGTAGATGAAATTGAGCACGATGTAGCGCAACACCACCCAATCCGAAAGGATGTTGAAGAAGCTCAGGAACGCAGCAAGGCTCAATCCCGCCGTTTTGAAATATTCCAATATGGTCCTATAGCGGTGACGCTCCAGCATCGGCAACACCTTCGCCGTCGGGCCAAAGCGGGTTTGGCTGGCATTGTGCACCTCTGGATCACCGTGAATGGCGGCAAAGGGCAATTTCTTCAGCTGCACCGTGTAAACCTTGCCATTGAGCAGGCCCGGAGCCGTGTAGAAACTACCGGCAACGCTGAGCAGGGCATAGTCTTTGCCGTAGCCCATGGACTTGGCAAACAACAGGCTATGGGCACCAGCTGTCACAGCAACTGCTTTGGCTGCGATCGTTTTACCGTTGGTCGTCACGCGGTAGTAACTGGCTCCAGCTCCATCGGATTTTTGTTCAATACCGGTCACTCGCGTATCAAACATCAGGTCTACGGTGGTCGCATCGTTTTGCACCGCATGCTTCAGCAAAGACTGGGAAAGCTGATGGAAGTCGATTGTGTACCCCTCATCCGTAAACAGGGCCGTGATTTCTTCATCGCGGGGACGCCCCTCCAACACCTTGGGCTCAATGCGGGAAATCTCTTCGCGATCGATCATGCGCAAATTGGGAAACAGGCCCTTGAACACCTCGTAGCGTTCCCGTAGCTTGGCCGACTGCTCCGTCCCAACCGCCAACACCATCTTGTGATACTTGCTGTAGGCTCGCTGCTCAGGATCATGGGTAAGCAAATAATGTTTCACCAGGCTCGCAGCCCGGTTGACCTTCGTGGCTTTGTCCAGCGTGTAATTGGTTTCGATGTCGCCAAAGTGTAAGGTTTGGCTATTGCTGGTTTTCTGCGAGTTGACGAGGGCCACATCCCTTTCTTTTTCGATCAAAACGATCGATTCAATAGTCGTATAGTTGCTCAAGCAATAGCTTAAGGCTGTGCCACAAACTCCGGCTCCGACAATAGCAACGTCATAGATCGGTTCTCTCGAAACCTGTTGCTGAATCATCGAATTTTCTGCCGCCCCTGACACCATGACCTGCTCACCCAAAATCGCTGAATAACCCTCTAATTATAAGATCCCCGGACCGTGAACTGGGCGAAAAGGCCATAACTGTTCACCATCCGAGGACCAAATTAGAATGAAATCAGCGGACTAAACGGCTGAGTGATGGGGGCTGGCCAGCTCAGCCTGATGGAGCTATAAAGCAGGAGCCATGAAGCAGGAGCCATGAAGCAGGGGCCATGAAGCAGACCTATGCAGCCAGCGGTCCCTGGGGAGTGAGGCTTACCGCAGGAACCAACGTGTTGGATTCGAACGTCGAGAAATTCGACGAAGCCAAAGCCCCTACGGACAGGGTTTCGCTCACAATGCGATTGCTAATGGCGTCGTAGCTGACTTGCAGATCATCCACAGTCAGTATCGCGTCCAAACCACTGCCGCTGACACTGCCCACTGGTGCACTGCCACTGCCGCTGAGCATGGCGACCCAGAGGTCTGTGTTGACCCCTGTCGTTGTGATCGTCAGGGGATCACCCGCCGCCAACGTCACATTACTGGGCTCTAGCACCCAACCCTTAACGTAGTCACCATCGGCGGAGGTCAGTAGGAAAGTTTGTAGACCCCCCTCGCTTCCCGTCGAGACAGAAATGCCGCCATCATCCAAGGCTTCACCGACATTAATCTGCCAGGTGTAGCTGTGGCTGGACTGATCACGAACCTGGTCCAAGGTTGAGAACAATGTCGAACCATCGGCTTCAAAGTCCACCAGCACATGGCGCTGGGCACTGTCCACACCCAGGCTATTGTAGGCACTGCCACCATCAATAATCACGTAGCCGCCGTCATCGTAGGCTTCCTGGACGACTTGAGAACCGGTGTAGCGCTTGTCAGGAACGCGGCCATCGACCAACAGCGTGCTGTAGGCTTGGGCATCGGTGCGGCCTTTGGGACCGGCGATGAAGCGATCGCCATTGGCAAACAGACCAATGTTGAACACCTCGGGCTGGTTCCAGGCATTATCTTTTGCGGTGTAGTCTCCAACAACCGTCACCAGGGTGTCATTCTCATCCTGCCAGCGATTGCGGAAGACATAGCCTCCTTGGTCTTCGCTTGCCAACAGCGGCGAGAAATTGCCGTTATCTGGGTCAACGGCATTACTGTCGGTGGGGTAGTAGATCAACGACCAGGTGGTGGCAGCACGACGGTCCTCAAACTTATCGGCCCCAGCGGCAGCGTTATCAATGCCGCGATAACGGTCATAGCTGGACTGGTAATAGGCCAACTGATCCGCCGGAACATCCGCAAACAGGAAGCTTTCCAGACCTTCCGCATTGAAGCGATTGTTGCCCACACCATACTGAATGGACTCCTGTTCAGCACTGTAAATCGAACCGTAGAGGGGCAGCTTCCAGAATTCCTTCGACTCAAATGCCGCATCTAGGTCCGTGTCACCCACGCTGCGCACGGCATTGACCGCCGTGGCGAGGAAACCACCGCCGTAGGTGAGGTAGCCATTCCCCTCTTGGTTGAAACCAAACTGGCCATAACCATTGAGAATATGCTGTTCCAGATCACTCTTGATCTTGTCGTAGCGAGCAGCACGGCTGACTTCTTCACCCACGGCCAACATCATCACGGTCTCTGCACCGCGCGTCACCGCTGCCCAGTTGGAGTGATACGTACCGCCGTTTTGAGGCACGTTGGGGTGGCTGAAATTCGGCCACTCGTCCAGGCTGCTGATGATCTTGGTCTTGACCCAGCTGCGCTGCTCCGGTGTCCAGCCCTTGGCGGCCCAGTCATAGGCAATACCAAAGCCCAGGCCCACCATGGCCTTGGTCAAGCCTTTGGTTGACTCCAGATTGGCATCGCCCACCCGACCTTCGGTGTAGACCTGCTCCAACGCCTCAAAGGCAATCTGGGCATAGCTCGGGTCATTGGTGAGTTGATACATCATCGCCGCTTCTCGGGCGAGCCAAGTCCGGGCGTAATTGGTATTAGCGTCGCTAAGATTTTCGTCGTAGACCTGCCAGTCATTCTGATCAACGCGGGCCTTCATGGCAGCAAATGCCTGCTGATGGTGGGAGCCTGCGATCGACCGTGCCTGATTAATCTCCGCAATCTTATTGGCATCAATGAATAGACGAGGCTCCAGACTCACCTCATCATCCACGATGGAGAATGTCGCTGTCGCTTGACTTCCCAGCGTTGCCCCTCCCGTAGGATTCACGAGGGCCAAGTCGAACCGCTCTGTGAATTCAGGCGTTGTATCATTTACCAGCGGAATTGTGATGGTCTTGGACGTTTCACCAGGCGCAAAGGAAACCGCCAGGGGAGTTGCATCAAAGTCCACATTCGCCGTCGCCGTATTGCCCGTGAGCTGGAGCGTTGCACTCACCGTTCCGCCGGTGCCCGCAATGCGATCGATGGTCACCTGAGCCGTACCATCTTCGTTGGTGATGTAGCTGCTCTGGTCAAAGGCCAACCGACCCGGACGGGTGGAGAGGTCCACCGGCACAAACTCGATGTAGTCAAAGGCGGCACTATCGCCATCCTTTTCCAGGCCATAGAGCTCTAAGGAGGTTCCCGGCGTGATGATCGTCGCCTCAGCCAACTGCCGCTCAATAAAGTTGCCTGCATTGGGCTCCGTACCGCTCAAGTTTCGGTTTAGGACCCAGTACTTGAGGCGATCGCCCCCCAAAGTGACCGACATTTGAGCACTGCCATCGCTCTCGTCGAAGTAGCCCACCTTAACGTCGTACACACCATCCAAGTTCAACGTGGCGGTCGCTGTCCCACGCTCCCCTACACTGCCCCCAGCGAAACTAATCACTTGGCCACCAGATGCATCCGCAACCGACTGTACCCGGTGGGTACTGAGCGTCAGGTCCTCTGCTTCAAGGATGATAGACCCTGTGGGTGGGTTCACGGGAGGATCGACCGGGGGGTCCACGGGAGGATCAACCGGAGGATCGACCGGCGGATCCACTGGCGGATCCACGGGAGTCAGATCGCCCACCTTCTCAAAATCGATGTATTGGAAAGCCGCAGCATCCCCATCCTTCTCCAAGCCAAAAATCTCTAGGGTCGTGCCGGGCGTGATATCCACTTCATCAGCAAACTCACGGCGAACGAAGTTCCCAGCATTGGGTTCATTGCCACTCAGACTTCTGTTGAGCACCCAATACTTCAGCCTCTCATCACCCACCGATACCGACATTTGGGCGCTGCCGTCTGCTTCGTCAAAATAGCCCAGGGAAACCTTATAGCGGCCATTTAAGTTCAGGTCAGTCGTCGCAGTACCTTGTTCATTGGCTTCTCCTCCAGCTAAGCTCACCACTTGCTCGCCAGAGCCCAGGGTTTGTACTCGATAGGTGTCGAGGGTGAGTGCATTGGCCGCCAGACGCACCACATCAGCTGCAGGGGGCTCACCGATGGGAGGCTCCGGTTCGGGCTCCGGTTCGGGCTCCGTCACAGGGGCATCCACTGGAATAAACTCAATAAAATCGACCCGAGCATACTCCCCCTGATCCGAGGTGCCCAAAATCTCTAATAGCGCCCCCGCTTCAATGAACTGGCCCGAAGCAATGGTGCGTTGTACTTGGTTGCCCGCACTAATCCAGTTACTCCCCAGCTGCTGGTCTAGGATCGTTGTGGCAATCGACTCACCCCCTAGCTTGACTTCCAGGGTTGATTCGCCATCATTCTCATCCACATAGCCCAAGCGAATGTCATAGTAGCCAGCCGGAAGATTCAAGGACTGACTCGCCGTGCCCACGGTGCCATTGGGCTGACTTTTCAAACTGACAATGCCATTGCCGGAGACAGTACTGTTAGATTCTGCGCTGTAGACAGACAGCGCCATATCTTCGACTTCCAAGCGCACCGGGGAAGTGGGTGCTGGCGGTGTTGGTGTTGTTGGTGCAGCGACTGGGATGAACTCAATAAAGTCTACCCGAGCGTATTCCCCCAGGTCTGAGGTGCCCAAAATCTCTAGCAGTTCACCCGCTTCGATCAACTGAGCCGTTGCAATGGTTTGCTGGACTTGGTTGCCAGCGCTAATCCAGTCGCTACCCAGTTGCTGGTCCAGCGTTGTTGTGGAAATTGACTGGCCCCCTAGCTTCACCTCTAGGGTCGATTCACCGTCATTCTCATCCACGTACCCCAAACGAATGTCGTAATAACCGGTGGGAAGATTCAAAAGCTGGCTGGCTGTACCCACTGAACCGTCGGGCTGAGTCTTCAAACTCACCACACCATTGCCAGAAGAAATGCTGTTGGACTCTGCGCTGTAGACGGATAAATTCATATCCTCTACTTCCAAACGAACCGGAGCCGTCAGCGGCTCGCCTGATGGAGGCTCAGGCTCAGGTTCAGGGCCTGGCAGCACAGGAGGAGTCACAGGCGTTCCAACGGGAACAAATTCAATGAAATCAAACGCAACAGACTCAGAAGTCTTTCCTTCCAAGGCGTTAATTTCTAAGATCTGACCTATCTCAATATTCTGATCGCTCGCAATCGGGCGACGAATAAAAGTATCGCTAGAAATTCCATTTCCTAGCTCTTTATTCAGTACCCAGTAGTCGAGGGTCTCACCATTCAACTTGACACCGAGTTGCCCACGGCCCTCATCTTGATCATAAAATCCTAAAAAGATATCGTAGCGACCGGAGAAATCCAAGGAGAGGCGAGCATCGCCCCTCGACTCATCACTCAAAAGACTGACAAGCTGGCCACCCGACGCCAATGTATTTTCTTGTATTGCAAGATTAGAGAGCTGAAGGTCCTCAGCTTCAAAGCGAAGAATAGCCATAGAAATTGATTTAGAGCTGTGATGAGTTCCGATAAATCTATAGAGCCCCTATTCGCACGCAAACGAGGCACCGCTCACTACTTCTCCCATATCCCACCGAGGCAATAAGGAAGTTGATTTGGATTTCTATCAAGTCTTTATGTAAGCCAATCGGCTTTACCTATCACGAAAGACTTAAAAAGCCTTGCGAATATATACTGAGAGCCTAAGAAAAGAATTTTCAAATGAACCAGCTATCGGCCATTTTTATTATTTTATTAATGACACAAAAAACTCAGCCATCTGGCTCTTCGTCCTCTCATTTTTACCGAGTTAAAAATCTTTCAAAGAGATTTAACTAATCGCAATTTAACAATCATTTCCTCTAGGAATTACCCCTATTTTGAAGAAAAATCTAATGGAGTGGCAGCAGACTCATCGGTAGCAACGGGTCGTTTCCAAACTATCCAGACAAAGAAAAACGGCATCTCTGCCAGAGATACCGCTTCTTGAACTGTCAGACTGCAATCTCCCCTACAAGTCACCGCAGAGGCGATCGCTCAATCTGAGCAATAAATTCTGAAAATAAACTTCAGGGATAAACTACAGAACAAAGGAGAATGTTGTGTTGAACGTTGACTTGCCATCAGCCCCCTTGTCTCCAGGTGTGACCGTTGCCGTCGCCATCAACTCCCGTACCTCACTGCCTGCATCAGCTGTATCTGATGAGGCACTGAGCGTGAGTTTCAGGGAAGGCAAAGAATCGACAGCGGACTCGACATCTTCAAAAATGTCAGAGGTCAAGATCGTATCGATCGTATCTTCAACCGTATCGACAATCTCAATGGCAGTCCCGCCGATGGACAGTTCCAACGACTCATCCGTTGAGATATTGACACCGTCGCCGAAAATATCCTGTACAGTATCGCTGGTGAAATCAGCAAAGTCTTGGAATACCTCGTTAACGGCATCATCGGTGAGATCTTCCAGGAAAGGAATATCTACCTCCTCAATATCATCGACCAGCGCTTTGGTCAGATCAATTACGGATTCGGTGTAGTCGAAAATATCGTCGATCGAATCAAAAACACGATCGGCAATAGAATTAAATTTATCGCTGGTACTGTCGGACTCATCGAAGCTCACCCTGGAAAAGGTGGGAAACTCTAGGTCGGTGACATCGTTGACCAGTCCCGAAATGAGACCTGCCAAACTACCATCGTTTCGACTACTGCTATTGCTGTCGATATCGTCGTTGACGTCATCAACGAAATCTTCTACATCGTCAATTAGCTGGGGAATAAGGTCATCCAGACCCTCAAATAACGAATCGAGATCGAATACTGCCTTAATTTCCAGGTCAGCCATAGGTCATCTACCCTATTATCCCTGTAATGCAGCTCCTAGAATCCGTCATCGGAAATCTTTGAAGCATCGACAATCCAGGGGTTTTCCACAAATGAGAATCTGCTGGCCCCTGACTTAGAGCCATATTTTTAGGCTATCGGTAATTACTGATGCAGAATAAATTCATCCGTAACGTTTACGAAGACTTTACGCAAGCATGAAAGGTTATTTTTTCTACTGATCGAAGCAAAATACACAGAGGGACATCAGAACACCTCAAAGCCTGAGCTTCTCAATCACGGGGTAGGTGCTTCTAAGCTCGACGAAAGATTATAGATAGGTTGTTAGCTGGCATTTCAACGATCCGGTGCAGGTTCAGGTGCTGGGTCGCCGCTATTTCAACGACAGCCTCTAAATCTCGAATGCCCCAAGCTGGATTGCGGCTGCGTAGGGATTGGTCAAAGGCTGCATTGCTGGAAGCTGTGTGCTGCCCCTGGCGCTTGTAGGGCCCATATAAATAGAGAAGGCCATCGGCAGGGAGAATGCGACCTGCTCCAGCGAGGAGCGCCAGACAGGCCTCCCAAGGCGCAATGTGGATCATATTAATGTTGACGATCGCCGTAATCGCGGACGTGGCGATCGCCGCCGCCTCCCCCTGCTCTGCCGCTTCCGCCTCTCCTTCCACCGGCCAGGGCGATCGCATCACATCTAAATCAAGGGGGGGCAGCAGATTCTCCGTGGGCTCCGCCGCTGCCCAGGCTCGAATACTCTCCCGCAGCATTGGGTCCGGTTCACTGGGCTGCCAGAAACGCGGTTGCAGCCGGGAAGCAAAGAACACGGCATGCTGCCCCGTACCGCTGGAAATCTCTAGGACTCGACCTTCGGTGGGCAATTCCGCTTGCAGCACCGCCAGAATCGCCTCCCGGTTACGCGCCGTCGCAGGGGCATCGCGACGCCTGTCAAGATCGACATCACGACGGGCATCGGCAGAATAGGCATCAAACAGGGGCATGGCGGCAATGGGATTCAGTCCTTCAATTATCCCTTCAATCACGCCTTCAATCCCCCCTTTCATTCTCTAAGGTCACTGACCCTTGAATCATTCCATCAACTTAAATCGAGATAAATCAACCCGTTTCGTATCGATTTTAAGCATTTGGATGACGCAGCTAATCCGTCCTAGGTTCCCTTCAATATGCCAATCATTTGACTTTGATCAATTGGCCTTATTTTTCAAGCAAAAAATACGTATATACCGTGATTATTGACCTGGACATAGTCCTTTAGGACCAATCAAAAATGTTCCCATCGTGAGGCAACTCAAAGAGGTGGCATAGCGACATTCAGAATCAAGTTTGGGTTGCTTACAGTGGGTGCAACGGAGCAAACAAGGCTCCAAAACAAAGCTCATCCACCGAGGTCAACTCAATGAAAGCTCTTACTTCTAAAATCGCGATCGCTGCACTCCTCACCCTTGGCACCACCGCTGGAATCGTCTCCACGCCAGTATCTGCGCTAGCCCAAGGTGCTCAATCCGTTAACGACCTGCGCGACGTGACCCCCAATGACTGGGCCTACACCGCCGTTAAAGGCATGGTCGAACGCTACGGTTGCTTAGCCGGATATCCAGACGGAACGTTCCGTGGCAATCGCAGCATGACACGCTATGAATTTGCCGCTGCGCTCAATGGCTGCATCGATACGATTAATCAACAAATTCGTGACAGTTTGATTGAAGTAACTGCCAACGATTTGGCCACAATGCAACAGCTTCAGAGCGAATTTCAAGCGGAACTGGCAACCCTGCGTAGCCGCGTTGATAATCTAGAAGAACGCACCGCAGATCTGGAAGAAAACCAGTCTGGCATTAAGCTCAGCGGTGAACTGGTCACTGATGTGGGCAGCGTCTTTAGCGGCGAAGCAGGCCCCGGCGACGATTCCGAGGATGGCCTCACCGCTGCAGCTCGCCTACGTCTCAGCTTTGACAGCGAGATTCTCGGCGATGACAAGCTCCATGCCCAGGTACAGGCGACCAATATTGAAGGTTACGCAGGTCGTTTTGAGAACGGCAACAGCTTCAATGGTCTGGATACGCCCTACGACGATGAGGGCGACAGCTCCGTCAGCCTCGATGAGTTGTATTACCAGCGCAACCTCGGCCCCGGTCAACTGACGGTGGGTACCCACGGTGTTGAGATCGAAACCATTGCGGGCACGGAAACCGCTCCCTCGGGTCAGTATGCCTTTATTGAGCAGTTTGAAGCGAACCCCGCGATCGCCGAAGCCGGTGAGGGTGCAGGCATTGGCTACAAGCTGAACCTGAACAAGAATCTAGCCTTGGCCGCTAGCCATATCGTTCCCACGGACGAAGCAGCAGACACCAACGACGGTCTCTTTGGCGGCACCAATGCCACCACCGCCAAGCTGACCTATACCCCCGGCGAGAACACGGCCCTGTCCGTCGCCTATGCCCGCACTCAAGAACAAGGTGTGGCAGCAGGTACCGCAGCAGCAGCGAATCCCTTCGGTGGCAACGACACCAACGGTAATCACGTCGGTCTGTCCGCAGCTCG
>CALIJJ010000238.1 GCA_938017515.1 uncultured Pseudanabaenaceae cyanobacterium
ATTCCCCACAATGAATCCAAATCCTGTGAATCCAAGTCCTGTGGCAGTTCCGTTAGTGCCAACCTGCTGCACCTAAGAGTTTCGCGTAACGTTCCGCCACCTCGTTGTCTTTGATCGGAATCAACGACAGGATAGCGCTAGAGCCTGGGTTGGGCATCAGTTCCATTGCCCTGGTTACCTCTGTTTTGGCCTCCGCATCACGACCTAGTGCCATGTAGGTCGAAGCGAGTAGTGTTCTCCATACAACTATGTCTTCACCTGCATTCACCAGTTTTTCTAGGTAAGGAACTGCCTCCTGATAACGCTCCATTATGAACAGAGCGAAGCCTGGGCCAATCAGATACCAGCAGGGATGATTGGGGTTGTGACGGATGGCCAGAGATGCCTCCTGGAGTGCTTCCTCTGGGTTGCCGACAAAATTGAGGATGATGGCACGAATCGACCGGGCGTCAGCACTATTCGGACTTAGCCTGACCGCGTCGTCAATGGTGCTGAGCGCCAGCTCGTGGTTTTTCGAAAAAAGCTCCACTAGGGACAATGCGGTATAGCCCCAAAAGTCTTCTCTGTCGCACGCTATGGCTTTCAAGGCCGCTTCACGCCCCTCACGGAGTGCTAGATCTCTATCTTCACAGCCTGTCCAGTAATCGTAGATCCGCGCTTGTGCCAGTACCATGTGGCCTCTGGCAAACCTTGGATCAAGTGCTATGGCTTTCCTGGCCTCCTGTTGAGTCTGAACGTTATCTTCCTTTTTCAGGTGAAAAATCCGAGCCATGCCACGCAGGTAGTGATCGTAGGCCGCCATATCCTGTGTCGGTTGACGCAGGGCGCGCTCAAATAAACTGTCCTGGATTTTCCGTATCAGGGTGTTTGTGATTGTATTCGACAGGTCATCTTGAACGTCAAAAATATTGTCGAGCGAGCGATCGTAGCGCTCGGCCCAGATATGACGATTACTGCTGCCGTCGATCAGCTGCGCATTTAGGCGAATTGTATTGCCCGACTTGCGTACACTGCCTTCAAGCACGTACTGTACCCCGAGGTCTTTCGCAACTTGGGCGATGTCGAATTTCTCACCTTTGTAAACTGAGGAGGAATTGCGTGCAATGACGAATAGATCCTTCTCGCGGGATAGTTCGGTAATCAGGTCCTCGGTCATGCCGTCGGCGAAATGTTCCTGGTCGGGATCGTTGCTCAGGTTGTCGAAAGGCAGGACCGCGATAGAGGGTCTGTCTTGATTCACGTTGTCTTGTGGAATCGCACCTTGTTGGGCGGATTGCTCAGGGTGCCATCGATAGACTTGTACCGGGCTTTCAATATTTTTTAACGTTTCTTCGCCACCATCCTCAAAGTTGACATCGAGCTTGCCATCGATTTGCTCCTGAACCACTGAGGAAATGCATACGCCACCCGGCGAGGCGATAGCCTCCAGGCGTGCGGCAAGATTAACACCGTCACCGAAAATCTCGCCACGATCCTGCATGACTTCTCCAAGGTTCAGTCCGATGCGTATCTGAACTTTCTCGTCGTCAGGCTGATCGAGATTGCGTGCAAACAATTCGTTTTGAATGGTGATCGCTGCCGTGGTTGCTGCAACCATGCTCTGAAACTCAGCCAGAATGGCATCCCCTGCGTATCGCAGTACCGTTCCGCCGCTGCTTTTAATGGTGTCACTGGTGTGATCCAGCACGGACATCACGAGCTGATGCGTACCGACTTCATCCTGGCTCGTTAACCGAGTGTAGTCAGCTACATCGGCATACAGAACCGCGACAAGTTTGCGCTCTACCGCACCGTCTGTCATCGGGAGGTTCGTCAATGAATTCATCGCTGTTGCAAAGGAATAGCATCAATCCGGCAGAAAGAGTCAATTATCCGTTTCCGGTTGGAAATAGAGCGGTCTATTTTGTTTGGACTCAGGCGCAGAGCGGAACTGATGGCTCCACAAGGGTATTCAGTCGAGCCGCAGTGATTTCAACGCCGCGCAGGTGGAAATAATGGCGATTGGGTCTGTGGTGCAGTGCACTGATGATTTTGAATGCCATATCTTTGGGCGTGAGGTCATCGGGATGAATGACTTGGGCCACTCCTAAGCTTTTGAGCCGATGGGAGCGTAGGTACTGCTGATCACCATGATCTGTACGGGGGAGTAGCATGGTTCGAACACCCGTTTTCAGCACATTAAGCGTTGTGTTGTAGCCCGCCAGGCTGATGGAGAGATCGGCCTGAGCCATGAGCTGGAGCAGGTCGGGGCTCTCACGCTGCACTTCCAGATTGGGCTGTTGCTGAGCAATCGCCATCAGCCGTCGGTAAACGGACAGCGGAGCCGATGGCCCTGTAAAGATCTGAATGCGGTGAGGCAGTTTATCCTCCAGTAATTGGCTGGCCTGGGCGACCGCATCGAGCAGTTCATGGCCGCGTCGTCCACTGCCGATACTCACCACGATCGTAGGGGATGTGTCGGCATCTGATAGGGAATGATGGCTAGAGCCTTGGGCTCTGGCTGTGTTGTGGGGAGGCTCAAACTGATGACCGGTATCCGGTACAACGTAACCCGTGTAATGAACCTCACAGTCTAGATCCGTAACGCGCGAAAAGCTCTGTTCTAGTGGAATAAACTTTGGATCGGCATGGATCAGCAGCTGATCAAAATAGCGATTCATCAGCTTACAAACCTTGATCTCATGCCGGTGCTGCTTTTGCTGGGTCATCACGATGTTGCGCAGGCTACAACATGTTTTGGCTCCCATTGCTTTGGCTCGTTCCAGCAGGGGAATCAGCTCTGCCGAAAAGCGACGGCGACCAAAGGGAAAGCGCTCCACCATGACCACACTGGGGCGAATGCGATCGCACAGTTCCAGCAGGCGATCGCGCCGATATGCCAAGGCTGCATCTATATCCGCAAAGCCTTTCGGGACCTGAAGCTTCCGGCGTTTTGGGTCCGTTTTGATGGCAGGCAGATTGATTAGCTCAATCCCCTCAGGCATAGGCAAATCCTGAATTGTTTCTCCCCCATTCACCAAGTAAACCTTGAAGTCTGAGGTGAGTCCTTGGGCGATCGCCATGCTGCGCACGAGCTGGCCCATTCCCAAAATATGTTGGCAGTAAAACAGCAGTGTTTTCATAGTAGTTGCCCCACATGACGATGGTCTGACTCATTGACTAATCAACGGGAAATAGTCTGAAAACAGGGAAGCAGAAGCGGGAGGGAATCATCGTGCAACCGTGCTGGTACAAGAAAGATGGAGTTAGCAGGTGACTATCCGTCGCTGATCTTCATCATTACTCTGACAAATTTTTAATCTGAGCACATGAAAATTGGATGAAAAGACTCTCATCTTTATTGGGGAACTCTTGAGCCTCAAGACTGTCTATACTGCTGCTGAATGGAAAACTGTGAGAATCTATGGCTGCGCTGTCTCATTCCGCTGACTCCGTCCAGTCTCGTCCTAATCCCGTTCGAAATTGGTTCTGGGAAGCCAGAACACGGATTTTGCTCTGGTATGCACTCCTACTGCTGGGGCTTGTGGGTCTGGCACTGCCGTTGATGCGCTACCGGCTTTTTGCGCAAGTGGATGCTCGGGTACTGGAAGATTTGGACGAAGAGGTCGAAGCCTTTCGTGACTTTCGGGCCGGTCGGCTTCAGCCGCTGGATCAGGTCAATATTCAGCGCTTACAGCAGGAGGAAAATCGAGCAAGATTCACCTTAAAACCTTCTAATGCTGAAGAATTTAAGACCTTTATCGACATCTTTTTAATGCGCCGTGTCCCTGAAGACGACACCTTTTTGATTGCTAAAATAAACGGACGGTTTTATCGTTCTAGCCCTTCTGGGTTGCCCGCAGATCTGAGACCGGGGGAACCTCTTTTTGAAGAACTCAGACAGATTCAAGATCCCTTAGAAGGGGTGCTGTCAATTAAGAATCGAGAATTGGGTGATGTGATTTATCGGATCAAACCCGTCCAATTTGGCGATCGCGTTCTGGGACAGCTTATCATTGTTCATGCAACTGAAGGCGAACGCCGGGAGGTCCTAGAGTCTCTGCGGGAGGCCATTCTGGTGATCTCTAGCCTTGCTTTTATCTCGTTGGGCTTGGGCTGGTGGTTTGCGGGGCGCGTGCTTTCTCCATTGCGATTGCTGTCTACAGCGGTGCGTCAAATTAGCGAGTCTGATCTGAGCCAACGGATTTCGGTGCAGGGTCGAGGCGAATTGGCCAACCTCGGGCAGACCTTTAACGACATGATGGAGCGGCTGGAAGCTGCTTTTCAGACCCAGCGTGATCTCTTGAATGATGCGGGTCATGAATTACGAACCCCCATTACGATTATTCGGGGACATCTGGAATTGATGGAATCGGACAACTCCCAGGAGGTTTCTGAAACCCGTGACCTTGTGATTGATGAACTCGATCGCATGAGTCGTCTGGTGGATGAACTGATTTTGCTGGCTAAAAGTGAGCGTCCCGATTTTTTGCAACTCCAGCCCCTTGCGACCAACCAGTTGATCGAGGAACTCTATGTCAAAGTTCAGGCCATGGCAGAACGGAAATGGCAGCTGGATGAGGTGGCTGCGGTGACCTTTCGAGGCGATCGCCAGCGTCTCACCGAAGCTGTGCTCAATCTGGTGCAAAATGCTGTGCACCATACTGCTGTTGCCGATCGCATTAGTCTGGGCTGCCGTCAACAGGGGCAAAACCTTCATCTCTGGGTGCGGGATACGGGGGACGGGATTGCACCGGAAGACCAGGAGCGTATTTTTGAACGGTTTGCGCGTACCGCCCATCGCTCTCGGGCCGAGGGCTCTGGTCTGGGTCTGGCGATTGTACGCGCGATCGCTGAGTCCCATGGCGGCTATACTGAACTCGTGAGCGAGATGAATCAAGGGGCTAAATTTACCCTGGTTCTTCCGCTCAAAGGGCCCCATCCCTCAGATGCATCACGATAGCTTTATGACTCATCTCCTGTTGATTGAAGATGAAGAACGCATCGCCTCTTTCGTGGAGAAAGGATTGCGTTCCAATGGCTTCACAGTTGCAATTGCAGGTGATGGAAAAACTGCCACAGGACTGGCGCTGACAGGCGATTTTTCGCTGATTATTTTGGACTTGGGTCTACCCGACCAAGATGGTTTAGAGCTTTTGGAGTCGTTGCGAGGTCAGGGGATTGAGATTCCCATTGTGATTTTGACCGCTCGAGATGACCTGGATGACAAGGTTGCGGGGTTTGAAGGGGGCGCTGACGACTATTTGACGAAGCCCTTTCGGTTTGAAGAATTGCTGGTTCGGATCAAAGCACGCCTGCGCGATCGCTCGGTGAGCAAAGCTCAGGCACAGCCAACGACTCTGGGTAACGGTTTGATGCAGCTGGATTTGCGATCGCGTCAGGTCAAGGTTCAGGGCAAGTGGATTGAACTACCTTCGCGCGAGTTCACTTTGGCGGAACTCTTTTTTCAAAACGAAGGCCAAGTCCTCAGTCGAGAGCAGATCTTGAATCGAGTTTGGGGATATGACTACGATCCAGGCTCAAATATCGTCGATGTTTACGTTGGGTATTTACGCAAGAAGCTGGGCAGTTCCTGTATTAAAACGGTGAGGGGTCAGGGGTATTGTTTTCAGCTTTCGATGTCGTAGGTTTGACGCTCTGTCAATCTTAGCTTCTGGGTTTGGATGAGAATATTCTCACCCTAACCTACTGATAAGAGTTCCATAATAGGAAGACTTAGTCGTTACTCCAGGCCCCCGGCTAAGCCATTCTCCTTGAGGACTGTTTCTCCGCACTATGGCACGTATTCTGATCGTTGAGGATGAGAAACGAATTGCCCAGTTTGTCGCTAAGGGACTGCAAAGGCAGGGAATGGTCACTGAAATTGTGGGTGATGGGGCTGAGGCGCTAGAACGGCTGGAGCAGGAACGGTTCGATGGCATGTTGCTGGATTTGGGGTTACCGACGCTCAGCGGTTGGGAGGTTCTTCAACGGTTACGGGAGAAACAAGTCAATGGGAGTCAAGCAATGCTTCCTGTGGTTGTCATGACAGCCGCTTCTGATGAGCGACAGCTGGAACAGCTCCTGGCCCTTGGTGCTAGAGCCTATCTGCGGAAGCCCTTTCAATTTGAAACGTTGCTGCAAACCCTTGCACAAGCGCTTGCTGATTCATCAGCATAGCGGGTTCATGATTTTGTCGGAGCCATATCCTAGATCGAGAAGGCAAAGGTCGAGAAGGCAAAGGCCGAGAAAGTAAAGGCCGAGAAAGCCATAGCCTCCCCGACCCTTAACATTCGATTGGATGGTGATGCGTGGTTTTAATGGGCCGAACGCATCTCTTGACGGTGCCGCTGACAAATCAGCAAGGCTCCGGCTCCTAGCCAGAACAGGAGCAGACCGCCGGTAATCAACAGCATCGGAACGAGGCCC
>CALIJJ010000239.1 GCA_938017515.1 uncultured Pseudanabaenaceae cyanobacterium
TAGGAACCAACATTTTGAGCCGCAGTGATCTCAGTGGTGTCGATTTGATAGCCTGCATCGGTCCAGAGGTCGCGGGTAATTTCAAACGCAGTGTCTGCGATGACATTGCCCAAGCTATCTAGTGCTTCAACGTGCAGGTCACTATTGAGACCGCGCTCGAAGAGGAAGAATGTATTGACAGGGCTGTCGAAGGTCACATCAAAGATAGACTTGCCTTTCTTATCTTCGGTGTCAATGATGTTGTTGAGATTGAGGTTGCCCAGAGAGGCAACGATATCTGCATTATCAGGCAGTTCATTGACGGTGCCGCCTGCATTATCGCCTGCATCACTGCTGCCAGGGCCAAGCTGGCTGCCAGTGCTGATGGTGTTGGCAACAATGTTGGCGTCATTGACGAGGTTGAAATTGCTAATGCTGGTGCCGCCCATGGTTGTCACCGATTGCAGCATGATGTCCGTTGTTGCATCACCACTGAAATCGGTGTATGTATCGAACGTGAACTGGGAAAAGCCAGCAGCCTGGGCAGGAGCGGCGGCACAAACAGCCAAACCCGCACCAACGAGGGAACCTTTGAGGAGGTTCTTGAGAGAAGTATTCATTGCCATTGTGTAGGAGGGACCTTAAGCCAGTAGAAAGTACGGTTTGGAGAAGATGCGACTGACTACTACTGCCATGAGGTATATGCACCCTGTGCTGAAACAAGTTCAGCTCGTCTGGGCTTGTCAACGAAACTGCTGGGCTAAACCCAACCACAACGCTGCAAAAACCCTGAGAATCTTGGCAAGGCTTAACCGTGGAATGCGTAACCTTGTGTATAAATACTAGCTACCCGATTGGGGGAGTGGCCACATAAATTCGGTGTTTTCACTTGGCGTTTATATCTACAAAAGTAGACAAAAGTAAATACCCGGAAAGCCATAGCGCATCAGGCTTTTCCTGCTTCATATGAGTTCAGTATTTTTATACAATGGGAGCATGACGAATCAGACTGACTCCCCCACTCTCCTGCTCGTGGATGGCCACTCCCTCGCCTTCCGCGCCTATTACGCCTTTGCCAATGGTCGTGATGGTGGCCTGCGTACCTCAACGGGTATTCCCACCAGCGTATGTTTTGGTTTTACTAAGTCGCTGCTCGACACCGTGGGCTATGAAAAGCCCGATGCGGTCGCTCTGGCTTTTGACCTGGGGGGTCCGAGTTTTCGCCATGAAAAGGACGAGACCTATAAGGCGAATCGCGATGCGCCCCCGGAAGACTTCCGCCCGGATGTGGATAATCTGACTGAACTGATGCGGGCGATGGACTTCCCAATCTTTGTGGTGAAGGGCTTTGAGGCGGATGATGTCCTCGGGACGTTGGCGAATCGGGGTAGTGAGGCGGGGTATCGGGTCAAGATCTTGAGCGGCGATCGCGATCTCTTCCAGCTGATCGATGCCGACAAGCAGATCAGCATCCTATATATGAGTACCTCCTTTGGCCGAGGTGCCCGGGGCAGCAGCGTCAAGGAATACCACGCCCAGGACGTTGTCGAGAAAATGGGCATCCCACCGGAGCAGGTGGTGGACTTCAAAGCCCTCTGTGGCGATGCTTCCGATAACATTCCCGGCGTAAAGGGCATCGGTCAAAAGACAGCCGTGACCTTGCTGACGCAGTATCCAACACTAGATGCGATCTACGAAGCACTTGAGCAAACGCCGGATGAGCTAAAGCCTGCGGTGCGAAAAAAGCTGACTGCCGATCGCGAGAAGGCCTACCATTCTCAGTGGTTGGCCGCGATTCCGACTGATGTGCCCCTGGAAGAGAATGTCGAAAACTTCAAGCTGGAGGATTGTCAGCTCAAAGGGTTTGACCCCGAACGCGTGCAGCCCCTGCTCGAAAAACTAGAGCTGCACAAGTTCAAAAGCCAGCTCCAGCAGCTCCAGGAACACTTTGGTGGGGCGCCCCTGCAGCTCGAGGAACCGACGAAGAAGAAGCCAAAACTCGCCAAAATGCCCGCGGTCGATCCTGAGCTGGATTTCTTCTCTCCCGAAGAAACAGCAGAGGCACTCGACAAACGGGTCACCGTTGAACTGAAGCCCCAGGTGGTGGATACCCCTGAAAAGCTGGCAGCGTTGATTGAGCAACTGAAAGGCTACACTGATACCGCTGTTCCCGTGGCCTGGGATACGGAGACCACGGCACTGGATCCGCGTGATGCTGAACTGGTGGGGATTGGGTGCTGCTGGGGGGCGAGTCCGGCGGATGCGGCCTATATTCCGCTGGGTCATACAACCCTGGGCAGTGTCAATTTGGAGCTGTTGCCGACGTTGGATGCGTTGCGGCCCATTATAGAGAGTGCGGACTATCCGAAGTCGCTGCAAAATGCCAAGTTCGATCGCCTGATTCTGAAGCACCAGGGAATTGAGCTAAAGGGTGTGGTGTTTGACACGATGTTGGCCAGCTATCTGATCAACCCGGAGGAAAGCCACAAGCTAGAGAACATTGCCCAGCGCTATTTGGGCTTTTCTTCGCAGCAGTATGACCAACTGGATATTGGCAAAGGGCAAACGATCGCCGACCTCGACGTCCCCACCGTGGCGGAGTACTGCGGTATGGATGTATATGCGACTTTTTGCCTTGTCCCTAAGCTGCGGGAGGAACTGGAGAAACTCTCGGATATTTCTAAGCTGTTGCTGGATGTGGAACTGCCGCTGGAGCCGGTGCTGGCGGAGATGGAGGATCAGGGCATTCGCATTGATACTGCTTATCTCCAGGACTTTGCCAAGAGTCTGGCTGCGGACCTGAAGGGGATTGAAACCACGGCCTATGATTTGGCTGGGGAGACGTTTAATCTGGCCTCACCCAAGCAGCTCAGTGCGTTGTTGTTTGACAAACTTGGGCTAGATACGAAGAAGGCCAGCAAAACCAAAACGGGCTTTTCCACGAATGCTGCGGTACTGGAGAAGCTTCAGGGTGACCACCCGATCATCGACTGCATTATCGAGCATCGGACGCTGGCGAAGCTGAAATCGACCTATGTGGATAAGCTACCGAAGCTGGTGCGTAAGGAAACGGGGCGGGTGCATACGGACTTTAACCAGGCGGTGACGTCTACGGGGCGGCTATCGTCGTCGAATCCGAATCTGCAAAACATTCCCATCCGCACGGCCTTTAGTCGTCAGATCCGCAAGGCATTTATCCCGAAAGAGGGCTGGATTCTGGCGGCGGCGGACTATTCCCAGGTGGAGCTGCGCATTCTGACGCACCTGAGTCAGGAGGAGATTTTGATCGATGCCTACAGCAATGGCGATGATGTCCATGGGCTGACGGCGAAGCTGCTGTTGGATAAGGAGGAAATTACGAAGGAAGAGCGGCGGCTGGGCAAGATCATCAACTTCGGTGTGATCTATGGCATGGGTGCCCATCGGTTTGCGCGGGAGACGGGGGTGAGTTACGGGGAGGCGAAGGGCTTTTTGGATCGGTTCCGCGATCGCTACCCCAAGGTTTTCGGCTATCTCCAGCGCATGGAGCAGGAGGCGATCGCCCAGGGCTATGTCACCACGATTCTGGGTCGCCGCCGCTATGTGGATTTCCAAAGTGGCAGTCTGCAAGCGTTCCGGGGACAGGATCCGAGCACGGTGGATATGAGTAAGGTGAAGCTACGGGGCTTTGATGCAGCGACGTTGCGGGCGGCGGCGAATGCACCGATTCAGGGGTCGAGTGCGGACATCATTAAGGTGGCGATGGTGCAGTTGCAAGAGCTACTGAAGCCCTAT
>CALIJJ010000240.1 GCA_938017515.1 uncultured Pseudanabaenaceae cyanobacterium
CGTCTGGTCAATCACCGCCACCTTGCAGCCCGTGCGGAAACCGGGGTCAATCGCCAGCGTCGGCTTCATGCCCGCCGGAGCCGACAGCAGCAGGTCACGCAGGTTGGCCTCAAAGGTTTTAATCGACTCAATATCCGCCCATTCCTTCTTCTCAGCAATGATGCCATTCACCAACGTATTTTTCATCAGCCGCTTGAAGGCATCGCGAATCAGCGTTTGGTAGAAGCTGCGAACGGCGGTGTTTTTGGTACGAACGGTTTGGCTTTCAATTTCGTAGAGCACCGTATCTTCGTCAAAGTCGAGACTAAAGCTGAGAATACCTTCGGTTTGGCCCCGCAGCAGCGCCAGCAGGTTGTGGGACGCAATGGATTTGATGCTGCGCTGATAGTTGCGATAGGTCTCAAACTTGGTCGTGCCTTCGGGGTGGTCCTTCTTGATTTTGGAGGCAAACACCCCATCCCGCAGCAAAAACTCCCGCACCCAGGCCCGCAGTTCCGCTCGCTCGGCCACAGCCTCAGCCAGGATGTCCGCTGCGCCTTGGAGCGCTGCTTCTGCCGTTTCCACGCCCTTTTCGCCGTCGATATACTTTGCCGCTTCAGCATCAAGATCGCCCCTGGGCGACTGAACCGTATTCAATGCCTCAATCCAGTTAGCCAGCGGCTCCAGCCCTTTCTCTCGAGCCATCGTCGCCTTGGTGCGGCGCTTGGGTTTGTAGGGCAGATAGAGGTCTTCCAGGTCTGTTTTTTGGTCACAGGCTTCGATTTTCGCCTGGAGTTCGGGGGTGAGTTTGTCCTGGTCGGCGATCGCCTTCAGAATTGTCTGCTTGCGGTCATACAGCTCCGTCAGATAGCCATGGCGCTCCTGAATCTGCCGCAGCTCTGTCTCGTCCAGCTCCCCGGTGCGCTCCTTGCGATAGCGGGCCACAAAGGGAATCGTCGCCCCCTCGCCAAACAACTCCAGGGCACTCTGCACTTGGTGGGGCTTGAGGTTCAGCTCCTGGGCAATTTGGGCAACAAAGGAGGGCGTTGAAGAAGACATAGCGTCGGTCCACTTGCAGTCAATGGGAGCAGACTAAATTTTTGTCTGGCCCACAATAATAGCCTGAGGCCGGGGTTCCTCCCCAGGTCCAGCAGCATTTGTAACGTCTCTCCTGGCCCCTGCCTAAACGAGCTTCTACCAGAAATGCATCCCTAGAAGCGGCGGTTTCGGCTGAGATATATGACAATGTGTAAAGAAGTCATCTCATTCATGGCTCATTCCCCTTCTCACCCACCAGCGCATGCCTCCGCAGTCTTCCTCGGACCTCGACTCCAACCATCCGCAGCTTCCCGACGAAAACCAGAACGCTGAAATCCAGGCGAGCCATAGCGCCGAGATAGAGGCCTTCGAGCGCGACGTCTCCTCGCTTCACCACCGGCAGCAGCAGGCCACTCGCTGGAGCTGGCTGAAGCGCTACGGCTGGATTTTGCCCGTGGTGGGACTCCTGGGAGCGATCGCGCTCAGAGCGGTCAGCCAACAGCAAGCCGCCAAAGCTCCGGAAACCGAGACGGCCCCCGAGGTCACCCCCCTCTCCGTCCGCACCGCCACCGCCCAAATCACCACCCTGCGGGAATTTATCTCCGGTAGTGGTCTGGTTCAGGCCAGCCAGTTCCGTAACTTGAGCTTCGATCGCTCGGGCAAAGTGACATTCATTGCCTCCGGTGAGGATGGCGGGGTGCTGCGGGCAGGCGATCGCGTCCGTAAGGGGCAACTCCTAGCCACCATCGACGATCGCAATCTCCAGGCCGAACTGCAACGCGCCCGTGCCGCCGTGATCGAAGCCCAGGAACAAGTCGCGGCCCAGCAGGCCCAGGTGGCAGCCCAGCAGGCCCAAGTGGCCCAGGCCCAGTCTCAGGAAGTCCAGGCCCAGGCCCAGGTGCAGGAGGCTGAAGCCCAGGTACGCCGCGATCGCTCCTCCCTGACCCTGGCACAAACCGAGCTTGAGCGCGACGAGTCCCTCTACGCGGATGGCGTCATTCCCGCCAGCAACCTGGACACGCGCCGCAACACCGTCGCCAGCGAACGCTCTAACCTCGCGGCCTCAGAAGCGCGGGTCACATCGGCCCAAGGCCAGGTGCAGGCTGCGCAGTCCCAGGTGAAGGCAGCCCAAGCCCAGGTGCTGGCGGCCCAGGAACAGCTCAGCGCCACGAAGGCACGGGTGGCCACGGCAGAGACCGGCATCGTCCAGGCAAACGTCGCCCTGGAAGATACCAATCTGTATGCGCCCTTCGATGGGATTGTCTCGTTCGTGAATCTGCGGTTGGGTGAGCGCTACGAACCCTCCCTCGACGGAACGTCCCAGCTCGACCCCAACGATGCCACGGGGGCCAGTACGGTGCCGATCGTATTGGTGGACCCGACGAATCTAGAGGCCAGTTTGGCGCTGTCTGCGGAGGGGGGCGATCGCGTTGAAATCGGTCAATCCGCCTATCTGCTCAAGGGTCAAAACATCACGGCAGCGTCCCTGAATGTGGAAGCCTTCGGAGATCTCAGCAAGCTGTCTCTGGTGGACCTGGCAGAAGCCAGCGGAACCGTCGTCGCAGTGACGCCTTCGGTCAACCCAGGCTTGCGCACGCGGGAAACGACGGTGGCCGTGGGTCAGGGGGCTGAGAAGTTGCAGCATGGCGATCGCGTCACGGCCTTTGTTGCGACTTCAACGGTAGAGGGGGCCGTAACGGTACCGCCCAATGCGGTGGTCCTGCGCGATCGTCGGCCCTATGTGTTTGTGGTGGTCGATGGCATGGTCGAACAGCGTCCCGTGAAACTGGGCATCGCAGGGCTCAACGAGCAACAGGTTTTGGCGGGTGTTCGCGCCGGAGAGAAGGTCGTAACCGAAGGACAGACGCGCTTGGTGGACGAGACCCCCGTTCGCGTGGTCGGTGAATCCCTTGTTCCA
This sequence comes from uncultured Pseudanabaenaceae cyanobacterium, assembly GCA_938017515.1. GTDB lineage: Bacteria > Cyanobacteriota > Cyanobacteriia > PCC-9006 > JAAUQQ01 > JAAUOP01. The sequence goes on from CALIJJ010000240.1 coordinate 2,936, forward strand.
TAAGCTTCGTAGGTTGGGTTGAAGTATGAAACCCAACAGGCTCAAGCCCCCCTGCTCCGTTGGGTTTCGCTTCGCTCTACCCAACCTACCTTTGAATTTCTGCCCAAGCCAATATCAATTTGTTGATTGATTCCCCATGAATTCCACCGACAGCACGCCGCCGACTCCCCCTGCGCCCATGAGGGTTAAGGCTTCGGCATTGGAGCAGTTCTTCATCCTCAAGCCAGTCTTCGCCATCCTGCTGGCGCTGCTGCTGATCGTCGGCGGCTTCCTCGGCTACGGGGCCCTGGTCAAAGAATCCAACCCC
>CALIJJ010000241.1 GCA_938017515.1 uncultured Pseudanabaenaceae cyanobacterium
TCATCAATGATCAACACTCGACTTCCGGTTGAAAAGGCATCCCGGTGCATTTCGATGCGATCGCTACCGTATTCCAGCTCATACTCCACCGCATGGACTGCCGCAGGCAGCTTACCCGGCTTGCGAATCGGCACAAAGCCACGATTGAGCTTGCAGGCCACCGGCATGCCAAAAATGAACCCCCGTGACTCGATGCCCACAATGTAATCCGGCTCCAGCGCCGCACATTGCTCCGAGAGCTGATCGATGCAATAGGTCATGCCTGCGGGATTTTGCAGCAGCGTCGTGATGTCCCGAAACAAAATGCCTGGCTTAGGAAAATCAGGAATGTCACGAATCAGGGGCTTGAGGTCCATCGGGGGCTCCATCGATCTTTGGCTTAATTCTTCAGCATATTCGCACAGAAAATCCCTGATGCCGCCACGGCGGGCACCCCAATCCCCGGTAAGCTGCTATCGCCGACGCAGTAGAGATTTTTGATCGGTGTTTTTGGGCCAGGGAACGTACCTTTGCCCGCCGCAATCGCCGGACCATAGCTGCCCTGGTATCGGCGCAGATAGCGCGCATGGGTGAGCGGTGTACCGATGAGTTCTACCGTGACGCGCGATCGCACATCGGGAATCACCCGTTCCAGCGCTCGATATAGTACTTCTGCCTTCTGCTTCTTCTTCGATGCATAGTTTTCATCTCGCTCCCAGCCCACATAGGGCTCCAGCGTGTAGGAATGAACCACATGGTGTCCCTCCGGAGCTAGGTTTGGATCCCATACCGACGGAATCGAAATCATGCAGGTGTTGCCTGGAACCGTAACGGGCTGATCGTCGCGGTGGACGACGACGTGATGCCCAGTCAGATGCTCCAGTCCTTCACTGCGGATGCCGAGGTGCAGGTGCATAAAACTTTCGACGGCGGGGGTGGCGATCGCCTGCTGTTTCGCCTGGTCAATTTGGTTCTGGAGGGCAGTTGATTCCGCGCGCTCCGGCAACAGCTTGCCGAAGGTGTCCCAGCGGGTGGCATTGGAAATGATGCGATCGCCCCGAATCACCTCCCCATTGCGTAACTGGACACCGACCGCCTGCTCACCCCCCAAGACAATCTCCCGCACATGGGCATTCAGCCGCAGCGTCCCACCAAAGCGCTCCAACCCCCGCACCAAAGCCTTGATAATCGCGCCGCTGCCCCCGATGGGATAGTCAATCGGCGTCGTCGTGCGCTCACCCAACATGAACGCTACTTCTGGTGCGATCGTGCCATGGGCATTGAGGCCCGACAGCAAAAAACATTCCAGATCAATCAGCCGCCGTACCCATGGGTCCGACACCGTTGCATCCATCACCTGCCCCACGGACTTCTGCACCATGGGCAGTTGCAGCAGCAGTTTCAGCATCCCCAACGGATGCTTACCCAACAACGACGCAACCCCCATGGGGTCAGGCCGCACGTCAATCACGGAGACATCCTTCAGGGCTCCATAGAGCTTCAACATGCGTTGCTCGAACTGCGCAAACTGCTTGGCCCCTGCTGGCGTGACCTGGGCAAGGGCTGCTCGATAGCGATCGAGTTTGCAATACACCGGAAAAGTCTGATCACCTTGAAAACCAAGGGCACCGGAACAATCCGGAAAGTGATAATGCCCCAGCGGGTCGTACACCACCGTGTCCAGGGTTTCCCCCAGTCGCTCTAGGACCTGAGTCAAGGGATTCAGCGAAGAACGTCCCTCAAATCCACCGCCCAAGCCACAGTAGAACGACGGTCCTGAATCAAACGTAAATCCCTGGCGCGAGAAACTGTGGGCTGCGCCGCCAGGAATCCCGTGGCTTTCACAGACCAGCACTCGCTGCCCCGACTGAGCCAAGAGACTCGCCGCGACCAAACCACCGATGCCGCTGCCAATCACAATTGTGTCGAAGGATGCAGTCATGGATGAAGCTGAATGACAGTGTTCTCACGAGCCAGCGAAACCCTCGGGTTCTGCTGATGCAGCAGCGTCTCTAGGGCCTGGAGTTGCTGATCGGCGCAGAGTGGCGGATGGCGGGTGATGAGCACTTGTCGAACCCCCGTGGGTTTCAGGCGTTCCAGGAGCTGTAGGTACTCTGCTTCGACCATCGCTGGATGCAGAGGCGATCGCAAATGCCGACTCACATCAGCCGCTCCAAAGATCAACAGATCAGCGGATTGACTCAGGTGCAAAAGGGACTGAACGCTGCGTTCGTCATTCAGATCAAAAGCTGTGCCATAGACAACCTTCAACCCCCGCCAACTTAAACGGTAACCCATCGCTTGAATCTGAGGGTTAATCATATGGGCTTCCACCTGGATCGCCCCAGGTTGGACCAAGGGTGTCGTCTGATTCAAATCAGTCTGAACAGGCAAACTGATGCATGTCGCTGGTGCAACATCGTGGAATGCCAATATTGCTCGCATCTCTCGCAAAGAGATCGCGGAAAGCGGCAAGCGCATTTGATCCATGAGCTGATGCTTAATGGAGGCTCCCGTAATCGCCACAGGACCATAGACACTCAGCCGATTGTGCGGGTCAAAGGCAGGCTGAAAGAAGGACAGACCCTGGGTACGCCCCCACTGAGACAAACTCAAAAAAATATGTCCATTGAAGGACACGCTCGGCTCCGCATGATGGGTCAACGCCTGACCCAAAACAGATAGCCCCGTCCCGGCATCAAAAATAATTCGTTGGTCAGCAATCCTTACTTCCACACAGCTTGTATTCCCGCCATATTCCCGAGACTGCAAAGAGGGGATTTCGCCACAGACCCCCCAGCATTGAACAGACAGTCTCGCTTGAGCAGGCAAGGGCACGGACTTTCGATGAGGTCTCAAACTGGATTGCCGGGAAGACATTGGGGACTGCCTCCTTTCCATCGGAGCCGATCCATCTGTGGGGTGAGACGTGACAACGGGATGGGACGACAAAAGATGTGCATCACGGGGAGTCGCTTCTTTGGAGATGCTGCTTTCTACTGGTTCCCATTCCGACACGTGCAAGATACTCCGGAGAATCGAATCAAATCTCCAAAAATATAGCCCAAAACCTAAAGCCCGTCTGTATTGTCCGTACAATCAGACACCACAGACGGGCCATAAGCAAACAGGCCCTAAGCAGACCCAACAACTCAGACATGGCTCAAGGAGCTAGCCCTTTGCTGTCAAGCGGACCGGATTAACCGGATTACTTGAATGCTTTGACACATTCCTCAACCAGTGGCGCAACCTGGTCGACATCCTTCCAGCCCAAAATCTCCGTTTCCTTCTTTTCTAGATTCTTATAAGTACGGAAGAATTCAGCAATTTCCTCTAGGCGGTGGGGAGCGATGTCCTTAATGGAATTAATTTCAGCATAGCGAGGATCTTTAGCAGGCACGCAGAGAATCTTCTCGTCGCGATCGCCACCGTCGATCATTTCCAGCATGCCAATGGGGCGAGCGGCAATGACACAGCCAGGGAATGTGGGCTGATCCATCATCACCATGCCGTCCAATGGGTCACCATCATCAGCCAGGGTGTTGGGGATGAAACCATAGTCACAGGTATAATGCACGGAGGCGTAGAGGACACGATCGAGCGCAAAGGCGTTCAGGTCCTTATCAAACTCGTACTTATTCTTGCTGCCAGCAGGAATCTCAATCAGGACGTTCACCAGACCTGGCTTTGGCTGGGCAGGAATGCGGGATAGGTCCACGGGGCGTCTCCAAACTGCTAAATGTCATCGTTACAAAGTGCTGACCACCTGAGCTGCACCGACTAAGTACAGCCCAAACAATCAGCACTCCGATTAAGCATTTTACAGTGGAGCGGAGCTTGGCAGCAGCAAGTTTCGAGCTGATGCAAACTCACTAAAATCTTTTGCCAGTATTCTCTTTAGGAAAACCAGGTGATAATGGAGCCTGCCCTGCCGAAACATCCTTCAAACCAGTCCGGCCAATCAAAAGACCAGGAGAGACTGGAGAAGAATAGAGAGAAATAGTGTAGACCGGGAGTATCAACGTCAGGATCGCGATCGAAACGCCCAGAAAATCAATCACCTTGGGGTGAGGGTTTCCATCAGACTCAGCCGAATGGCCACTGGAATCCATAGAAGTTGTCAGTAACTCAGTATTTGAACACGCTCCACTTTGCCTAGCCCCTAAAGAGCTAATGTCGAGACAGAGTTCATCAATGGGATATTCCTGCAAGCAGGAACTTACCCTCATCCTAACAGGCTTGCCCTGAATGGGAAGGGGTGAGATTACGAATTTATAACTCTCTCAACCGAGCGATATAAACAGCATCGAGACCCAAGCTCCAGCGGCATCCCTACCAGCCCAAGCTCAGGCCTCAAAACCAGCGAAGACGATGGCCCTTAACAAAGCATCTAACAAAGCATCCATCCCGAGCAATCAGTCCGGCGAAGACGACGGAACCCCGCCCGATTCGAGCAGCTGACGAATGACCTGCATCTCGGACAAGATCTCTTCCAGCAACCCCTGGGTAGCGGTCTGGGGAGAGGAGAGAACCTCCACCGTAACTTCCTTGATTTTGAGAATGTCCCGGGCAAACCGAGCCACCTCATTGGGATGAAACAGAAGGGCATCCCTGGGATCAGATCGATACTCGGGATTGAGCCGTTTGGGATCAAAGGAGCGATTTAATTCCTTGGGATCCGTATTGGCATACCGGTAGATAGAGGCCCGGGAACGATTTAAGGCCCTTTGCACAGCCTCCAGATCTAATAATCCGCTGGTGTCTCCCGAACGTGGTGTTTCCATACCCCTTAGGTTCCTAGGCGAATTGAGATGAACTAATATCTGTGGTTACGTCTTGAAGACGCCCATTACCGACCGCTGCGACGGCCTCCTTGAGATTGACGTCTCCGGTGTAAATGGCTCGTCCAACAATGGCCCCCTGAATACCCATGGGCTCCAAGGCGAGCAAGCTGAGCAGGTCCGTCAACGAACTCACCCCGCCTGAAGCAATGACCGGAATCGAGAGGGCTGTTGCCATTTCACGGAGCGCAGGCTTATTCGGACCTTCCAGCGTTCCATCCCGTTGAATATCGGTATAGATAATCGCGGCTGCGCCGTAATCTGCCATTTGCTGCGCAAGCTCAATAGCAGAAACCTCCGACGTTTCGAGCCATCCCCGCGTGGCCACCAGTCCCTCCCTCGCATCAATACCGACAACGATTTTTTGAGGAAACTCACGGCACAGCGCTTCGACAAGGCCAGGGTTTTCAACGGCCACAGTCCCAAGGATGACGCGATCGACACCGCGCTCCAGCAACTGCATTACGGTATTGCGATCGCGAATCCCACCGCCCACCTGCACCGGGATGCTGAGGGCCTGGGCGATCGCACCAATCACATCGTGATTGACAGGCACCCCATCCTTAGCCCCATCGAGATCGACGAGATGAAGACGCGTTGCCCCTTGATCTGCCCAATGCTTAGCCATGGAGACGGGATCTTCTCCAAAAATCTGAGCCTGTTCATAATCACCCTGATAAAGACGGACACAATTGCCGCCAAGTAAATCAATGGCAGGAATAACTTCCATTCTTTTGTTCTTAGACCCTTACTTTTGCGCTTGCGCTGAGATCTAGGCTACCAGTAGAGATTCCGCAATGTGCCATTTTGAGCACCAAAATCACAAAAAAATAGGTTTTGTAGGTTGGCGAGTCTCATTCGAGAATAGGAAACAATCACCCCAAAATCTCAAAGGCCTTTTTCGGAAAAGATTTCAGCCTTTTCGCTTATCTCATCTTGAGTCTCGACAAAAATAAAAAAAATTAAGGTTTTTTTTAGAAGCTGGAACTATTTAGCTCGGTTATTTTGCTTCTTCACTGCATATTTGAGCAAAATTGGCCTTGCGAAGCGGTAGTTGACGGGAGAACACCGTCACAGACATCTTCAAGACTCAAGGCTTCAAGATTCCAATGATCCATATCCCCAGGATTCGGAATCTCCAAGGTCCCCATGTTTAGGTCCCCATATTTAAGATTTAGAGCCGTCAAGCGCCAGAGTCATCAGCAACTACTTCCCCTCGAATCTCTTCCAACGATTTCCAGCCTGGCAACCACACGGCTCGGTCATTGAGCAACTTAGCGTTCAGCCAGAAACGGACCTCATCATCACAGGAGGCAACCAGTTCCGCAAAGACCCAGGCCCCCTGATTTTTGCGGTTGGTGACCTGGAAATGTCGCCATCCCATGGTTTTCTGCTGGGCTGTCCATTTAGAACCGAGCAGGTGAGGATAGCGTTGCTTTTTGGCCATGATCTAAGGAAATAAATGTAATGAACGCAGGAGCATCAAATGAATCTGACACGCCTGCGTTCATTACATAGCGTAAACCCATCATGCCGATGCCATGAATCGCTGATGAATCGCTGATGAATCCTTGGAGCATCAAGACTCAGCTCCAAAAACTCAGCTCCAAAAACTCAGGCCCGCTTGGCCGCGATGTAGCTAAATTCTTCTCCCCCCAGCTGGAGATACTGCAAATCGAGCATCACATCCAGAGCCTCACCGGATTTTGTAATGTGAACCGAGTTGAGATTCAGGGCAGTGTGGGTGCGCAAATGTTCCCAAATGGTGGCCCAATCTTCGGGTGCTAACCCCACGTCCAAGGTGTCCATGGGCGTTTCTAGAAGCTCGCGATCGCCATAGCCAAGGTGTTTGGAAGCCGCAGAATTCGCGTAGGTAATCGTGTTATCTGCCTTGATAAACAGTAGATAGTCACTGCTTTGATTCAGCACCGCCTTCGCAAGCTGGGCCGCCTGCCCGCCTTCAGCGGAAGAACCTGACAGACGCATTTGCAACTGCTGTTTTTCCTGCTCCAGGGTTCTGCAATGCCGCTGGAATTGAATATGGTTTTCCAGACGGGCCAGCATCTCTTCGGGCTCAACCGGACTGGGCAAATAATCGGTGACCCCCAGCTTCAGGGCCTTGAGACGGTCAGAGACACTGTGCAGGGCACTCACCATCACCACAGCGATCAGCTTCAGGGCCTGGCTGGCACGCAGGGTTCGACACAGATCGATGCCCTTCTCTGACATTTTGCAATCGATCACAATCACATCCGGCATAGCCCGATGAACTGCCGTCATGGAGACATCATCATGACAAAGCGTTTGAACCGCGTACCCTCGCTGCTGGAGAAGCGCTGCGAGGGGAGCCGGGGGGAGCCCTTGTTCAGTGATATACAGAATCAGGCCAGCATGGTTCGCGACGGCAGCCTCATCTTCGGCCTGCTCCGCCTCTTGGGTCGAACTTTCCAGCAGCGTCATCGGACTATCAAGAAGCTGGAGAATCTCTTGTTCAGTCTGTTGGAGAGCACCTTGGTGCTGGCTTCCCTGGGAGGAAAGCACCTGATGGTACTGGGCCAACCGCTCTAGGGTCGCAATCTTGGCCTGCCGCACAAGGGGATCGACATACTGCTGTCCCAACACCGAATTCAAATCAGCCGTGGGGTCTACTGGAGAAGCAACCCCCTGCTGGCGCAGTAATTTACGAATGTAGTAGCCCGCCGTCGGAGAAAGCTGAACCGCAGCGTCTGAGTCGTGATTATCCATGGCAAGGGAAGTCGTGCAAGGGAAGTCGTGCAAAGGAAGTCGTGAATGAGCAGCGCAGGAGAAAGACGGTATAGATGCGGCCGTACACGTATAGATGCGGCATGGCTAGCGTTCCTTTGGTTATTAATCCCAATCAAGAGGCTGGATTCACAGGGCTGTGGACGAGCTGAAGTTCAAGCGAAACTCTGCGAACGGGCCAATTCCTCTCATAATAGAAAGCAGGAGCGTTACAGAACGAAACATTTAGCGAAAGATTATGGCCAGAGACCTGCGGGATTTTTTGAAGCTGCTGGAAGAACGGGGACAGCTGCGGCGGATTTCCGCGAAGGTGGACTCGGAGCTAGAAATCACGGAAATTTCTAATCGAATGCTCCAAGCGGGGGGACCGGGACTGCTGTTTGAGAATGTCAAGGGTTCTCCCCATCCGGTCGCAGTCAATTTGCTGGGTACCGTGGAGCGGGTCTGCTGGGCCATGGGCATGGAGAAGCCTGAGGAACTGGAAGCACTGGGCAAAAAGCTCGGTATGCTCCAACAGCCCAAACCCCCCAAGAAAATCTCCCAAGCGATCGAGTTTGGCAAAGTGCTGTTCGACGTGGTCAAAGCCAAACCCATGCGGGACTTTTTGCCACCCTGCCATCAGGTGGTCCTCAAAGGGGATGACATTGATCTGACCAAAATCCCCATGATTCGGCCCTATTCCGGCGATGGCGGCAAGATCATTACCCTGGGGTTGGTGATTACCAAGGACTGCGAAACCGGGACGCCGAACGTCGGTGTATACCGGCTTCAGCTTCAGTCGAAAGATACGATGACGGTGCAATGGCTCTCCGTGAGGGGCGGGGCCAGACACCTGCGTAAAGCGGCAGCCCAGGGTAAAAAGCTGGAAATTGCCATCGCCCTCGGTGTCCACCCGCTGATCATCATGGCCGCTGCGACCCCGATCCCCGTCGATCTCTCGGAATGGTTATTTGCGGGTCTTTACGGTGGCTCCGGTGTCCGCCTCGCCAAATGCAAAACCATCGACCTGGAAGTTCCCGCCGATTCCGAGATGGTTTTAGAGGGGACGATCACGCCGGGTGAAACCATGCTCGATGGTCCCTTTGGGGATCACATGGGCTACTACGGTCCGGTGACGCCCGATGCACCGCTGATTCGATTTAGCTGCGTCACCCACCGCAAGGATCCGGTGTATCTCACCACCTTTAGCGGACGGCCTCCCAAGGAAGAGGCGATGATTGCGATCGCCCTCAACCGCATCTACACACCGATTCTGCGCCAGCAAGTCTCCGAGATTGTCGATTTCTTCCTGCCCATGGAAGCGCTCAGCTACAAGGCAGCGATTATCTCCATCGACAAAGCCTACCCCGGTCAGGCGCGGCGCGCCGCCATGGCCTTTTGGACGGCGCTGCCCCAGTTCACGTACACCAAGTTTGTGATTGTGGTGGATAAGGATGTCAATATCCGTGATCCCCGCCAGGTGACCTGGGCCGTTTCCTCCAAGGTGGACCCGAAGCGAGACGTCTTTATTTTGGATGACACGCCCTTTGACCGGCTCGATTTTGCCACGGAGAAGGTGGGCATGGGCAGCCGCATGGCCATTGATGCCACAACCAAAATTGTCCCGGAGCGCGATCGCGAGTGGGGCGAGGCGTTGGAATCGGACCCAGATGTCGCCGCCATGGTTGAGCGCCGCTGGGCCGAATATGGTTTGGGGGATATTGACGTGAACCAATCCGTTGATCCCAACCTATTTGGGTACGACGTTCCCTAACATCACGCCCTATGAAACATCACGCCCCGTTGGTTGTTGCTCGATTTAACACAGCTCATCGATGAACAGCAGATGGGGCTCCGCCACTGCGTTGCCCTGGGCATAATCCACGCCGATTTCCTGGAGCACCTGCAAAATCTGAGGACTTTCTGCATACTCTGCGATCGTCTTCAATCCCATGACATGGGCGATGTGGTTGCAGCTCTCCACCATGGCCCGGTTCACCGGGTCGTGGTCAATATTGCGAACAAAACTACCATCAATCTTGAGATAGTCCACCGGCAAGTGCTTGAGGTAAGCCAAGGAACTCATGCCGCTGCCAAAATCATCCAAGGCGAACTGGCAGCCCAACTGCTTGAGCTGACGGATGGATTTGGCCGCAGAGGTGAGATTCGCGATCGCCGCCGTCTCCGTAATCTCAAAGCAGATGACCTCGCTGGGCACGGAAGAACGGGACAGCAGCGTCTCCAGACCATCGACAAATTTCGGCTTGTTGATGCTGGCGCCGGAGAGGTTAATGGTGTAGCGTCCCGGCGAATTTTGCCGCCGATTCTGCGCAAAATAGCGTAGAAAATTCTCCACCACCCAGAAATCAATCTCCGGCATCAGGTCGTAGCGTTCCGCCACCGGAATAAACGACATGGGCGGCACAATCTCACCATCCTCATCGATCATGCGCAGCAGGACCTCATGGTGACTGGCTGCCCTCAACTGGGCGTCGGTCTGTTCATTCGAGTCCGATCTCAGGGGGATAATGGCTTGGCCGTAGAGACAAAAGCGGGCTTCCTCTAGGGCCAGATTGAGGCGATTGATCCACTGGCTCTCGTCCCGTCGTTGGGCGATCGCCTGGTCATCCCCACGATAGACCTGGACCTGGTTGCGTCCCTGCTCTTTGGAAAAATAGCAGGCGGCATCCGCCGAACTCAAAATCTCCGACGTATCCCGATAATCTTCATCCAGGTGGACCAAGCCAATACTGGCGCCAATTTTGAAGGTGTGAGCCTGCCAAGCAAAGCGGAATTCCTGCACCACCCGACAAATTTTCTCCGCCAGGGCTTCGGCCTCTTCAGGAGATCGGTTGAGCAAAATCAGAGCAAACTCATCGCCACCCACCCGAGCAAATATATCCTGTGATGAAATTCGCTGCTGCACCGTGAGCGTGACCTGACGCAGCAGCTCATCACCGGCCTCATGTCCGCAGGTATCATTGACAATCTTGAACCGATCCAAGTCCATGTAGCAGAGGGCAGCCTGTTGCTCCTGCAGCCGCACCCGCTCCACCACTAACAGGAGTTGTCGTTCAAACTCGCTGCGGTTATACAAATTCGTCAGGGGATCGTGGGTCGCCTGCCAAGAAAGGCGGCGGGCCATCTGCCGAGACTCGGTCACATCACGGAACACCATGATGGCCCCAATGACATTACCGGCGCGATCGCGAATCGGAGCCACCGATTCACTAATGGGGAATTCCTCCCCCTCAATGTTGACCAAAATACTCTGTTCATCGGGGGAAACGACCTCCCCAGCCCGCAACGCCACTAAGACCGGATGGTTCACCACGGCTCCCGTCAATTCGTTGTAGAGCCGAAAGACATCCTGAATTTCCCGGCCCTCTGCTCGACTGCGACTGAGGCGCAACAGCTTTTCCGCCACGGGATTGAGACTCTGGATTTTACCCGCTGCATCCGTGGTCACCACCGCATCACCAATGGATTGCAGCGTCACTTCAGCCAGTTCTTTTTCTTGGAACAGCAACTGCTTCAGTGTCCGATGTTCATTGAGGAGCCTTTGCTGATGCTGGTTACGCTTATGCAACCGATGCCACAGATCCTGAAGACGGATGTGATTGTTGATGCGAGCCAATAGCTCCACCGCTTCAAAGGGCTTGGTAATGAAATCAACCGCTCCCGTCTGGAATGCCTTAGCCTTAGCCTGGACATCATCCTGGGAACTGAGAAAAATAATTGGAATGTGGCGAGTCAGGGGATCAGCATTGAGCTGTTGACAGATTTCGAAGCCATCGATATCTGGCAGACCCACATCGAGCAAAATCAGGGTGGGGGGATCAATGCGAATCGATCGCAACGCCAATTGCCCCGTCGGAGCCACTCTGACGTTAAAGTCCTGATTCGATAGGATTCGACTCAGCAAATCGAGGGATTCGGGCAAATTATCGACAATTAAAATATCCCGCGTTCTCGACTTAGAAGAGCCCAAAGACCGAGTATTGAACAGATCGCGTTCCGGAGGGAGCGCCAGCGAGTCAACGGCGCTGGTATCTGTCGTGGGCATTGTCTCCATCAGACTCCGACCGTCTAAAACAGACGAGGCTGGGTAATAGTCAGCCATCGTAGGAGAGTTCCGGTGGTAGGCGACACTCATGACAAGAACTCTAGATTCAAAAGGAACACACGGTCGAGAGGCAAGTGCCAGCGCTATGCAGCCCTCCCGCTGACCGGACAGACCACCGCCTAGATTCCGCCTTCGGGACACTTTGCCGTGGCGAAATCGTAAAACTTGGCAGGTTACCCAGACAAGGGGGAGAAGCAAGCGCTCTATGGGGGTTTGTGCCCCCCTATCAGCCACTAGCTTTTTCTCTGGTGAATAGCTTAATACGAGGTAAATTCCATCTCTAGGGTCAATTTACATATATTTCGATGGCTTCACGACGATCCCGCAGGAGAAGCTCTCATTTTTTAGAGAGAAATACGGATTGCCTATTTTAAATAAATAGGCCACGCCAATCGTCAGCAAAATCAATCCTCTAATGCTCACAAAGGGGGGCAAACAGGTCAAGAAGTCCCTGAAATTGATATTGGGAAATCTGCCGCTCTAGGGCGATCGCCACCTCCGAGTCCTCCGGCGGCAGCTGATCAATCAGCTGATACATCTGAACCGTAGCGCCAATGGCCAGTGCTTGATAAAAATCGTCCAACCAGAGCGCCTGGAGCTGACTCAACCGACTCACCGATAAAATACTCTGGGGCTGGTGGCTGGGCTCCGTCGCGGCCTGACTGACACTGCTGTAAACGTAGGCAACCTTCAAATATTGCTGAATGGTGCTCAGGATTTGGGCGGCGTCCACCGGCTTTTTCAAATAGCTATCACAGCCCGTCGCAATGATTTCAGATTGTTGCTGTCGGAAGGTACTGGTCGTCAGAACGATGACGGGTGTGTCTTGTCCCTGGGGAGTGTTTTTGATGTGTCGCACAATGGCTTTGCCTTCTTCCTGGGGAAAATGAACATTGATAAACACCAGATGGGGCTGCCAGCGCTCCCACAGGGAAAGGGCTTTCGCTGTGTCCCCAATGGCCTGCACTTGAAATCCGACTTGCTTGAGCAACGACACCAAAAATTGCTGGTTATCTAGATCATCTTCAATCACCAAAATACGAGAGGCCGTTTGCCCCGGGGCCAATCCCATCACATCGCGAGGATTAACCGTGGTAACGCCCTGGGCCTCATTCGAGCGTTGAATCGGCAATGTCAACGTAAAGGTGCTGCCTTCCCCCTGCTCACTTTCCACAGCGATGTCACCGCCCAGTAAGAGGGCGAGTTGATAGCTAATGCTCAGGCCCAGACCTGCTCCTTCTTGGTCATGGGGACCATCAAACTGACTAAAGGGCTCAAAAATTCGATCGCGATCCTGGAGGGCAATACCAGGCCCGGTATCAATAATGGAAAAGCGCAACAGCTCCATGGCTTCATCGCTGGGGGGGGCAGCAACGTCTTCTGCCCCAGCTCCCTTGAGCGGCTGACAGGTGGATTCATCGCTGGATTCATTGCCGGATTCATTGCCGGATTCATCGCCGGATTCACCAACAGGCTGATCCGTTCCAGAAACATTCGTTCCAAAAACATTTGCCCCAGAGATCTCTGCCCCAGAGACATCCGCAACAGACACGTCAACCAACTCACTGCCAACCTCCACCACAGGTTTATCCGTGGGCAACACCGAGAGGGAAGAGACCCGCAGGATGACTTGTCCTGCCGCCGTAAATTTGATGCCATTGCCAATTAAATTGATCAGAATTTGCCGCAGTCGTACTGGATCCGTATAGACAAACTGGGGCACAGAGCCATCCTGGAGGATTTCAAAGCGCAGTCCCTTAACCGCAGCTTGCTGGTGGAAGAGGTTCCAAATCTCCTGTTCCAGCAGTAGGGACAGATCAAAATGGCTATAGACCGGGGCGATCTGCTCGGCTTCGATTTTGGACAAATCGAGCATGTCATTGATCAAACTCAACAGATGCTTACCAGCCCGTTGAATCGTTTCAACCTGCTTCAGCGGTTCTTCCCCCAGGGTGCGATCGCAGCTCAGCAATTCACTAAAACCGAGCACCGAATTCAGGGGAGTCCGTAACTCATGGGTGATATTCGCCAAAAATCGGCTTTTCGCCCGATTGGCAATTTCAGCCGTCGCCTTGGCCTTCGCCAGGGCCTGGGCCTGCTCCAGTTCACTTTGGAGACGGCGGCTTTCAGTCACATCCACCAAGACAGCCAGGGTGCGATGGACTTCCCCCGCGGAATCTCGCTCTGCGATCGCTGACAGCAACACATCCATGACCGGACCATCGCGCCGCACCATTTGATACGGAACATCAAGACAGGAGCCCAATTTCGAGAACTCCGGCCAAACCACCTGCTGCTCATATTGGTGAGACGCCTCAGTCACAAACTCACTCGATGGATGCCCCAGCACTTCCTCACGGGCATAGCCCATCTTTTCGAGCCAATAGTCGCTGACGCTAAGCAAGTGGCCCGAAGCATCCATGGAATGGAGCATCACCGGGGTTTCATTATAAAAATTGCGATATTCCGCTTCTCGCTCAATCAAGGTACGCTGGGTCCGCTCCCGGGCAATCCCATTGGCAATGCCCGCCGCAATCAGTTCCAGCAGCTCCAGCTCATGCTGCTCAAAAGCCGCATCGCGGGACGCGAGGGCTGCAAATTCCAGGATGCCAAAACACTGATCCGCCAACTGAATTTTGGTCGCCAAATAGGACTGGATACCTGAATCGGCGTAAATGGGATGCTCACTCAACTCCAAGAGCGCATCGACACTGCAACAGCCCACGGACTTCTGCCGCTGACTCCAGGGAAGCCAAGGGCAATTGATCTCCTCCGTGCAAGTGAGGTCGTTGGGGAAAGTACGGCCAATTTCTCCTTCCAGCTCTTGGGAATAGAAGGATTTCAGGCTTAATCGCCCCTCTTGAAAATAAATTAAGCTACCGGTTGTCAGCCCGAAAATAGAGCATCCCGCTTCTAAATAGGCTTGGAGCATTAAGGCTTCAGACGCATAGGCACTGGTACTGATGCGGTGAAGCTGTCGCAGATGGGTACTAAAGCATTGCAACGTGCGAGTGCGATCGGCCACGCGATCTTCCAGAACTCGATTGTTAGCAATGAGCTGCTGTTCCGCCTCGCGGAGTTCCTGTTCGGTCTGCTTGAGGCGACTGATCTCCACAAAACTAATGACAATGCCATCCAGCTCTTGGTTCGTGGTTTGGTAAGGATGAAGACGCATCAGCATATGTCTGCCGTTGCGTAGCTGCACTTCAAGACTTTCGGGTTGGGCACGGACAAGAACAGCCTCTAAAAGGGCCCTAAAGTCCACCGATTCAATCTCGTGGGAAAGATCCGCAATCGATCGACCAATATCAGAACTCACCAGTTTAATGACAGCTCGAACAGCAGGCGTAAACTTACGAATATGGAGATCGTTATCGAGGAAGATCACACCGATTTCGGTGCTCTTCAGCAGATTATCGATATCACTATTGAGTTCGAGTAGCTCCTGAATTTTGGATTCATATTCCGAGTTAACGGTATAGAGTTCCTCATTAACGGAATGCAGCTCTTCATTCGTACTTTGCAGTTCTTCATTGGAAGCAATCAGTTCCTCATTGGTCGCCTGTTGCTCTTCATTGGTGGTTTCTAATTCTTCGATCGTTGCCTGTAAATTCTCACGGGTCTGTTGAAGTTCATTTTCAACATCTTTGATCCGATTACTGGCGGCCTGGTCAGGTTCAAACAGGGGTAACAGGGGAGTTGAGGCGGTTCCCGCTCCGTTGGCCTCGGTACCGTCTGCTTCGATCAGAACAATCAGATAGTTATCCGTGGCCGGATGGCCAGACGGAGACCAAACGTTTAACTTCACCATCCGGGGGGGATTGCTATCGGGCAAAGAAATACCGCGATAGGATGCCCCGGCACTCCCCGATCGCGAAGCACGGTTCAGTGCGGTGGCGAGGGGCAGACGTAGGGCAGGCACCACCCGCTGGGACAATTCATTCGTTAAGCGTCCCTCAGGAACGACTAACAAATCTGCCGTTCCCCCCGCCACATGCACCAGAGAATGATTGCGATCGACAATCAGACAGGTTGCATTTTGTCGAGACACCAAACTACGCAACGTGCTCTCCAAAATGGGGTCTAACGCCGAAGATACATTTCGCTTGGGCGCTGACCGCTGACTGAGCCAGCGTTCCTGGAGATTAGGCTTAGGAATGTTGAGCACATTGGTCGTGCGGAATTTGCGATAGATTCGCCAGCGTTTTTGCAGGGTTGTAAACGCTGTTTCGGCATCGCCCAGGGTCTCAGACTCCCCCAAAAACAAAATGCCGTTGGAGCGCAAAGAAAAGTTAAGCGAGTGCAAGACTTTCTGCTGGAGTTGTCCCTGCATATAGATCAATACATTGCGACAACTGACAAAATGCAGTCGCGTAAAGCCCGCATCCTGGACCAGGTTGTGATGCGCAAAAATAACCATCTTGCGAATCTGCCGACTAATTTCAAACCCATCGTCCTTGCGTTCGAAATATTTATTTAGGAGACGCTCGGGTACATCACTGCGAATGGTGTCAGGGTAGATCCCCTGGGAAGCATAATCGAGGGCCGCCTGGTCGAGATCGGTGGCAAAAATTTTGGCATGGATGGGGCGACCCGCACGATCCGCCAGTTCATGCACCATGATGGCCAAAGAATAAGCTTCTTCCCCTGTTGCACAGGCCGCACACCACATGCGCAGGGGACGCTGGGCATCAATCACTTCGAGCAATCCAGGCAGCACCTGCTTTTCCAAAAAGCTCCAGGCTTCAGGATTACGGAAGAAATAGGAGACCTTGATTAATAGGTCACTTTTGAGCGTCAGCCGTTCCTCCTCCGAGCTGGATAGATGCTGGGCATAGTCACTCAGCGATTGAAACCCTGCGGCGATGCAGCGACGGTGGAGACGACGGCAAAGCGTGCTTTCTTTATAGTGGGAAAAATCCACCGCCTCCTTCTCATTCAGAATTTGGATGATTTGTGTGAGATAGGGCGCAGCCAAATGACTGTCGTTGTTTTCGTGACGCAGCTCTTGCATCACCTGGGGCGAGTGGATCATCCGAGCAATCGTGAGGGCGAGTTCGGAGGGAGGCAAGACCTGATCGATGATGCGCGTTTGAATCGCACTGTTGGGCATCCCGCTAAATTCTGCGGTGTCCGGATCTTGAACCAGGGTTAGACCTGCGGCCTCATTAATCGCTAACAGCCCTCGGGTCCCGTCGCTGCCTGTACCCGAAAGAATCACGCCCAGGGCGCGATCGCCATAGTTCTCTGCCAAAGACTGGAAAAAACGATTGATGGGATAGTGGGGCGTCGAACCGCTGCGGTCTTGGCTGATCAGGCGAAACCGTCCCTCATGAATCACCAAATTCTGCCCGGGTGGAATCAAGTAGATGGCATTGGCACAGGGCAGCATTTCATTCTGCACCTTGTGAACGGGCAGGTTCGTTCGCCGCTCCAAGAGTTCTTTCATCAGACTTTTAAAGTCTGGAGAAAGATGTTGAACAACGACAAAACAGGCCCCGGTATCCGAGGGTAAATTTTCGAAAAACAATTCCAGGGGGTGAAGGCCCCCTGCCGAGGCCCCAATCCCAACGATATAAAGTTGATTAGCAGACGGTTCTTGCACCGTTCCAGCAGATTCAACCACCACAGAGCGAACAGAATCATGCATGGTTCCGGATATCCTGAAAAATCATCGGAAGGGAGCTTGAGCGTGCCAACGGACCTGTCATCGGAACCAGCCCTTAGATGACCGCTCAATGACGCTGAACAGCGCAATGACACAGTGCTATTACGGAGCGGGTTTTGAGATCAATTTCACCTGTTTGGATCAGGGTCCCACGATCCAGATGGCCCAATCCTTAAGCCTTTCGATGCTTTTACGCTCAACGATTTCATTTATGTTCAGAAAATCTTCCGTAGGATAGATTTTTGGCCCTAGGATCGCCCTTGCTTCGCTTTTAGGGCTATCTGAAGCTTTATTACACGTTTATCGCTTCAAATCGGCCGATTACTTCCTCTGAAGACGACTCAATGAGTCACTCAGACTCATTGAGTCGTCTTCAGAACCGGGCGTTTCGACAGTAGGCGTTTCGACAGTTGCCATGCAGACAAAACGGGAAGCTGCACCAGTCTAGGCAGCTCCCCGTCCATCAATATCTGCATTCAATATTGGCATCACCCGGTCATACCGCTCCAGCAGCAGACCGAGCAACCATCATCACACCAGAACATCACACCAGAACATCACTCCGCTTCATCCTCCGGAGCTGAGTCACCCACATAGACCCGCAGGATCTCAGCAAGGGCACGAAAATCAGCCGTGTGCTCTGTCTCCGGCCAATGGGGTTGGCCAAACCAAAATTGCTCCTGGGGCTGGGACAAATCAAGTTCGAGCCCCAAGGTTTTCTGTCCCAAACAGATCAGACGAATCACCAGTTGGATTTCTCGACTACGCTGACGAACTTCGGCATGGCCACGGACAACGCGTCGCATCAATTCGGCAATCATTCGCTCCAGGGCCGTTTTAACCGTCTCTAACATGAGCGGACAGTCCAAGTCTCGGGCTTCCTGGGCGATCGCCTCCAGGCTCTGCACACATTCCAACTCACGCCCGGACCAAACCGCCTGGGGTTCCTGACGCAACGATTGCTCCAGGTGACAGGCCATGGCATCCAGACGGCGACTTAGCGTAATTGTGGCCGCCGCCAGAAGTCCATCGGGTAACGGCATACGCCCTTCGCGGTAGATGCGCAAGAGCCCCTCATGTTCACGATAAATCTGGTTGTAGACCTGGTCCAGTTGCGTAAGAGCAGGGGCGGTGAGGAATTGCTGGAGTTTAGCTCGCACTTCCGGCAACAGATCGGACAAACCAAAGGGCAGGGAAAGCGGACAGGACTGTTCCAGAGAACGAATAAATTGGGCCGGCGTTTGCTGGTGGAAGGTCTGACAGAGACGCGACTTGAGCTGTTGATAGGCCGCTGCATCTAGGCTTGCCGACGGAAAGACACGGCAGTGGAGATCGGTACCCCCCCTCCAATCACTCTGGAAGGCGATCGCCGTCATCTCTAGCGCTTCTCCCGTAAACACCGAGACAAGGCGTAACTGCTCCACGCGCAAACGCAACATCCCCATGGTGCAGCGATGGCTATCCAAACTCTGGATCCGATACCCATAGTAGATCTTGCTCGCCCGAGAAAGCGCCCCAGGAATGGCACCGGGGGCAGACGCGATCGCTTCCATCATCCAGTGAGCAGCCACCTGATGGACATTGGTTCGGGAGGGCTGCACTAATTGACGATAGACCGCTGCCCCATCGCCGAAATGACCCACATTACTGGGAGCCAGGGCAAGGCGCGCCAGAAATTTCTCTTCTAGCTTAAATCCGGTCACGGTTTCAGCGAGGTCCAGGGCTCGGGCTGCATAGCGAAGAATTTGCACGCCCTCGGGCCGAGACAGCTCCTCAAAAAACCAGCCACAGCTCGTGTACATCAACAAGGTGTGCCGGGTCATCTCTAGAAGCTGAAGGGCCCGTACCTGCTCGGCTGCAGAGAGCGATCGCACCTGATGTCGTTGCAAAAATGCTGACACAACAGCCGGTGTGCGATCAGCAATGACATCGATGTATTCATCCCGTACTTGCCAGGGCTTATGGAGTAACCGCCCCGCCTCCGCAACGTAGATGGGGATCAACTGATCTCGGAGCCAATCAAGGGCTTGCCGCAGGGGCTGTCGCCATTTTTGGTGGAACTGGTCAGAACGGGCACAGCCGCAGTCATCCTGCCAACGATCCACCCCATGGGCACAGCTCCAAGCCGTCACAGGCTTGAGTTCCACTTCCCAGGTGGGAGGATGATGGCGCAAATAGTGACCATAATTGGTCACCTGCCAGCCCCGCTGGGGGAATTCGCGGGTGAAGCTGTAGGCCATACATTTTTCTGCCCCGGTTTTGTGGTGACCAAAGGTTTCACCATCCGTTGCGACAGAAATCAGCTGGGCGGGGCGATCGCGCTCCTGGGGATGAGCCCCATCAATGCGCTCCGCTAAGTTGTAGGAACTACTGAGTAGGTCTTCAAAGCCCATGGCGCGGGAGATCGGCCCGTCATAGAAGAAAATATCTAAGTATCGTGAGCCAACCCAACAGCGATAGGGCCGGGTGGGATCAATCTGGCCCTGGCCCACGGACTGCCAAGCCGGCTCATGCCCCTCCCAAGGCCAACCCTGGGCCTGGGCATTCTCCAGGGGAATCCCTGGCATGGGCCGACAGCGCTCCGCTTGGGACGGGGCCAGGATAATGAAGCGAATCCCCTCGTCAATCAGTGCCTCCACCGTTGCAGTATCAACCGCTGTTTCCGCTAGCCACATGCCCTCGGGATCACGTTGAAAATGCCGCCGAAAATCAGCCTTGCCCCAACGGATTTGGGTGCGCTTATCGGCGGCATTGGCCAGGGGCATGATGATGTGGTTATACACCTGAGCAATGGCATTGCCGTGGCCTAAGCGCTGGAGGCTTTTGCGATCGCCATCGAGAATCCGCTCGTAGGCGTCTGGGCCATAGCGTTCTAGCCAAACCATCAACGTGGGGCCAATGTTAAAGCTAAAGTGCTCGTAGTTATTGACCAAATCAATGATGTTGCCATCATTGTCATACACCCGGGCAAAGGCGTTGGGCCGATAGGATTCCCAGTAAATGCGCTCGTTCCAGTCGTGATAAGGCGCGGCACTGGGCTGCTGCTCAATGACACCGAGATAGGGATTTTCGCGGGGAGGCTGATAGAAATGGGCGTGAATCGTAACGCAGGTCCCTAGCGCTTCCATCGGTTTAGTCGGAGGAGCAGCGGCGGTGGGGCGCAGTGACGGGTTTAATTGGGGATCATCAGACGCGGGATCAGACCCAGAGCCTGGATGTGTATCAGTGGAGCAATCGAGCCGTTGAGAGGCTGTGGCAGGTGTAGCCATAAAAATAGATAGAGATTGTGGGTGAAGCGCCTTGAGTCAAACGCCAAAGACGGCATTTGGAGCAAAAAGAGGCCCGCAGGATAAACAAAGCGGCGATCGCCAGGGGATCACTCGCACAGAGGGATCTTGAAAAATTTAGGGGGCACTCAACCAAGCGGGAAAGTGACGGGGGGCAGGTTTTCCTGCAATTAGAAAAAATGCGAAGGAAAACGGGAAATCTAAGGGCAGCTCTAAATTCAGGGGGCTTCTCAAGCCAGAACGTATCTAAATTCAGGGGCGACAACGCAGAAATTGGCAGGACCACGCCCAGGGCGACCCCAGAGATTTGCCAAAGAATTAAATCTCAAGAGATTAAAATTGGTGTTCTGCCAGAACAATCAACACTGGCACTCAGAGCTGGAAGCAGTCCACACTCATCTTGGTCCAGGATTTGGACCCATGCCCATTCGAAGCCTAGGGCTCCGAATCATTCACCAGATAACTCAGTTCAAAAGCTGAGTTCAGCAACACTGACCTGGAGGGTTTTGTTCAATCTCTCACAACTCTTTGTTGAGGGGTCTAACCCCTTAACAATTCGCTTTAAACCCTTGCCCCTTAGCTTAGCGATTCTGTAGATATGTTGGTCAAAAATCCAATTTTCTTAGGACTTCTCCTCTTTGTTCCCATTTCAGTTGCGGCTGAGATGTTGGGCTGGGGAGAAATCACGGTATTTGTCACGGCGGCGATCGCCATCATTCCCCTTGCGGGCTGGATGGGCGCAGCCACCGAAGAAATTGCCGTGGTTGCCGGTCCCTCTCTCGGCGGCTTGCTCAATGCGACCTTTGGTAACGCCACCGAGCTGATCATCGCCATCATTGCCCTACGTGCGGGCCTGGTTGACGTGGTCAAAGCCAGTATCACCGGCTCCATCATTGGCAACCTGCTGTTGGTGATGGGGTTTGCCATGCTCCTGGGCGGCATTCGCTTCAAAGAGCAGGAGTTTGCCCCCACCGCAGCCCGACTGAATGCATCGGCCATGAACCTGGCCGTGATCGCCCTGCTGTTGCCCACAGCCATGCACTTTACCGCCGAAGGGATTGGCGAAAAAACGATCCAGAATCTGTCGGTAGCAGTGGCCATCGTCTTGATGTTGGTCTACGGCCTCACGCTGCTGTTCTCGATGAAAACCCATAGCTATCTCTACGACGTGGGCTCAGCGGAGTTAGAGGGGGGTCACAGTGGTGATGACAGCCATGGTGATGACAGCCACGGTGAGCAAAAAACCGGTGACGACGAGCACGGTGATGAGCACCAACCCAACTTGACCCTGTGGATGGGGGTGTTGCTGGGGGTCACCCTGCTGGTTGCCCTGGAGTCCGAGTTTCTCGTGGGCTCGCTGGAGGCGGCCACGGAAGGGCTAGGCCTAACTGCACTGTTTACCGGTGTGATTCTGCTGCCGATCATTGGCAACGCAGCGGAACACGCCACAGCGGTCACCGTCGCCATGAAAAATAAGATGGACCTGTCCCTCTCGGTGGCGGTGGGTTCAAGCCTGCAGATCGCCCTATTCGTGGCACCGCTGCTGGTGATTATCGGCTGGTTTATGGGTCAGCCCATGGACTTGGACTTCAATCCCTTTGAATTGGTGGCCGTGGCCGTGGCCGTCCTGATCACCAATTCCATTAGCAGCGACGGTAAATCGAATTGGCTGGAAGGCACCCTACTGCTGGCAGCCTACGCCATCCTGGCTCTGGCCTTCTTCTTCCATCCCGTCCTCTAGGCCCTGTCGGGTCGGTACAACAAAGCCCGCTGCCAAGGCAGCGGGCTTTGTTGTAGAAACTTTCGTTTAACGCTGGTATGACTAACCTTCAGTCCACTGAGAATAGACTTCGCCGGTATAGGGCTGAAAACCCACTTCAGGGTAATTATCCGTATCTGTAAAAATTTCGAGTGCTCCCTCCGAAACAAACTGGATCACATCCAACATCCACTGCATCAGTTTCATCGCAGACCTCCTGCCTATGGCAGTAAATAACGAGAAGATCCCCGGGGGCTAAAAGCGGAAATTTCTGTAATTACCGTGAAATTCAACCGCTTGAGGGCTCAGCGCTCTGGGGATCTGAGTTGATTATGAGCCCTCATGATCCCAGCCTAATTCCCCTGTCTCAGAATGGCTGGGAAAGGTTAAGCGGCTCAATGGACTGGTACGAAATGCAATGAAAGCAGGGGCTAAGACTTGGGCGATCGCAACGGAATCGCAACGGAATCGCAACGGAATTGCAATGGAAAACTGGCGATCGTCCAATCCAACTAGCGCTCCAGCTCAGCTCGCTCCTTCGGTACCCCCGCCGTCAGCACCTCATTGCCCGTCTCCGTGACCAGCACATCATCCTCAATACGAATGCCGATACCGCGCCAGCGCTCCGGTATTTCAGGCTGGTCTTCAGGACTTTCAATCGTGGGGCTGATGTAAATTCCGGGCTCAACCGTAACCACCTGACCCGCCTGGAACTGTCGCCAGTCTGTTTCGTTGTGTTTGTAGGAACCCACATCATGGACATCGAGAC
>CALIJJ010000242.1 GCA_938017515.1 uncultured Pseudanabaenaceae cyanobacterium
TGTTTTTTGCGTCGTCGCACCACTGCAGCAGCACCAACCAAGGCCAAGCTAGAGAGAGCCATGGGCTCTGGAACCTGGCGAATACTGCTTACTTCAGGGGTGTCAATGACATTGTAGTAAACGCTGATGTGGGAAACATCCTTGGCATTCTTGCCTCTAATATCAAAACTCCCAACGGACTTTTCATAGATTGATTCCCAATCGCCCGAAGTAACACCATCAGCAACCTGGTAGCCAACAAGCTGGGTTCCTTTGCCACTCTTGAACACCAACATGACATCTTCCCAGCTATCTTGAATCACATCGGAGATGTCCCAGGTGCCGGATTGCCCTTCACCATCACCGGCAAAGCCACCAACGCCCAGCTTGCCACTGAACTGCCAGTCCGAGCTGCCAAAGAAACCAGCCTCATTCACGGTGTACTCAGAGATATCAGATGAACCATTCTGAAAATCCTGGTTAAAGTCGTCGCTGATTGCACAACTAGAGGTGCCAGTGACGTTATCAGCAATATCATAGCCACTGCCCACACAGCTACTAAAGCTTCCAGCCTGAGCGGGTGCCGCAACCATCGCGAGTCCAGTAGCAGCCAATGAGGAGAGTGCGATCTTTGAGAATGCAGCTTGGAGTTTTCCCATGATTTTGAACTAAGAGGATGTAAGAGGTTAATCGAAGCAATGAAAGATGCATTTCCGCCTTACTCATCCTTCTCCAAGGAACCCGAACAAAACCACTGTGAAACCACATATATAGAAGCAAAGATACGGAATCTTAACCAAGCAGAAACTATTGTGAAGAGTCAAAAAAGTTACCATCACTCTTCCGAAATACATTGATATCCATATAATTTCGTTTGTTTTTCTCCGTATTCTCTGTATTTCATTGCTTACGCTAAATCCGACAACAGATAACAATCTAAAATACTTTCACTGAGATAATTCATTCGTCCAGCCACTCCGTACAATCCACTTCATATCATTCTAAATAGAAACAAGCGGCAGAGAAAATTCACGTCTTGCTCTCTGAAAAAACAACGCATGTACGTCCTAAAAGGGAATCAGCATATTCCCTTGAGGTGACAAGAATGAAGCACTCTCCTTAAAATAAAAATTATTCCCTTCAAAGAATCAATCTAGGGATAGAAGTATAAAGATATTTTCCTCAGAGCTAATCTCTCCTTTACTTTCACAGCTTAGCTCTTACGGACTCGGCATTCTCCATTCGTCTCCTCGTGTAGATACTCATAGAAGGCTTTGAAAAGAGAGGTGATTCTGCCAAGGCGAACGGACAGGGGAAACGCTTCAATAGGGACATCGAGCAAATCAATTCTTCGTTCGATAACTGCCGAATTGGTCCGTTTTTTATATGCCAAAGCTTCAGCTAGGAGAAATCAATGCCTAAGAAATTCGCGAGCAACAAGAACTTTGAAGTCACCTTTGAGTCTGAGTTTGAAACAGAGGCCAGTCTAGAGGATTGGAATCACACTTACTATTACGGTAGCCGTACCAATACGTTTAATAACGAAGAGCAGTACTATATCGATGATGCCTTCGTCTTCAATCAAGATGGCACCATGAGCATTGTGGCTCAAAAGCTCGATGAACCCATTGAAGCCTTCGAGGGCGTTGATCAATGGCTTCTCGGGAACCAGGGTAAAGACACTTCCTTTGAATGGACCTCCGGCATGCTGTCCGGTCACGATAAAGCCGCGTTTCAGTATGGCTACATCGAGATCAGCGCTAAAATCCCTGCCGGTCAAGGTCTATGGCCCGCCTTTTGGCTACTGCCAACCTCTGGCGAATGGCCCCCAGAGTTGGACATTATGGAAGCACTGGGCCATGACACAACAACCATTCACCATACCGTTCATCACAAAACGGATGATGGAGGACATGGCCTAGAATCTCAGTCCTACAGCAATGGCACCGACTTCTCCCAGGGGTTCCACACCTACGGGATGGAATGGAAGGAGAACAAGATTACCTTCTATGTCGATGGCCAGAAAACCTTCACTACCCATGATGAGATTCCCCAGGAATCCATGTATCTGTTGGCCAACCTGGCTGTCGGTGGCTCTTGGGCGGGCTCCCCTGATGAAACCACGCCTGAAGAAAGCAGTTTTGATATTGACTACATTCGTGTTTATCAAGACCGCAAAGGCATGTTGGAAGGCGGCGGTGCCGACGATATCCTCACCCGAAAAAACGGTACGATTTCTGGCATGGGTGGCAATGATATCTTGACACTCGAAGGGAAGGGAGATCTCTTTGGTGGCGCAGGCAATGACGTACTGACAGGCGGTGCCCAGAGCAACCTCCTCGTCGGTGGCGTTGGCAATGACCAGATTGATGGCGGCAAAGGCCGCGATATCATCACGGGTGTTGAGCAAGGTGTCGCCTTTGCGGGAATTGGCGAGGTTGATGTGCTCACGGGTGGCGAAGGGGCAGATGTGTTCCGCCTCGGCGATGTTTCCCAGGTTTACTACGACGATGGCGAGCTGCTTAGCCAAGGTCTCGGTGACTATGCTGTCATCACCGACTTTGCCAAGGGTGATGTAATCGAACTCCATGGCTCAGCCAGTGACTATACCCTCGGGAGTAATTCTCAGGGTACTGGTATTTTCTTCCTAGGCAATGGCGAAAAAGAGCTGATTGGATTGGTCGAAAATGTTGAAATCCAAGCTTTGGATGCCAAAGGGTTCAAGTTTGTCTAGCTGATACCCTCAGGGAAAATCTGTTGCTTATGTGAGTTCTGTTCCGCCTACGGTTTCTGGTCCGTAGGCGTTTTTTTCGTATCTCACGATAAGAAGGAACAAGTCAGAATTTACGCTGACCAGTAATCAATACAACAATCTTCCTCAGAAGTCTCTCCAAACCGCATCCAATTACCGCAGCTTCCCCTGGGGGGTGAGCCACCGGAGGATGCTCAGGTTCCCAGCCCCATCGCCGTCTCTAAATTCCTAAGGAACTATAGGGCCAAACCTGCCCAATCCCCTGCTCAATACGGAGGCCCCCCGTGAATCTCCTGGCGCATCTCCCCCTCAAAAAATCGGTCCCGGCATCGGCCACTCCCGCCCTTGCTCCGCTCCTCCTCTCGCCCCTGGTCTCCCTCGGTCTGACGCTAGGAAGCGCGATCGCCGTCTCTGCCCAGGGTATCGAACTTAATGTTCAACCCTTCCAAACCAGGACCACGACAAGCCCCGTTGCTGCCGGTACAACCCAAGCACGCAAGTCGGTCTGGGGGGCGGTAGATGTGGCCGATGGAGGATTCAAAATCTTGATGCCCGGTGAGGTCGATCGCAAGGTCCATACGCTGGAAGTCAACGGCAAGGCCGTCGAACAAACCCTGTTGCTCGCCACCCAGGCCAAGCACGACTCCTTTTACATGGTCGCCTGGTCCGACCTCTCCGTGGGCAATGCCCTCAACGAGGCCGAGCAAACCAAAGTCCTAGAAAGCACCAAAACCAGCTTTCTGCGCAGCTTCAAAGGTCAACTCACACAACAGATCAAGTTTAAGCTGGCCGGAAACAACGGCATGCAATACATCATGAACAGCCACGTGCGCGGTAACCCCGTCACGATTACGAGCCGCAGCTACCTGGTGGGCAGTCGGCTCTACCATGTCCTGGCAGCCATTCCCAAGCGTGTTGAGCCCAACCTCAAAGGCAGCACCCAGGGATTTCTAAAATCCTTTCAGCTACGCCCCATCGAACGGGACATCGCTCAATTAAAGGTTCCAAATCCCGCTCAAGAAACCATTCAAGCGGCTTCAATCCAGGGAACCAAGGCACTCCCCACGCCTCCTCAATAACGGAGCGAAAACTCAGCGAAAACCGGGGGACAAGAACTCAACCCTCACCCCCCTCTTTCGTGACCAACAGGCTCCATCGTCCGTGCCGAGGGCACCCGGTTCCATATTTTCTCCTGTAGAGGCTTTAAAGGCCCACGGGAATCCTAAACCTATCGACAGAGATCTATTCGGAGTGTTCGCTGTGCAAGCTTCTACCCCCAAACATTGGGCTGCTAAAGCAACAGGATTGGTCCTCAGCCTGGGCCTCGGAGGCAGCCTGGGAATGGTTAGCTCCCTGAGCCAACCCGCCGCCGCCCAATCTTGGTCGGTATGGCAATCGCTTCAGGCAAAGGATGGTCACTTCACCATCCTGATGCCAGGGGAAAGCGAGCGCAGTAGCCAGTCTCTCAAGATTCTCGGTGAGTCTGCCCAGCAGACAATTCTCAGCGCAGCCCAGTGGCAACATGATGCCCAATACAGCGTTCGCTGGATCGACCTACCGGAAACCTTAGATCACCAGGATGAACGCCAACGGGCCTTCATTTTTGAAGAGATGCTGAGCCATCTATCCCAGGAACTGGGTGGTCAACTCACAAAGGAGGGCGATCTGATCCTGGCCGGACATCCGGGGAAACAGTATCAGCTCAACAGTTGGATCGACGGAGAGACCTACCAGATTACGAGTCGAGCATTTATGATCGGTCCTCGCTTTTTTCAAATCTCCGTCGCAATGCCCGAGCGTGTCACCGCCGGATTGAATGGCAGCACGAAAGGATTCTTGAAGTCGTTCCAACTTCGCTAATTTTTTTAGCTGGACGGGAAGCAAGCTAGAGATGAAATGCTGGCGGGATAGGGCATTGACGGGGTTCAATTCACGTTGATGGCAGAAAAAATCGGGGCATTCTAGAACCACTCAGGTTTTACAGAGAAGGTTCTAGCCATGCATCTCCTCCAACCTTTGGCGATCGCCATTGTCCTCCAGGCATTACCCGCCGCCGCCCAAACGATTCCGGTCGTCTTCCCCTCGGCCACCGAGGTCTCCCGTCCATTTTCAAGCCCATTCCACGCTGAGCCCTATCCCGGCCAGTTTCGCCTGCCAGAACCACCGCTCTCAGAGCCCCAAGCCGCTTTCGCCCCCTCCTTCGAAGCATCAGTCGATCGCTCGGAGCCCGATGTTGTCGCCGCCCTGGATGTACTCACACCTGAGCAGTGGCAACGTCGCATCCTGTGGCGTCCCGTCGAACTCAACAACACTGGGTTCCAGGTAATGATGCCGAATCAACCGCGCTATGTGAGCGAAGGCCGCAGCGACCAGCCCATGCAAACACAACACTTCCTCAGCAGCAGTGACCCAGGTAATGACGCGCTGTACATGGTGGGATGGCGCGATGCCGTGTCATTGGCAGATGCTGAAACCCAAGCCATCCTGTTTGAAACCGAGCGCAACGCTATCGTCAATGGATTCGCAGGAGAGCTACTGCATGAAACCAATGTGCAGCTCCAGGGCAGCGCCGGTAAGCACTACAAAATTTTGGGTCGGTTGGACGGCGAGCCTTGGATCATTACCCATCGCGCCTATGCTCTGGGCGATCGCCTCGTTCAAATGACCGTCGCTGTCCCCCAGGAACGCGAGCCTGAGTTCATGGGTAGGGCTGAGGGATTCTTGCGATCGCTACAGCCGCTATAAACCACACCATCATCCAAAAGATCATCTAAACCATCAAAAAGCCCCTCGACTCGGTTGGGTCGAAGGGCTTGCGACCCGGTTGGATCGAAGGGCTTGGGTTAGGGCCCAATCATGGGGTCAGAGGCCGATTAAATATCCAGTTCTGCCAAGGCCAACTTAGGACCGTAGGTTTCGATGAACTCCCGGCGCGGTGCGACGCGATCGCCCATTAGCACCGTAAAGATGCGATCGGCTTCGGCGGCATCTTCAATCTCCACCCGCTTCATCATGCGGGTTTCGGGGTTCATCGTCGTATCCCACAACTGTTGCGGCATCATCTCACCCAAGCCCTTAAAGCGCTGGATGTTGTACTTAGCATTCGACGGCAGGGCGTCAATCGCATCCTGAAGCTCTCGCTCGTTGTAGCAATAGGTGTGGTTGCGGCCACGCTCCAACTTGTACAGCGGCGGGCAAGCAATGTAGACATAGCCCTGGTCGATCAGGTCGCGCTGATAACGATAGAAGAACGTCAGCAGCAGCGTGCGAATGTGGGCACCGTCCACATCCGCGTCCGTCATGAGACAAACCCGGTGATAGCGTAGGTTTTCGAGGTTAAACTCTTCACCTTTGATGCCCAGACCCAGGGCTGTAATCAGCGCCTGAATCTCATTGTTTTTGTAGATCTTGGCATCGTCGGTTTTCTCGATGTTGAGGATCTTGCCCCGCAGCGGCAGGATGGCCTGGAAACGGCGATTGCGTCCCTGCTTAGCAGAGCCACCAGCGGAGTCACCCTCCACAATGAAAATCTCAGAGTCGGACGGGTCGCGGGAGCTACAGTCCGCCAGTTTACCCGGCAACGTCGAAGACTCCAGAACCGACTTACGCCGCACCAGTTCCCGCGCTCGCCGGGCGGCCTCAGCCGCATTGAACGATTGAATCGCTTTTTCGAGGATGGAGTCCGCCACGTTAGGACGAAAATCCAAATACTCCAGCAGCACTTCGCCCACGAGCGTATCAACAATGCCGCGCACTTCCGTGTTGCCTAGCTTTGTCTTGGTTTGGCCCTCAAATTCTGGCTCCGGCACCTTGACCGAAATCACCGCCGTCAAACCTTCGCGAATGTTCTCACCACTTAGGTTTGAGCTATTTTCCTTAATCTTTTTGCGCTTGCGACCCAGGCTATTCATCGTCCGGGTTAGAACGGTTTTGAGACCCTCGAGGTGTGTGCCACCGTCGATCGTGCGGATGTTATTCGCAAACCCCATCAGGTTGTCGGAATAGGCATCGATACACCATTGCAGAGCGACCTCTACATGAACCCCTTTCTTCTCACCCTGAACGTAGATGATCTCCTCGTGGATGGGCGCTTTATCCGTATTGATGTACTCGACGTACTCGCGAATGCCCCCTTCGTAGCAGTAGGTTTCCACCCGGGGCTCATCCATCCCCATCTCTTCAAGGCGGTGATCGGTGAAGACAATTTTGGCGCCACCATTTAGGTAAGCCAACTCCCGCAAACGCCCTGCCAGGGTCTTATATTCGAATTTGGTTGTCTCGGTGAAGATTTGTGAGTCGGGCTTGAACTGCACAAACGTTCCCGTGCCCTTGCGCTTGGTTGGATTGACCTCCAACTCCTTCACGGCCTGGCCACGCTCGAAGCGAAGGTTGTGAACCTTTTTGTTGCGATAGACGTTTACTTCCACCCATTCAGAGAGGGCGTTGACCACCGAAACACCAACCCCGTGCAAACCACCAGAGACCTTGTATCCACCGCCACCAAACTTACCCCCGGCGTGGAGCACTGTCATCACCGTTTCAAGGGCGGACTTGCCGGTTTTAGTGTGTTTATCAGTGGGGATACCGCGGCCGTTGTCTTCCACCGAGACCGAGCCATCCGCATGCAGAGCAACATCAATTTGGGTACAGTGGCCCGCCAGCGCTTCATCGACGGAGTTATCCACCACCTCATAAACCAAGTGGTGTAAGCCTTTGGGGCCGGTGGTGCCAATGTACATCCCCGGGCGCTTCCGCACGGGTTCCAGTCCTTCGAGGACCTGAATTTGATCAGCACCGTATTCAGTCGTCATGGAGAAGCGCTCCGATAATCGCTTAAAACTGGGGTCTAAATGAGTGATGCCCCCAAATCAGCCAGGATTCTAGCACAAAAGGATTGTAAGGGATTCTAGGGCGTTTCCAGGCAAATTTTGAGGATGGGCCGTAACGTGATCATCTCAGCACATCTGTTCTATTGTAGCTTTGGCTAGGAAGATTGGGGTTTTAGGGGGTGGCGTCAGGGGAATTCGTAATGGGGTTGATGAACAAACAACAAACCGAGTGAGTAGGAATGCCATTTGAGATGCAACTTGAAACGGGAACGGAGAAACCCACGCCGTGCTTAGTCGTGATCTGTGGACCAACGGCGACCGGAAAATCGGGCCTGGCCCTGGAGATTGCCCGTCGTCTCGACAGCATCATCCTGAGTGCGGATTCGCGGCAGGTTTATCGCGGGTTTGATATTGGCACAGCAAAGCCCAGTTGGGAAGAGCAAAACACAGTCCCCCATCATTTCATTGATATTTGTGACCCCACCGAGACCTTGACCCTGGGGGACTTTCAGCAGCGCGCCCAGGCATTCATTGAAAATTTTCAGCATTCGCCCTTGGCTTCATCGGCAGCCGCATCGCCGACGGCTGCTCCCCGCTGCCCGCTGCTCGTGGGCGGCACGGGTCTATATATAAAGTCCGTAGTGCGGGGGATGAAAATCCCCCGGGTGCCACCCCAAGCGGCGTTGCGATCGCAGCTCATGCACCTCGGCCAACGCCATAACTACGCCCAACTCCAGTCCGTCGATCCCGTGGCTGCCGAGAAAATTCATCCCAACGATGCCGTCCGCACCCTGCGAGCCCTGGAAGTTTTCTACGTCACGGGTGCCACCATTTCCAGTCAGCAAGGGGAAGACCCACCAAACTATCCCATTTTACAAATTGGCCTGGATTGCTTAGATGAGACGGTTGCAGACCCATCTCAGCCCAACCAACCTGACCCAAAAAAGCACGGCCAGAAAAAGCACGACCAGAAAAAGCACGACCAGAAAAAGCACGACCAGAAAAAGCGGCACGATCCCTCCAGCGATCGCCTCACCCAGCGGATCCGCCGTCGCGCCCAAACCATGGTGGACATGGGATTGGTGGAGGAAGTGCGGGGATTACGCGATCGCTACGGTGACGACCTGCCGCTGCTCAACACCCTGGGCTACGCCGAAATGCGCCGGTATCTGGACGGCGAGATCAAGCTCGAAACAGCCATCGACCTCACCGCCCTACACACGCGTCAATTTGCCAAGCGCCAACGCACCTGGTTCCGCGCCATTTCCGAGATTGAATGGTTTGATTCCGATGCCCCTGATTTAATCGACCAGGTTTGGAACCGGATTCAATCGTTTATGGCCTAGAAAGCGTTTATGGCCTAGAAAGCGTTTATAGCCTAGAAACCGTTTATCGCCGATTCAACCCAAAATCACTCCACCCGAACCGTTGCCCCCATGGCAATCTGCTGGAACAGGGCATCGATGTGGGCATTTTTCATGCGGACGCAGCCGTGGGAGACGGCTTGACCCACCAAGTTTTCGTTGGGCGTGCCGTGGAACCCAATGGCATTGACGCCATCGGACCAAAATCCAATCCAGCGACGACCCAGGGGATTATCCGGTCCCGGTGGCACAATTTCACCGGTCCAGGGATGCTGCCAACTGGGCTGCTTCAGCATTTGGTTGACTTTCCATTCGCCCTTCGGCGTTTCCCAGCCCCCTTTACCAATCGCGACGGGGTAGCTCACCATCAAATCGTCGTTTTCATACACATAGACACGACGCTGGTTGAGGCGAATCACCAGGCTACGTTGGGTTTTGCGCTGGGAGAGGGGGGCGATCGCCGTTTCAGTAATTTCTGCCAGCTCCTCTAGGTTCGGGGGCGGCAAAAACAGAGTTGCCTCTTCATCCTGCGCCCCGTCAATGGCAGCTTGAACCGTCGCTTCCGTTTGGGCCAAAGCACCTTGGCTCCCCATCAAGCCAGCCAACAGCACGAAGCCAAACATCCCAAAGCGAGGACCAGACAAAAGACTCAAAACGCGATTGACAACGGAATACCTGGATCGATCCAAGGAAAGCACTTTCATCGCAGGAAAAGGGGGGGACTTTGGAATATGGCTCATATCTTATCGCTCATTTCGCCGATCGAGAGTCAGGGTCTGAACCGCTAGACGCAAAAGTAGACGGGATGTTTCCCGGCTTACCCAGGGGAGCAAACCCTGTTTATCCCCCCCCAGAGCCTAGGCGTTTTTTAGATGTCATCCCGACAAAATCCCACTTGATGCAAGCCCTTCCGGATCGGGAACAATAGACCTACATCCCTGCTTGGTCAATCGGTGTCGCATAGATACCATTCCGCAGTCCCCGCATCCAGCAGCTACCCCACCCAACAATTTCGCATCCCCCTCGGCATCAAAGCGCCTCCACCGTTTTGTGCCCAATCGCCATCATCTCTACCAGAGTCAGGGAATTGAATTGGTCATGAAAATCCATGTCAACGTTATGGAATTGCTCATTGAGCAAGAGATTGTTAAGTATCTGAAAACACCAGAATACAAACATCTTCGGGGCGATATCGTCTCCCTCATGACCTACGCACTTAACCGGGTGCCTCCCCTCTATGCCAGCTCGGTTCAAGGACTCAAAAGCCAGATCAACCGGGCTAAGCAGGACTATCGCAGCCACATCGAAAACGCGGTGCGCTGGTCCTTCACGGCGGTCAACAAGGCCCCTCGACAACGCTCACCTGACCTCACCCGTGAGATCTATCAGCGTGTGCTGGCAGAAACCCGAGCAGCCGTGCGCCATCGGGAACTCAGCCCGATCGATCTGCCGGAGATGATCGACTCCATGGTGCCCCAAGAGCCCGACGAAACGCCCCCAGATCCAAAGCCCGGGAATGGCGAGACGCCTGAGGCGATGGAGCATGACGCCCTCGCTGAAGGAGAGCTTGATCCGAGTAATGGAGAAGGCTATGACTCCCAAGATGGCCCGTTGGACAGCCTGGATCTGGAGAGTTCTGACCTCAGCCTGAGTGAATCAGAAGCCGCCATGGCCTAAGCCGTCTCAAACCGGCATCGCTAACTGCTGCGTTGGAGGCGGCTCGTAGCCCAAATGCTTCCAGGCCGCAGGGGTTGCCACCCGGCCTCGGGGCGTGCGCTGCAAATAGCCAATCTGTAATAGGTAGGGCTCATAGACCTCTTCAATGGTCTGGGAGTCTTCGCCCGTGGCGGCCGCCAATGTATCTAGCCCCACCGGTCCCCCATTGAAATTTTCAATCATCAGGCTGAGCAATCGCCGGTCCGTCCAGTCCAACCCACAGGGATCAACGTTATAGAGTTCCAGCGCATCCGCCGCAACCGCTTGGGTGACCGCTGGCTTTTGCTTGACGGCGATGTAATCACGCACACGCTTGAGCAAGCGGTTGGCAATACGCGGTGTGCCTCGGGAGCGCCGCGCAATTTCGGCAGCTCCGGCCTCATCAATGGGCGTGTCCAAGATTTTGGCCGTGCGCATGACGATGGGGGTCAATTCATCTAGTTCGTAGAAGCGTAGACGCTGGATCAGACCAAAGCGATCGCGCAGGGGCGAGGTCAGCGCTCCAACCTGGGTCGTGGCACCCACCAGGGTAAACGGCTTCAGCGGCAAACTGCGGGTGCGAGCACTCTGGCCCTTGCCCACGGTGATGTCGATGCGAAAGTCCTCCATGGCGGGATAGAGGATTTCCTCGGTCACCTTGGGCAGGCGGTGGATTTCGTCAATAAAGAGTAAATCCCCAGGCTGCAAGCTGATCAGCAGGCCGACAATATCCCGGGGACGCTCTAGGGCCGGTGCTGTCGTAATTTTGCAGTTCACCCCCATCTCATCGGCCAACACCAGGGACATGGTGGTCTTGCCGAGACCGGGGGGACCGTAGAGCAGCAGGTGATCAAGGCTCTCGCCTCGTACCTTGGCCGCCTGGATGGCGATGTTCAACACCTCTTTCAGCGCCTTTTGGCCAATGTATTCCCCCAGGGTCTGGGGTCGCAGCTTCTCTTCTGGACGACCCCGTTCATTCGTTTGAGCCTCGGGCGTCAGCTCTGAGGCTGGTTTTTCGGACGGGTCTGCCTGCGATGGACCTGTCTGCGATGGGTCTACTGGCGATGGGTCTGCTGGCGATGCTTTTGTCCGATCTTTGGCCTGATTTGCCTGAGTCTGATTTGCCTGATCCTTAGACCGTTTCTTTCGAGCCGAACGGTCTGATGAAGAGGATGGATCTGGAGATTTAGACGAAATAATAGCCATGGCGAGCAGGCGCAATCGGCAGAAATATTGGTACAGCCGTTCCCTAGGGCCACTTTAGCGGGTTTTGGAAAGCTTGGAATAGTTTCTCAGTTCTTGCAGAATTCCTGACTTTCAGCCCCCTTTTTTTGTGGGGGAGCCCGGATCAGTACATGGGAACTCCGCATTTATGGGGAAAGGGATTGCAGATACAAAACGTAAAATCGCCTGAATGCAGACTTGGGGGGCGATCGCCCTCTCAAAACGCAGGGTTTTACCCCCAACCGCCCCCCACAAATCCGTCTGGACTGTGACAAAACTTTGCGTAGAAGCACAGATTGCTTTCGGGGCTCAGTCCCCCTCTAGGAGGGCAACTGGGAACATGTACGGACTCTGTCGAGCCCTAAAGATCCCAGATTGCTCTGATGTAAACCGATATTTCAATCCACCAAGATAAATTTGACGGGTTAACCCATTCAGAAACTTCCCGGCTCAGCTAATCTTAATTAGCCTGCTCGCAAGCGACCTTCCCGTCTTCCATCGCAATGCGGACTTCCGGAGTTAGAAGTTGCCCAGTTCTCGATTGCCCAGTGTCCGCTCCCGAGATGCCCGTTTTACAGCTCCCCCTGTCGGGCCTCTCCACTGCTAACTGTGTTCCCTGCTTGGCGAATTCAACACCTTTTCTATGAATGTCCGACTTATATTTTTGAGCGTTGCTGCGCTCGTCAGCATCGCCAGTATTCCGAGCTTTGCATCGGGTCTTAAGCCCAATACGAAACTGACCCCAAAGCCTTCCTCTCTACATCACAATGCGCTGGACTTGGATGAGGGTGATGTCCCCACCCGTTCTTCCATGCCCGCCAGTTCTCCCAGACCCGCTAGTTCTGCCATCGATAGCGACCTCGTTCGTAAGGTTGGTAAGCCCTACTCGAAGGAACGCTATCAAGCCCCCCAGAACACAGCGAAGGTCCAAGCCCATTCTCTGGATGGCAAGTCTGCGGCGACGCTATATATCCAAGATATTCCTGTCTTTACGTTTACCGGCGATGCGCTAGACCAGGCCGGTGCGGCGGAGGAGTTGGCCGCAACCGAGCAAACCAAGGCCAGTGCGCCCAAAATGGCCAAAGCCCAGCTTGGCCAAGCCAATACCGCCCAAGCCGATGCGAGCGCCCCCCAGGCGCAACCGAAGCAGCCATCGGCCATGGCCTATCCCAATCCGCTGGCTCGGGCAACGGCGATCGCCGCTGAACTCAACCGTTTTGCCCAGGTCAATGGCACCGAAGCCGCAGAATTCACGCCGGACTGGGATGAGGAGCAAGGCGTTTATTTGGTGAAGTTGGGTGCGCCTTCGGAGCTTGGCGAAGCCCATCGCACGCTCATCACCCTCGATAGCCAAACCCGGTTCTCCAACACCACGGGCAATGCCGATGAGGATATTCGCCAGAGCATCAACCGTTTGCGTCGGCTGATGAACCCGAGTGCCGAAGCCAAGATTAAAGAAATTAGCGCAGCGGAAATTGCACGGCTGCGCCCAGAGCCGGAACCTGAGCCTGTGGCCAGCGGCTACACCTTCGGTGAAGGCTGGGCCTCTTGGTATGGGCCTGGATTCCATGGTCGGCTGACGGCCAATGGCGAGACCTACAACCAGAACGCGATGACAGCGGCCCACAAGTCGTTGCCCTTTGGCACGCTGGTGCGGGTGACCAATCTAAACAATGGTCTCTCGGCGGTGGTGCGCATTAACGATCGCGGTCCCTACATCCACGGCCGAGAGATCGACCTCTCGGCGGCAGCAGCTCAGGTGGTGGGAGCCGTGCAGTCGGGGGTGGCTCCGGTGAGAATGGAAATCCTGAACTAGCCTGTCGCCCTAAAGCGAGGCGCGAATGCTGGGGGAGGTTGCCAGCGTTTCGGCTCCGGCTTTCATGGTGGCGATGTCGTCATCGGTCCAGGGGCGTGGGCCCTGGCAATGGTGGGCGGCGAGGAGTCCCCAGAGTTTGCTGGGGTCTGGCCGGACGGGGACGACGAGGTTGGCTTTGACCTGAATACTCTGAAGAAATTCACGATGGCAGTCGTGGATTTCTTCGTTTTCGATATCGGGGATGGCTCGAATGCGTCCTTCGAGGTACATCTGGGCATAGTCTTGGTTGAAGCATTCATCGGCTCCGGTCATGCCAATGATGGAGAGGGTGCCGTCGCTGAGGGATTCGAAGGTGACCTGGCCTTTCCACTGCTGATAGAAGTAGTAGAGCGCAACGCGATCGACCCGGAGTGCGCGACGTAGCTCTGCGGTGGTCTGGGCAACAAGCTCGTCCTGGGAGAGCTTTCGGGAAAGGCGTTGCATCACGCCTCGGAGGTTTGCCCTGGAGCCGGAGCGATTACGATCAGTATCTTTCGGAGAATTGCTCACGGGAGGGGGGGTTGTCATCGCTTATTGGGATGAATAGCGGTTTGTTTAGTTTAACGGCTCAAATTTCCGATATTGAGCCTGTCAACGAATATTTTTATGGAGAATGGGCCAGTTTTGGCAATGGCGTGAGTCTTATGCGCTGCATTCTTCACGTCACTTGGGGTTACCCCCTGAAAACTTTTTTACATTCAGTCAAGCCAGTCGTTAAAGCTGTCGTGAATTGTTTCAATCAGACGTCTCCAAATATTGGAAACTTGAAAGAATAAAGTTCTCCCTGTGAAAGATCCGTGCAATACCGATTGAAATAGACTTCTTGCACGAACCCCAAAGCCGCCCCCATCCCCCAACCCCTTACCCCCAATTCTGGGGGAAGGGGAACTTGAAAGTCCCTCTCCCACGCTTGGGAGAGGGATTCAGGGAGAGGGCCAGCAGAGTGATGCAAGAAGTCTAATACCTAATTATGTAATCTCCATTAAGAAGGCCTAAATCCAGTGATATTTAAGCGCATTGCGATCGTGCTACTGACGTTCGGTTTGATGGTCTTACCGCAGGTGCTCCGAGCGGAGAAGGTATCCCAGGAACCGGTCATTATGGTTGTTCTGGCCCACCCCGATGATGAGACGATTCTGGGTCCGGTGATGGCGAAGTATGGGGCGGAGGGCTCGGAGGTCCATCTGGTGATTGCGACGGATGGGCGGTATGGGGTGACGGAGCATGCGGGAATCGAGGCGGGCGATCGCCTGGTTGCCGTCCGCGCCAAAGAAGCCCAATGCTCTACGGAGAGTCTGGGCATTGAGCCGCCGATTTTTGTGGGTTTGGAGGATGGGTTTCGTCTGAAGGAGGGGGAGGGTCTGGGGGATTATTTTCAACAGGCTGCACTGTTGAAACAGGAACTGGTGAAGCTGTTTGAATCCATTCGACCGGATATTGTGATTACGTTTGGGCCGGATGGGGATACGGGTCATGTGGACCATCGCCTAGTGGGGGCCATTACGACAGAAGTGTACCTGCAACAAGATTGGTCTGGGGCAATGTCGCTTTATCATTTTGCCTGGTCTTCTGAGCAGGCGGCGGCCTATGGGGATTGGAATTTGGGGTTTGTTGAGCAGCCGAATATGACGACGGTGGTGGACTTTACTCCGGAGCAGGAGGAGAGGGGGTTTGGGGCGATTCGGTGCTATGCCTCTCAGTATCCTGAGGCGGAGATGGATGGATGGATTCAGGTGGAGGTTGAGGATACTGAAAATCGTCGATATTTTCGGCAGGTGATGAGGGCTGAGGCGCTGAAGCAGGGGCTTTAGTTGGGAACAAATTTCAGATCAAACCCTGACAAGTCAACCATTCTATTAGACCTCTCGCATGAGCGAAACAGCCGCCCCCATCCCCCAGCCCCTTACCCCCAATTCTGGGGGAAGGGGAATCTAAAAGCCCATCTCCCAAGCTTGGGAGAGGGGTTGGGGAGAGGGCCAAATGATTGATGCAAGAGCTGTATTGGTGAGACAACTAATCCTAAGCCATGAGCAGGGCGTTGATGTGGGTGAAGATGCGATCGAGTTCTCCGATGGATTCTAGTTCTAGGGCCTCTTCGGGGTTGAGCTGATCTGCTTTCTTGCGTTCTAGGAGTGTTTCCATGCGGTTCTGGAGTTCGTCGTTGAACTTAAACAGCAGGCATTGGCCCACGGCTTCGAGTTTGATGCCGTTGATCAGGGAGGAGGGGCGCGGGAGGGTCAGAGTCATGGCGTCACGCTCGACGGTTCTGCTCCTATTGTATCTTCTGCCTATTCTTCTGTTTTCTGCTCAATTTCTTTGCCCAATCGCTCCCACCATGACTGGGCAGCTTCATCTTCGGGGAAGAGTTGCAGGTAGTCTCTCAGGTCGCGGTGGGCCATGCGGATGGCCCAGGTGGGGGCGGTGGTGAGGGTGGTTTGGTATTGGGCTTGGGCTTGGGGGTGGTGGCCTGCGGCGAGGTGGTAGAGGGCGAGGTTGAAGTTGTTGTATAGGTCGTCGGGGTCTTCCGTTTGCTTGGCTTGGGCGAGGTGGATGGCTTGGGTGAGGTCGGCTTTGGCGGGGGCGTAGAGACTGGGTCGTTGAACGGGGGGTGTTTTAAGCGGGATTTGGGTCTCTGCTTCGGGGAAAGATCAGGTTTCGGCTCCGCTCAACCAGCGACACCACTGAAGCAAAGCGACACCACCAAGACAAAAGACGAGGGCTGAGCGGAGCCGAAGCCCGGTCAGTAACATCTATCGACTTAACGACCTCATAACGTTAAACCGATAAAATCCGGGATCACCGACCCACCCAGAATCACGCCAGCCCTCACCATGCATCCACCCGAACTCCAACCCAACCTCCCCCTCACCACCCGCCTCACCCAACTCAGCCGCATCTTCCTCAAACTCGGCCTCCTCGGCTTCGGCGGCCCCCAAGCCCACATCGCCATGATGAACGACG
>CALIJJ010000243.1 GCA_938017515.1 uncultured Pseudanabaenaceae cyanobacterium
GTGACCTACTGCTTGGTTGCAGGTGGCACTGGTCCTATGGATGACTATCTGCTCGCGGGCATTGACGAGATCAACAAGACGTTTGACCTCTCCCCCAGCTGGTATGTTGAGGCTCTCAAGTACATCAAGTCCAACCATGGCCTCAGCGGCGACCCTGCTGTTGAAGCTAACTCCTACATCGACTACGCAATCAACGCTCTTAGCTAGTCGTTGCAGCTTTGCTGCAAGGTCTGCTTAGATTTTTGATTTGACATAGAGTCTGGGCATTTGGATGCGTTCTGGTTTTCAGTCGTTCCAAGTGCCCAGACTCTTTTTGATGGTCTTGGTTTCTTGGGGGCTCAGCCTCTGGGGCATTTTGTTTTGAAAAGGGGCTGTTGTGGAAGAATCTCAAATTTCAGCTAAGTCGCTGACGTTGGAGGAGGCGATCGCCAACCTCAGGCAAACTCAAGATCCGGATCTGCGATACTACGCTGCTTGGTGGCTTGGGCGCTTTCAAGTGAAGCAGCCAGAGGTTGTGGACTTGCTGATTTCTGCCCTCGCGGACGAAGATAACCGTTCTCCAGACGGTGGTTATCCGCTTCGACGCAATGCTGCTCGGGCTTTGGGTAAGCTGAGCGACTTGCGAGCTGTTCCAGCCTTGCTGGATTGTTTGCAGTGCGATGACTATTACGTGCGTGGTGCTGCGATCGAGTCTTTAGGAGAGCTGGGGGATGATCGTACGATTGACCCCTTGCTGCGTTTGTTGGCAGGAGGCGTTGATGCCGCAACGATGATGCCTGGCAAGCCCCATTTGGTGCAGCCCTACGATCTCTTGATTGAGGCCCTGGGAAGTCTTGGGGCGACGGATGCAGCCTCTGAGATTGAGCCATTTCTACAGCATTTTGCCGAGAAGGTGCAATATGCTGCAGCGCGATCGCTCTATCAGCTCACGGGAAAGGCGCAGTACGGCGAGATTTTGGTGCAGGCGCTGGATGGCCCGGATTTGCAGCTACGACGGGCAGCCCTAATGGATATTGGTGCTGTGGGCTATATGCCGGGGGCAGAGGCGATCGCCAATACGCTGGCGGAGAATAGTCTAAAGCTTATTTCTCTCAAGGGCCTGCTGGAAAATCATCTCGCCAAAGCCGATTCCCAACACCTTTCTGATGAAGCGATCTATGCGATGGACTTAATGGACAGTTTGCTGTAGCCAAGCTTTTCTTAAGCTTTCCTTGGTTCCTAGGCTCGGCGATTTATCTCGCTATCCCATTTATCTCGCTATCAAATATGAACGCCTCCTAGGCGCAGACTCCTAATTTTTCTCGACGATTGCTGTCTTCTATCCACGGTTTCCATGACTGCGACCCTCCCACAGTTGCTTGAAAAACTAGACCAGGCTGCCACTGCGGATCAGGTCCGCTTTGCGGTTGAAGATATTGCAGCCGTTAAGGATGTGGAATCTGTGCCCATTTTGATTCGTGTATTGGGTTACAACAATCCCGGTGCGGCGGTGGCGGCGGTGGACGGTTTGATTCAGATCGGAGAGCCTGCCGTCCTGTCTTTGATTGAGCTATTGGATGGATATAACTATGGGGCTCGGGCTTGGGCCTTGCGGGCTTTGTCAGGGATTGGCGATCCAAGGGGGATGGACCTTGTGGTTAAGGCATCCCTAGAGGACTTTGCTCTCAGTGTGCGACGTGCTGCTGCAAGAGGGGTTGGAACACTTCATTGGGAGCAGTTTCCTCCTGAGGCGATCGCCCCAGCGCAACAGCGGGCGATCGAAACGCTCATCAAAGTTTGTGATGATCCGGAGTGGGTGGTGCGTTATGCGGCGGTGACGGGGCTAGAGCGGGTGGCCGCTCAGCTGAATACAGCCCTGCAATCAAAATCCATTTTGGCGGAGATAAAAACCCTACTAGAAAAGCTTGTGGCCGATGATGAAGCCCTCGCTGTTCAAGGGCGTGCGCGCCTCGCTTTAATGCGTATCTCCGATTGAGGATAGCCGTTAGTGACTCTGAACTTCGTCTGCGAAGCTACCCCATTTTGCAAACTCAAAGGGGCCTGCGATGGAGCCCCAAATTAATTCATTCGTGTCATAGTCTCGACCCCGATCAAGGCTGACTAGGCGATTCTCGAAGACCTCGAATTCACTGTCGAGGTACGTGGTTTTTTCCTTACGAATGACCTTGCACCCCTTGCCGGGCTCAATCGTGGCTTTAAAGCTGCTGCCGGTCCAGGTTGTGATGAAGGTGCAACCCGGTAGGAGATGGATTTTTTGGGCATCGAGTGCTTGTAAGCGCTCGGGTTGGCGTGTGGCTCCGTGGAACGCTTCCACCCCTTCCACTTCGTAATTTTCCACCTGGATGTGATCATCCTGGGGTACAAGCTTGAGCACGCGAGAGCGGTAGGGCTGATCAAGGGCGAGGTCGTAGGCTTGCTCTAGGTAAAGGCTCAAGCCTCCCATGAGTGATGGCGGTAGGGGACGCATACACACTCGGATGTGGGCGAAGAATGGAGGATTTTCGAAAGCCTGCTCTTGATTGCTGAAGTCCGCTGCCATCCAGCGGGCAAGGGTGGCGACATCAGTGGAGTGGGTCATGCGTAATCGCTATCTTTTAGGTTGATGATCCTAACAGCCATCATATGCAACTCGGGATCGAATTGGACCATGCTCAAGCGTTTTCTCTCGGCGAGCCTCTTAATTTCTGCCAGTGTGTTGTCGGCAGGGGGGATGTCAGGGGTCATGTTATCCCAACCCGTACTCGCCCAAGAGGACATTCGCCCAGCGGCGGCTAGCCAAGACGGTGCGAACCGAATTGCGATGGGTGTCACCGCCGAGAAAGAAGCCCTGGTGCGGGAATATTTGGCTGTGACCCAATCTAATGCGCTGGCGATGCAGATGATGGAGCCCATGATTCCTGTCTTTCAGCAGGCTTATCCGTCTGTTCCGCCGGAATTCTTTGAATCCATCATGGCTGAAATGGCAGGGGGGGATCTGGTCGACTTTTTGGTGCCCGTTTTCGTGAAAAATTTGACGGTTCAGGAATTGGAGGCCGCGATCGCCTTCTACCGCACACCAGAGGGTCAATCGCTGTTACGCAAAACACCCGTCATTATGCAGGAATCCCAGCTCGCTGGAGCACTTTGGGGAGAGCAAATGGGAGAGCGAATTTTGCAGGAATTAGAGGATCAGGGCTATTTGGAAAGTCGGGCAAATGTGTCTGAAATCTAATGTGTCTGAAGTCTAATGTATCTGAAATCTAGGGAGCGCTAATCGGGAAGATTCCATGCAGAGCTAGGCGCAGAGTTCATGCAGAGCTAGGGTCTTCCCGCCAGATAATCCAGCGAGGTAAGCCCGCCAGACAAGCCAGCCTGGCTGAACGATGCCCCGCACGATATTTTCGAATGCTTCAATCATTTGACCCTATCTCATCCGTAATTCAACTGCTTTTTTCGAGATAAAAAGACTTGAATTTGACTTAATCTCAGAGTAAATCCGGTTGTCAGTCGCCTTGCCCGTACAGCTTAAAACAGTCAGCTTGTACACCAGCTTTAATCGATAGTTTGGGTGGTTTTATTGTTGAGCCACTGATAGATCCTATTGTTAGGTCACTGACGAAGCCGTGATGATAAAAAACAGGTCAGCTCTGATTTTTGTTGTTTTTAATCTTGTGATTACATTGCCGCTAGCGGCAATTCTAAATATTTGGATTGATGAAGCTTATACCTTGGGTACGACTGACCTGGGGGCTATATATGCCTGGACTGAAGCGATTCAATTTGAAAATCAGCCGCCTCTTTATTTTGTCTTATTATCACTGTGGCGACAGTTAAGCGACTCAATTTTCTTTGCACGTTTTTTCTCCTGTCTTTGTATTGCTCTGACGGTGTTTTGTGGCCCTTTACTGTCCAGGCGTTATTTGCCTAATCTTCATCCCCGCTGGTTGACGTTGGCGATCGCAATTAATCCCTATACCGTTTGGGCTGCCCTTGAAATCCGTACCTATGCCCTGGGGATTTTGCTGTCGGCCTTGTTGTTGGTGACCTTTTGCGATGCCTATTTAGTGGAGCGACCCATTAAGGCCTCCCGTTATGGCTATGGGATTTTAGCCATTGCTGCGCTATACACCAATTACTTGCTGGGCTCACTGCTCATTGCTCAATGGGTCACCTTGGTGGTGCTGCGGCGCCGTCGTGAGAGCTGGG
Organism: uncultured Pseudanabaenaceae cyanobacterium; assembly: GCA_938017515.1. Classification (GTDB taxonomy): domain Bacteria; phylum Cyanobacteriota; class Cyanobacteriia; order PCC-9006; family JAAUQQ01; genus JAAUOP01. The sequence continues at coordinate 4,186 of CALIJJ010000243.1, forward strand.
CTCATTTGGGGATGATGATGCTCGTTGGTGTGGCGTTCTTGCCGATGTTGTGGCCCTTGGCAGACCAAGTGATGAGCCAAACGTCTGCCCTCGGTCCTCAGCAAAGCTCTTTTCTCGGCACCTTCAAATCCGTGATGGGTCGCGTGTTGCTCTTTGCGATTCCGAGCGAGTTTGACTGGGGCTGGGTTTCGTTGTGGGATTTGTTGCGCTACGGTGCTTTGGGATTGGGAGTTGGCCTGGGACTTCGGCAGTGGCGGGTCTGGCGGGAGGAGTCTGTGGCGATCGCCAGCTTCTTCGCCACTACGTTTTTTGTGCTAACCCTGGTCCTCGATATTACCGACCATGCCAAGGTGGTGGAACGCTATGGCTATCCGCTTTTCCTTGTGACGTTGTTGCTAATGTTTTCGCTGCTGTCGTTGTTGAGGGAGCACCGTCGCCAGGTCTGGATTTGGAGCTTGGTCACCTGCGGATTTTGTGTGCTCTCCTTGGTACAGACCTATGCACCACTGGCCAAGGATGGGGGGGATTGGCGACGACTGGCCGTTTATCTCGAGACCCACGAGACCGTGAATCAGCCCATTGCGGTTTTTTCTGCTGAAGGCGTCCTGCCGCTCAAATATCACTATCACGGTGTCAACACCCTATTTCCCCTGCCGTCGGTGCCTGCTGACAGTAGCTACAACCTGCATAACCTCGTGCTGAAAGATGAGAGGGACATTGCTGCCGTGTTGATGGATGCTGGGACGGCGTTGCAGGAGGCAACGTCTGGGCCAACACCGATCGTGCCGTTACCGAGGGCAGAACATCGGGGAGCACTGGCGGAGATGGAGACTCGGCATGCAGGCTTGTTTGTAGACCCGACGCGATTACCTGAAGAATTTTGGCTCATTGAGGCTCCGCTGCACATGGTTGTGGCGATCGAAAAGGATAAAGCGCCAGAGTCTGGGCCAGACGTTTCTGATGCCTTGGTGACCGCTGGCTTTGAGTCCGATATTGGTGCCGGTGAAGTGAGCGTCGGAGAAGCGGGCGTCGGAGAAGCGGGCGTCAGTGAAGCGCAAAGGCCTAGAGAGCGGGACGCTGCCCATGGTGAGAGACGCTGTGAGATTTGGAATATTGATCTCAACTGTCAGGTGCTGGATCGGTTTGTGGCAACGCACTATGACGTAGTTGAACATGTGGGATTTTATGACGCCCATCTCAAGCGCCTACGCCGAAAGCCCCTATTCCTTTCGGGAGACTTTTTGGAAAAGTCTTCCCTAGAAGAACAGGGGCTCAGGATTGAATCGATTCAGGTGAACTAAATCGCAGCAGCCTGTAGAGCTTTTTGCACCAGCAGAATGACCTGGGTACGGCTGAGTTTTTCCTGACCTTTGACCAAGGCATCTAGGGTGCCGTGGGCCAAGACGAGGGGCAGTTTGCAAAACTCCTTGACGGGCCCTGGCTTGAGGTCATCCGTGTAGGCATCCGCTAGGGCCAGATTGCGCCGGGCGTACTCGTGCATTTGCTCGTCTGTCCAACCGTCGGGGTAAAAATCTGCGCCTCGCTGCAGATCTTCCTTGTGGTTGCGCAGGATATTGACCGCCTGGAGACCCCGGCCAAATCCAATGGCTTCTGCCCGGCTCGTTTGTGTGTTGTCGTACCAGCCCCAGAGGTCAGAGAGCAAAAGACCCACAGCTCCGGCGACGCTGAAGGTATAGCGATCGAGGTCGGCCTCACTACTCACAACCCAATCCTGCTCAGCCCAGTGGGCCATGCGATCGGCCATGGCGGCGGTCGAATCCCAGATGCGCGGGGCAATCTCCGGTGGTGCCAGACGAGCCCAGTCATCGAGGCGTAGGCTTACTTCCGGCAGAATATTCACAACTGATTCCATTCCCTCGGTCCAGTGTTCCACGCCGCACTGGTTCGGGAAGCCCTGGAGACCCAGGCTCATGTTGCGCAACAGCTTTGCCTTGGTTGCATTGTCCAAATCCGGATGGTCTTCCACCTCATCGATGGCCCTCATGCACAGATAGCCTGATGCGACAGCTTCCTGGAGGCCTTCTGGAAGGCGGCTGATGGGGATATAAAAGGTGCGACTGGTTGCCTGCAAAATTGCTAAGGCATCCTTCCGAAGGTTCATAAACTAGGTCTCCTCACACGGTTTGTAGTACCGATTGATACTCTTCCAGACGGCCCTTTGAATAGGAAAGATCGCATAATTTTCGATCGAACGATTCAAGGAGCTGTCCCATGATTCTGTCCAAACTATGCTGGATAACAAAATCTGGCTAATAAAAAGCAGAGCCCTGAGTGAAATGGCTCATTCGGATTAACCATGGAATTAATCATCCATGAGAAACAAAAGTGTAACGGTTTATTGACGCAGTCGCAGTAGTGCCCATGCCACTTCTTGCTGCGGCTGTGGAGGATGCTGATCGGGGAGGTAAATGGGGGCGAACGATTGGGTCGTGTGGATTGACGGTTCTTGTCTGTTCCATCGCGCCCCATCCCGATCTGACGGCTGACTCATGCTCCTGCACCCTGCCAAGTTTGAGTGCGAGTTTGAGTGTGAGTTTGAGCGCTTGATAGCCAAAATCCTGATAATTTGTTGGTTAGAACTGTCTCGCTAACGATTGTCACCATGCCGAAAGCCATTTGGAAAGATACGGTGATTGCCGAGAGCGATCGCTATGAAACCGTTGAAGGCAATATCTACTTCCCGCCTGAGACAATCAAATCAGAGTTTTTTAAGCCCAGCGATCACCACACCACCTGCGGTTGGAAGGGAGTCGCGAGCTATTACACCGTTGAAGTCAACGGAGCATCGAATCCTAATGCGGCTTGGTTCTATCCCGAACCGAAGGAAGCTGCGAGCAATATCAAGGGCTATGTTGCCTTTTGGAAAGGCGTCAAGGTTGAGTCCTGAGGGCCGCTCCTAGGCATCCTGCCGCTCCTAGACATCTTGTAGTTCCTAGACATCCTGCACTAGGAGAGGCGGTTGGGTCTGCCTAAGGCTCCAATGGAGGTCAAAGGTCTGGGCAAAGGCGATCGCCACCTGTTCTCGCACGTCCTCGAAGTCAATGTTGGGGACGAATTGAGCCAGACAGCCCACGGGGCGATCGCCAATGCCACAGGGCACAATTTGCTGAAAGCCGCTCAAGTCGGGACAGATGTTGAGCGAAAAGCCATGCATCGTAATCCATCGGCTGGCCTTGATGCCGATGGCGGCAACTTTGTGCCCATCGACCCAAACGCCGGTTAGACCTTCAATCCGTTCACCCTGGAGTCCATAGTGGGCCAGTACGGCAATCAGCACCGCTTCAAGCTGACGCAGGTACCAGTGCAGATCCTTTTGGTGACGGGCGAGATTCAAAATGGGATATCCCACTAATTGCCCTGGGCAATGGTAGGTCACTTCTCCGCCTCGCTCCACACGATGCAGCTCGACATTGCTGGTCTGGGGATCAAATTTCAGAAAGTCTGGGGTCGCTCCCTGGCCCAAGGTGTAAACCGGTGGATGCTCTAACAGCAGCAGCAGGTCTGCGAGGTCGGGGTTTTGCTTGCGCTGCGCGAGGAGCGATCGCTGCCAAGTCCAGGCTTCTTGGTAGGGAATGATACCCAGAGAATAAAGTTCAGCATCATTTCGCACTACCACTCCTCCCACGAACCTGTCATCGCTGATCATACAAAAAACGTGTCAAGAAACATCAAGTGATGAAAAGGATCTTGAAGCCAGACTTGGCTCCCGTTTGAGTTTGCTAGGGTGGGATCAAGCAAATTGCTCGTCCATCCGGACGTCAGCCATGAGTCCAGAAAACAGACATTCTCACTCGATGGTCCTTTAGCAGAATGCGTCTGGAAGCGTTGATGTTCGGTTCTGCATTTTCATGGAGGAAGCTCATATGAAGCTTGTTATCCAGGGTAAAAACATTGAAATTACCGATTCAATTCGACACTACGTCAATCAGAAGATTGAAAAAGCGGTCAGTCACTACCAAAACCTAACCATGGAGGTGGATGTACATCTGTCTGTCGCTCGAAACCCCCGGATATCAACGCAGCAGCAAATTGCAGAGGTTACGATCTACGTCAACGGTGCCGTCATTCGAGCTGAGGAGCGCAGTGAAGCGCTCTACGCCAGCATCGATATGGTTGCGGACAAGATCGCCCGTCGTCTGCGCAAGTACAAAGAGAAGCGCTTTAAGAAGCGGGACCACGCCTCGGTGAAGGCGGTACCAGCGGAGCAGCTGGAAAGTAACGGTAGCCTGACTCCCGATGGTGTTGAGGAAATCCTGACGAAGGGAGAAGCGGCTCTACCCCAGGACGTGGTGCGGATGAAATACTTCCCGATGCCGCCGATGGATGTGGAGCAGGCGCTAGTGCAGCTTCAGCTTGTGGGCCATGACTTTTACATGTTCCATAATTCGGAAACGAATGAAATCAACGTGATTTACAAGCGCAATCATGGTGGTTATGGTGTGCTCCAACCGCGCCCTGTCACGAACATGAAGATGCCCAATTCTGCCCATGACAACCATGCCAATGGCAGTGGAAATGTAAGCAATATTCATGTGCCTGCAGCGCAAGTTTAGTGAGAGCAATGCCTTTTCGCTAGGTGATTGATTCAGATCGTTCTAGTTGATGGTTCGTTGCCAAAATGATTGCGGGGATGCGATTTTTCGTATCCCCGCAATGCGTTTATGGAAGGTTTTTGAGTTAGGAATACCAGCGTTTTGCGATCGGCATACGCCAGCCGGTTCCAAAGGCGCGATCGGTGACTTTGATGCCTGGAGCAGCCTGTTTCCGCTTAAACTCGGAGCGATTAATGAGGCTGAGTACCCGCTTCACTGTGTCGCAGTCAAAGCCTGCCGTGATCACGTCTTGGGCTGCCTGATGTTGGCAGATTAATCGATCGAGGATGTCATCGAGGATCTCGTAGGGGGGCAATGAATCCTGGTCTACTTGTCCTGGTTTGAGTTCGGCGCTAGGGGGTTTGGTGATGATGTTAGTCGGAATGATCTCTGGAGCAGCAACGGATAATTGCAGGATGTCTGGACTGGGTTGGGTATTGAGCCAGCGGCAGAGTTCAAAAACTTTGGTTTTGGGGACGTCGGCGATCGCCGCCAATCCTCCATTCATGTCGCCATAGAGGGTGCAATAGCCCACGGCCATTTCGGATTTGTTGCCCGTTGTAATGAGCAAGTGGCCAAATTTGTTGGCCACGGCCATGAGTAATGTGCCACGAATACGGGACTGGAGATTTTCTTCGGCAACGCCAAACTCAGTGCCTTCAAACAAAGGCTTGAGAGATTGATCGAAGGCCGTCATGGCCGGTTGGATGGGGATGGTTTCGATGGGGATACCGATGGTGTGAGCTAGGGCTTTGGCGTCGGTGATGGAGTGGTTGGAACTGTAGGGGGAGGGCATGAGAATGCCCAGAACGTTCTTGGGACCGAGGGCTGCTGCTGCGATCGCCGCCACCAAGGCTGAGTCAATCCCTCCGCTCAAGCCTAAAACCGCAGTGGAAAAGCCACATTTGCTTGCGTAGTCCCGCACGCCCAATACCAGAGCCTGCCAAAGTTCCTCGGATTCGCATTGGGGCAAAGGAGCTAAGGAAGCTGTTTTGGTATGGGGGGTATCTAGGGCTGTTGCCTCTGAATCAACTGTCTTTAGCTCTAACGTTGTGGTGACGAGTGCGGTTTCAAAGCTCGGGGCACGACAGATGACGCTGCCCTGACGATCGACCCCAAAACTTCCCCCGTCAAATACCAAATCGTCGTTTCCCCCGACCTGATTGACGTAGAGAATCGGTTGCTTGTAACGCTGGGCAAGGTGCTGAAGCATTGTTTCCCGCAGCCTTTGCTTGTCTAGACTGTAGGGAGAGGCTGACAGATTGACGATGACATCAACCTCCTGCTGAGCCAAGTCTGCAATGGGATTTGCGGCATAGCTACGTTTGCCCCAAAATTCCTCATCATTCCAGAGGTCTTCGCAGATGGTGACGCCGATTTTGATGCTGCTTCCTGATGCGTCGGCAACCGAAAATGTGTGCTGCTCCCCCGGACCAGGCTCGAAATAGCGGTGCTCATCAAAAACGTCGTAGGTGGGCAATAGGCGCTTGTGGAATACCTGTTGGATTTTCCCCCCATGGAGGAGGGCACTACTGTTGAAGAGGGATTTCCCGCCGACTTGAGGCGATCGCCCATTTTCGCTCACCGTGCCAACGAGAACCCATAGCTCTGGCGGCAGTTCTTGGGAAAGCTGCTGAAGCATTCCATCCATGGCTGCAATAAAACTAGGTTGCAGCAGCAAGTCTCGAGGTGGATAGCCACAGAGGGAAAGCTCCGGTGTCAGCAGTACCTGAGCCCCTTGCGTTTGGGCCTCAGCTGCCGCTGCTAATATCTGTTGGGCGTTCTGCTCCAGGGCTCCGACGGTGGGATTGAGTTGAGCGAGGGTAAATTTCATGTTACTCGTCGTGCGATGGCATTGAGTCGTGCGTAGGTTCTGCCTAGATAAAGACCAGGGGCTTATCTTTGAGTGGGGCAAATGCTTCTGCATCGAAGCGGTAGAGGCTAGCGGGTCGGCCTGCGCCTCGGGAGACCTTCACGCCGGTATCGGACAAAAATCCTAGCTTGAGCAGCTTGGTGCGGAAGTTAGAGTAGTCGGCAAAATTCTCCCCTAATACCGTGGTGTAGAGCTGATACAACTCATTGAGCGTGAATAATTCCGGTAAGACCTCGAAGGCAATGGGACTATATTCCAGCTTGTTGCGTAGGCGACGATAGCCGTACTGCAAAATTTGATTATGGTCGAAGGCGAGTTCCGGTACTTGCTCTAGGGGATACCAGGCAATACCGCTCACGCCATCGGCAATCAGTTCTGCGGCTTCGTATCCCACGAGGGCAAAGTAGCTGACGGAGAGGTAGCGAACCCCGAAGCTGGTTTGCGCTTCGCGTGGATCTCGCTGGGGACCACCAAAGCTGTAGAGCTGCTCTAGGTAAAGGTTGTTGGCGCGAATCTTCTCTGCTAGCACGCGATAGGCTCCCTGTTCCAGAGACTCCCCCTGGCGGACCAGTGTGCCGGGTAGGCTCCATTGATCCTGGAAGGGGGCGACATCTCGCAAGACCAGCAGGACCAAGAGGCGATTTTGAGCGAGGTCCACTGAAAAGATGACATTGTCCACGCCGACTTTGAAGTCTGCGAGGGGCGGGGTTGGGGCTGGCGATCGCGATGAATCTGTTGTGTCAGCATTATGTTTCGCCATACGCCTTGACCCCTTTGGCTCAATGCTGGGTTCAGCGATGGACTCAGTGATTGGCTCGATACCACTGTCCGATTCAGCCTTGTTTTCTGAAGGATGAATCTCTGGCGCATTGCTCTCGGGGCAGGGCACTTTCATCGCGTTGTTTCGAGGAGTGCGTCCGGGCATGGGTAGAGATTCTCCCGTTGAATGTAGGCGTGTACGGCGGGGGATACCACAGGGCTTTGTTGTTGGCGCTGGTGGCGTTGACGATAGTCCGTAGAGGAAATATTGGGACCTTGAAAAGCGGCGATGGTGACGCGGGTGCGATCGCGCAACCAGTTTACGGCAGATGCTTCCAGTTGATATCCCGGTCTTGGCACCACCAGAACATCAACCTGGGCAAGCAAGCTCCCAGCGGCGTACCACCGGGGCACCTGGGACACGAGATCCGCACCAATCACGAGGGTGAAGTGGGCGTGGGGCCATTGTTGTTGGGCGCTCTGGAGCGTGATGAGTGAGCGGGGATTGCTCAATTCAGGGTGCACTGCCAGGGTTCTTTGGGGGTTGCCCATGGCGTTGCCAATGATATTGCCCATGGCATTACCCATGGCATTACCCATAGCATTGCCCATAACGTTAAGTGATGTGGTTTGCCCCCGCCCCAATGATTGCTCAACGGTCTGAACGGCAAGCTCCAACATGGCTGTCCGTTGTTCTAAGGAGGCACCATGTTGCTTAAAGGGATTATCGGACGCCCATACGGCAACGTGATCATAGCGTTGGGCTAGGCCAGCTAAGATGGCTTGGTGACCCTGGGTTGGTGGATCGGCACTCGTACCAAACAGTGCAATTTTCAATGGAGTCATCTTGAAGTTATTTGGGGTAAGAGAGTCTTTCACAAAGATGTGTACACATCTTTTGGTGCTATGCTTTCGTCGTTTTTAGGGCTGTTGCTGCTGTTGATGTTTGCTGTTAATCAATCGCCAATGCTTAGGCGGCTTGCAGCGCGGTTCGCCGCGTTTGCTGGGTTAGATTTTCCAGGGCCTCTGAAATGGTCATGGGGGCGGCGGCAGCGCTATGAATATTACGTAGGGGAGCAGGCAAGCAAGCGACGGAATGGGCTGTGCGCTGGGCAATGGTTTCCAATGACTCAATCCTGCTGCTGCGCTGACCCTGGTTCATGACTTGCTGTAACAACGGTTCTCTGCTGGGATGTCCAGCGTTGTCTTCTGAAGCTAACCCAAGATAATCCTGAACGATGACTCCCTGGTGGAACTGGCGGAAAATTTGCTTTTTCCCGGGGTAGCTCATCTTCCCGGCCGCCTCTTTCATCACCGGAATTCCGTCGATATCAACCAGTTTGTAGACACCGTTGACGGGGGCTCCTGTGACGAGCTTGGTGCCGAGGCCGTAGCCATCAATGGGGGCATGCTGTTGGCGCAGGTGAGCAATGGCGTATTCATCCAGATCACCACTGGCAAAAATCTGTGTGTCGGGGAGGTGCGATCGCACAATTTTGGAGAGTTCTACCAAATCTCCCGAGTCCAATCGCACAGCTGGAATGGGGTGCCCTTGGGCCTGGGCTTGGCTGAGGCGCTCCGCTGCGGCCACTGCATCGTAGGTGTCAATCAACAGGGGCGCACCGGGGAAATAGCGATGGAAGGCTTGGAATGCCTCGTCTTCATCCCCTTCCAAGGCTGCCAATGCCATGACGAGGGCATGGGCCATGGTGCCGCTGGGATTGTGTCCTAGCTTGAGGGCGGCCAGGACGTTGGACGTTGCGTTGAGTCCTCCGGCTAGGGCGGCCCGGGCTGCCCACAGCGCCCCCTGGGGGCTGAAGGCCCGGCGGGTACCAAACTCCAAGAGTTGGGCCTCCGGACCGGCCACGTCTCGTAATCGAGCAGCCCGAGTGGCAATCAGGGTTTGGTAATTGATGGTGTTGAGTAGGTAGGTCTCGACCAGTTGTGCCTGCCACAGGGGGGCTTCCACGCGTAGTAAGGGTTCGTTGGCAAAGACGGCGGTTCCTTCGGGGACAGCCCAGATATCCCCAGTAAATCTTGTGGCTTCTAGGCGCAGCCAAAAGCTGTCGGGAGCGTTGTGAAATAGGCCCGTCTGGCGCAGCATGTCGAGCTGTTCGGGACTGAAGCTGAGGCTTTCGAGGTAGGCGATCGCCTGCTCTAAACCGGCGGCAATCAAATACCCGTAGTGCTTGGGCAAGCGGCGGGTAAACAGCTCAAAACTGGCGCGACGGTCCGCTACTCCCTCTCCGGTGTAGCAGGCACCCATGGTCAGTTGATATAAATCCGTCAGCAGTCCTAGCTCTTCGGGCTGGACCATGAGATGAGAATTCTTTTGCATGACCACCTCGAGTGAAAGCTCGAATAAAAGCTTGTTCTAATTATGTTGAAAATTACCAAAAATGGCAAGTCAACATTTTGGCTGATTTTCAACCTCCGATGCTGCAGCCAGTCAATGGCTTGTGCTGGAGCCGGTTGGCCAACCGACCACCCCGTAATACCCTCTCCAAAAAGCGAGCTATTGTGGAGCTAGGGAACAGCTTTGGCAACGCTTGAGCTGCGTCGTGAGTGTCACAGGTCTAACATCGCAGGTCTATGGTTGGTTTGACGTTGGCTAAGCGAATCGCGCCATGGATGCGCTGGAAAAGTAGAGCCACAAGTGCGCTCTTCGGTGGGTTGTTGGGCGGATTTGGGGTCTTGGCTGCATCGCCAGCGGCGGCTGCAGAACGGGTCATTGTTTCCCTCGGGATTTTGAGTGACAGTATCAAAATTTCCTCCCTAGAGAAGTACGCGAAAACCGGTGAAGCGGCCCCGGACCTCTATGATTTTTTGCGCTTTGTGCCGCCGGAGCAGCGTGAAGCGGTGCAGTCGGCCCTGACGGTGCGGGCTGAACTGGGAGCGATCCCCATTGCTCAGTTTCTCTATTCCCCCCAAGGGGAAATTCTTCTGGAACGTCTGGGCCAGGTGATTGAATCGGAGGCGCGTCAATCTGGGTTTTATGCCATTCGAGCTGCACTGATTTTGGCCGCTGCTGATCAAGAGAATGGTCTGACCCTGCTCAATGTTCTAAAGAAGTATCCGACCTCCGGAATTCGTATTAGCTTGGGGCGCAGCCTCGAAATCTCCCGTGAATTGGGTGGCCTCGTCGAAGAAAGCCAGCGTGCGACCCGGACCCTTGAGCGAGCAGCCAAGCTCCAGGCAGAGTCGGAACCCCAAATTGACTGGAATCTCCAGCCTGATCTGCGGCGTTCTGGTCTCTACACCTGGAATGTGCGCTCCCTAGAGCTGAATGATCCGACGCGTTCACGCCGTTTTCCTGTGGATTTATATCTGCCCCAATATTCCCTGAAGGATTTGGGGGCTCGGGAGCCGGATGAGGTGGAGTTAGAGCCGGATGCCTCGAATTCTGATGTCTCGAATTCTGATGCCTCGAATTCTGATGTTTCTAATGCGGCGTTATCAGGGGCGAACCCAAGCTTGGAGCCGCAGAGTGAGTCGCGCTCCCCTGTTCGATTTCCCCTGATTGTTCTTTCCCATGGTCTCGGTTCCGATCGCACTGCCTTTGTTTACCTCGCAGAGCACTTGGTCTCCCATGGTTTTGCCGTTGCTGTGCCCGAACACCCCGGCAGTAGTGCAGCTCAGTTTGATGCACTGATTCGTGGGCGGGCGGCAGAAGTGTCTGAACCCCAGGAGTTTCTCGATCGCCCTCTCGATATCACCTATTTGCTGGATGCCCTCGCTGACAATGATGCTCTATCTCCAGCGCTGGATCTCGATAATGTTGGGGTGATTGGTCAATCCTTCGGGGGCTATACAGCCCTGGCCCTGGGCGGAGCCCAGCTCAATCTGGAGCAGCTCCAGAAGGACTGTGCCAAACTCGGTCGCTCCTGGAATGTGTCCCTCGCCCTGCAATGTCGTGCTCTGGTGGTGGCTGATGGGTCTGAGCAATTGCGTGATGAGCGAGTTAAGGCTGTTATGGCGCTTAATCCATTGACTGGCAGTGTTTTTGGTGAGGCAGGTTTATCCAAGCTCGATGTACCAGCCTTTGTTTGGGCGAGCGATTCCGATACCGTTGCACCAGCATTGTTGGAGCAGATACGCCCATTTCGGGGGATTCAGGGGAGCGATCGCTATTTTGCTCTACTGGTCGGGGGAACCCATTTCTCCTTCGTGGAAGAAGGCGAAATTCCACTGCCGGTGCAAATTGCTGGTCCTGATCTGCTGGTTGCTCGCCGCTACGCCAAGGCAACCAGTTTGGCATTTTTCAATACTTACTTGAATGACTCATTGGTGAGTGCTGATTATCTGAGTAGTCGTTATGCTCAGTCTATTCGCCAGGGGCGCTTGGGTCTGAGCCTGCTACGTACCCTCCCCGAAAAGCTACGGTAGTGCTTTTGTCCGGATGGCGCTAATTGCGTGCTAGCACTTAAGAATTAATTTTTGGAAGTTTTTTCTGTTACATAATCTCCGGGTTGTGGTGGTTTCTCTTGGCCATTTCAAGTTGTAAAAACCTAGAGGTATTGCCCATCTCAATAAAAATTGCTGAGAGTAAAATTTTGTATAAACTTCTTGGGAAGAATTAGATTGAGTCTGTTGTTAGCGATATTTCGCTGGTTCTTTCCTCAAGATTCTACGCATCTGCTCGTCTGCCCTGCTGCAATACCACTCAGGGGGTAGAGGTTTGACCTCTTCATTTTCACCGATCACCCATGACGCCATTGCCTGATTCACTGTTAACCACTGCTGTCTCCCGCCGCAATTTGCTGAAGATGTTTGGGGTGGGTACCGTCGGTGGAGCCTTAGGCTATTCCCGTTTTTCTAAGCCCCAGCCCAGTGTCTATGGTAAAGACACACTCGAATTACCTTTCAAGGCTTCTCGTCGAGGAACGGTCTCTGTGATTGGGGGGGGCTTAGCTGGCCTTGCGGCATCCTATGAATTGAGTCGTCGAGGGTTTGAAGTCACCCTGTTGGAGAAGTCTCCTCAGCTCGGTGGAAAAATTGCCAGTTGGGATATCAACGTCAACGGCGAGTCTCTTCGCATGGAGCATGGATTCCATGGATTTTTTCCCCAGTACTACAACCTGTGGAGCATTGTTGAAGAGCTGGAAGCGAAACAGAATTTCACGTCTCTGCCGACCTATGCCCTGGTCTATAAAGATGGCTACGACCCGGAGGTCTTTCGCCCGAGTCGATCCGCCTTTCCCTGGAATATTGTTGACCTTGCGGTTTCCTCACCCAACTGTCTGAACTGGGGGATTAATCTGACCAAGCCTGCCCACTGGGAAGTGTTTAAGGAGATTACCGCCTTTGATCCGGTGAAGAGCTATGACCGTTTGGACCACATTCCAGTGACGGAGTGGGTCAACGGTCAATTCCCCAAGGGCCTCTATGATCTGTATTTTCTGCCCTTTGCGAAGTCCAGCCTGAATGCGCCGGATATGCTGAGTACGGGAGAATTAATGCAGTTCTTCCACTTCTATTTCTTTGGTAATCCCGAGGGGCTAGCGTTCCGAGGGACGCGCCAGGATATGGGACGTAGCTTGGTCAACCCCGTTGCAAATTCCATCACTGAGAATAACGGTACGATCCTAGAAGATGTCACTGTGACGGGCATTGATTGGAAAGACGGCCAGATTTCACAGGTGCGTTACCAACAGGGTGGTAGTGGTAAGACAGCCCCCTTCTGGGTTGATGTGAATGAAAATCTGGGCAAGGGATTCTATGGCGCAGGAGACGATGTCTACGCATTGTTGCCAGGGCAAGAGGAGGCGGTGTCGCTGACCTGTACGCACCAGGGCTGTACGGTGCACAAAGAGGATGATGGCGCATTCCTGTGTCCCTGTCACGGGGCGATGTTTGGCGAGGAAGGCGACCTTAAGGGCGGTCCGGCTCAACGCAATTTAGATACGTTTAAGGTGCTTGATCGCGATGGGGATAGACTCCAGCTCGTGGCGATCGGCGAAGATGGCCAAACTGTTGCAGAAGAAACCTTGCAAACCGACTACTATGTCTTTGCGGCGGACGTTGTGGGAATGCGTAATTTGTTTGCGCTGTCCGAGGGCGATCGCCATGAAGAAACCCATGAACAAATTGCCCAACTGGCTACAGCCGATCCCTTTGCCGTGATGCGCATTTGGCTCGATCGCGACTTTGAGTGGAACCACAGTGATTTCACCTCCCTTTCCGGCTATCGTCTAACCGACAGCATTAGTCTTTATCACCGCATCCAGGACGACTACAAAGCCTGGGCAGAGAAGACCGGGGGCAGCGTCGTGGAACTTCATTCCTACTGCTATAAAGAGAAGGAATTCCCTACGCAGAAGGATGTGATGGATACGTTCCAAGCGGAGCTCTATGAGATTGTTCCAGAGCTGAAAGCGGCTAAGGTGCTTCACCGAGAGGTCGTCAACCAAAAGAACTTTTCTGGTTTCCCACCCAATAGCCATCAGCAGCGTCCTGCAACGGCAACCGCAGTGCCAAACCTAATCTTTGCGGGGGATTGGGTGAAGATGCCGTTCCCCTGCGGTTTGATGGAACGGGCGATCAGTAGTGGTCTGTTGGCTGCCAACGAGATTTGCCAGCAGGAGGGCCTACAGCGTCGTCCTTTGCTGACGGTCAATCCAGCGGGGGTTCTATCCCCTGTGGTTCCGGCTTAGTAAGCTTAGCAATACCAGGATTAGGACGACCCAAACTAGACTCACTGGCCCTACTTTTTGTACCGCTCACCTACTGCGACATGGCTATGACACCCGCTGAAATGGCGATGACCCCTTCCCTCAAGACTGCTGATGTTTCTGCAACAAAAGCGAATCAGACTCAGATTGGCCGTCAGGATGTGCGTCGCTTGGGCATCAATCGGAATCATTGGTATGCCCTAGCCCGTAGCCGCGACCTGAAGACTGAGCCGTTGTCCGTGACGCTGTGGGAGGAGGCGATCGCTCTCTACCGCGATGAATCTGGCCAAGCCTATGCCCTAGAAGACCGCTGCCCCCACCGCCATGTCAAACTCAGCCATGGTGCAGTTGTGGGTACAAATTTGGAATGTGCTTACCATGCTTGGCAGTTCGACCCCCAGGGGAATTGTGCCGTGGTGCCCTATCTGGAAGATAAGCAGAAGCTGCCCGCCTGCAAAATTCGTTCCTATCCGGTACGGGAGCAGGATGGATTTGTCTGGGTATTCCCCGGCGATGTGTCGTTGCTGATTGCCAGTGAAAAACAGGCCAGTGAAAAGCAGGCCAGTGAAGCACAGGAAGCCTCCCAGGAGACTCTTCACAAAGCGCCTCCTGGCGCGATCGCACCGTTGCCCATTCCGGAATGGGACCATCTCAACTACATCGCCACCGTTTCCACCATTGATTGTGAGTCCCATTTCTCCTTTTTAATCGAGAATCTGATGGATATGTACCACGGTCATCTCCATCGGGGGTTTCAGGCTTGGGACTCGGCAGCCCTCGACACCCTCTCGGCAACGTCCGAGCGCGTTGATGCCCTCTACACCGCCCAGAGCTTCTATCGCATCGACAAAATCTGGTCCATTTCCCAGCTCTTTTTCCCGAGCCTGCGTAAGCTGCATCCCGAGCCCCTCAGCGTCAGCTATGCCTATCCCAACTGGACATCCTATCTCGGCCAAGACTTTAAGATCTATTGCCTCTTTGTCCCTACGAGCCCAACCCACACCCGTGCTCATCTGATTCACTTTGTTTCGCTGGAAGCCTTTTGGCGTCTGCACAAATTGCCCGTCAAGTTCCGCCGCTTTATCAAAGACAGCCTCTTTGGGGCCGCCCAAAAAATGCTCGATGGCTTGGTGCGTGAGGATGTGGTCATGTTGGAGGAAGAACAGCAGGCCTATTTAGCTCATCCTGAGCGCCGCTCCTACGAGCTGAATCGCACGGTCATCGCGGTACAGCGTTTGATTGCGGAGCAGGCGACCCAAGCAGCCACGGATTAGGGGATGAAACGCTGCGATTTCTGGGGCAATTTCTGGGGCAATTTCTGAGGCGACTTGAATTGTTGGCTGTTGGCAGGAGTTGATAGAAGTTTGGGAATAATAGGGCCCAGTGGCTTGCCCTCCAGGGCTTGTCATGCCGTTGCCATCTGCACTCTGGCCTGGAAGTGGACTTTGCTCGCAAGGCCGAATGGAGTGTAACGAAGCGTAACAGTTTCCCGTGGGCCCTACCCTTTTGCCTCTTTGGTCTTGGACGTCATCGTTTGTGGCGAACTGGTCTGGGGAGTGGGTCAAGCCCATTGAATGGACTGCTCGTTTCGGTTCGGCAGAATGGGCAAAGACAAGCTGTAGAAGCAAACTGTTCGAACACATTGCAGAAGCAAACCGCAGAGACAAACGGTAGAGACGAAGGAATAACCCCATGTCTAACGGCCAAAATCCACCGATGACCCCACCCCAGAACCCTGCCGATCGCACTACCATGTCTGCTGGACCGTCTGCGGAAGCCACCCGTCAGATGGGGGCGGCCCGGGCCCAGGGACAAAAAATGACCCCAGCCCAAGCCCAGGCGGCCCGGGCTGCCCAAATGCGTGCGGCTCAACAGGCCAAAGCCAAAGCTCAGGGGCGTGCTGCGACGCCGGGCCATCGTCCCGCTGCACCGCCGCCAGCTGCTGTCCCCCAGGTGCAGGCTCAAAAACGTCAACTGCCGCCCGGTCAGCCTAGTGTGGCTCAGATTGTGCGCGAGGCCTTTGACAAGGGCATGTCTGATATTCACCTAGGGGTCGGTGAGATTCCGCGGTTTCGCGATCGCGGCGAAATTCTTCCGTCTGCCCATCCCGTCACCACCAAAGAAACCTTCCGCTGCTGGCTCGATGAGATCATGACGCCGGAAGAAGTTGAGCGATTTGAGCGGGAGCTCGATTTTGATGGAGCCACGCAATATGAGTTTGCTCGGGTCCGAATCAATGCATTTGACACCCTACATGGCTCTGCCATGGTCATGCGTCTGATTCCGCTCAAAATTATGACCATGGAGCAGCTCAATTTGCCTGTGGTTTTCCGTGATATTTGTCATTACCACAAGGGATTGATTCTGGTCACCGGGCCGACCGGCTCCGGTAAGTCCACGACCATGGCTGCCATGGTGGACTATATCAACCGCGAGATGGCCAAGCACATCATCACCATTGAGGACCCGATCGAATTTGTCCACAAGAGCCAGAAGTCGCTGATTAAACACCGAGAGGTGGGCATCAACACCCGCGAATTTAAGAACGCCCTGAAGGCGTCATTGCGGGAAGACCCAGACATCATTCTGGTGGGGGAGATGCGCGATCGCGAGACCGTCAATACTGCCATGAAAGCCGCTCAAACCGGTCACTTGGTCATTGGAACCTTACACACCAACAGTGCGGTGAAGACCGTTGAGCGTGTGCTCAGTCTCTACGAGCCAGCGGAGCAGGACACCATCCGTATCTCCTTTGCAGAAACGCTGGTTGGCATCATTGCCCAAGGTCTGTGCCGCACCACTGACGGCAAGCGAGCGGCGTACCATGAAATCATGATCAACACGGATGCCATCCGCGACTATATCCGCCGTGGTGATGTCGATGAGATCGAAGAGGTGATTCCCCGCTGTACTTTCGACGGCATGTGCACCATGAACCAGACGTTGTACAAGCTCTACGAAGAAGGTCGCATTACCGAGGAAACGGCCCTGGAATGCTCACCGAAGCCCAACGAAATGGCACAGATTCTGCGCGGTCGTGTCTAGCCCAGAAGCCTAAAAGATAGGATGTTTTATTGCCTATTTTTTAGGGTTGGCTCGATTGCTTTTGCGGTCTGATTTTGCCCGCTCTTAGTCAGGAATCGTCAGTGGAGACATTGGATTCGATCTCGAATTCAGTGTCTCTTTTTTGGGAGGCTCTTTTTTTAGAGGCTCTTTTTTGGAGCGTTGTTCTTGCAAAACATGTTCGCGGTAAAGCTGTGTGCGGACTTTTTCCGCCTGGATACGACGACGCCTGGGCTGAATATACTGATACTTCACTTTGAAGACCAGAATCATGGATGCCAGAACGAGGCTAACTGAATGGGTGATGATGACAGCAATATCGTTGATTAAAAATCCATAAATTAGCCACAGCAGCATTCCTGTGTTGAGGATGAACAACATCACAAAGGACAGGTCGCTGGCAGATTTTGAACGCCAAACCTTGAAGAGCTGAGGTAAAAAGGAGACCGTGGTCATTACACCGGCCACCATTCCGAGAACGGTAACGTGCGTCATAAAACGAACTGGGTTAGAGACTGTTCATTGAGCTTTTCAAGCGGTGAGCGTGTCCCTGAGTTAGAGAATTACCGCACAACGGTGAATCAAATTAATTACTATGTCCGTAAAAATTCTTAGATCTAAGGTATCAAGCTATTCCAGTTTCTGAAAGACGCTTAATACTAACTTCAATAAAAATATTGATACATGAGTCAAGCGGAAAATACTTAGCTGTGCCCCGATCGCCTCAGCGTTTCCACCGATTTTATTGAACCTGTCCGGATGAAGGAAGCGTTGTCTAGGATCTGTGCCGTCTTGGGCGGCGGTGAGGCTAGACCTGGCCCGGCTTCGGTTATTTTGATGGGCCTGCTTCACCTTGGAGCCAGTCGATGAACTGTCGGGCTGTACGTCCTGACTGGCCGTTGTGTCGGGTTGCCCATCGGCGTGCCTGAAACTCAAGTTCCTCAACTGGAAGGGTGAGGTTTGCCTGGGTCGCTAGGTGGCGGACGATAGTGAGAAATGTATCTTGGGTCGCGGGCTCAAAGGTTAGGGTTAGGCCGAATCGATCGCTGAATGATAGCTTCTCCTGTACCGTGTCCCACTGGTGTACTTCGCCACTGTCCTTGAGCGGGGGGCGATCGTCGTGGAACTCCCGAATCAAATGCCGTCGATTTGAAGTTGCATATACGACTATATTCTGAGGGCGAGCCGTGACGCTACCTTCTAGAACGACCTTGAGCGATTTAAAGGCTTCATCGTCTTCCTCAAAGGAGAGATCATCCACAAATAGAATGAATTTTTGAGGGACAGGCCGCAGTGTCTCAACGATATTGGGCAAGTTAATCAGGTGAGCCTTACTGACTTCGATGAGGCGCAAACCGCGATCGCCATAGGTATTGAGCAGCGCCTTGATCAGGGAAGATTTTCCCGCGCCCCGGCTGCCGTAGAGCAGCACATTGAGGGCCGGTTGATCGTTGAGTAAGCGCTCGGTATTTTGCAGCAACACCTGCTTGGGATGGTCGTAGCCCACGAGCTGGTTCAGCGGGATGGGGTCCGGCGTGGTTATCCCCTGGAGCTCCCCATGGACCCAGCGCAGGGCTCGGTGACGGCCAAATAGACCTGTGCCCTGGTGGCGATAGTAGTCGGCGAAGAAGCTGAGCTGCTGCCAATCCTCCGGGGGCTGAAGGCTCTGTTGCTCCGGGGTTGGGGTCGAAAATTCTGGTGGGGTCTTTGGGGATTGTGTTGCCTGCTGGACCCATCCCATGGGGACATGTTGGGGCAAATCATACAGCGTTTGCAATGTGGCGAGGTCTTGCTGCGCAGCCTGGGTGATGGCAGCAGGCAGTGTTGAGAGGGGCTGTCGCTGAACTTTTTGGCTGAAGGGGTTGGTGTCGGTCAATGTTGCCCCAAGGACAGCGTCTTTCCAGGGATTCGTGGGGTGAAATCTAGGATGCTGCGGATTGTCGTGGTCGGCCAAGGCGCGGAACCAACGACCCTGGGCCTGGAGAATATCGGTGGGCCGTTCGGAGGTTTGAAGCGTCGTGAGCAGTTGGTGAAAGCTTCTTAGGACGGGATGCTGAAGCGTGTCTGCGTAGAGGAGGAGCGCAGCTAGCGCTGCTTCTAGTTGTTGTTGAGAGAGCTGTTCTGCAGCGGTCAGCGCCATTGATCTTCCTGGAAGGAGCGTTCAGAAGAACTATTGCAAGGGACGAGAATAGTGCTTCAACCCCATTGTTCCAGGTTCTGGTGCAGGCCAAGCAATGCCCCTGCGCTTGATGGGGGGACTAGGCCGCAAAGGGGGGGAATGTCTGCCTCTGTGGCATGAATCCATTCCTGCTCTAACCTGCTCTAACGGTTGTTGATCAATTTTTCGACGTCTAGAAAGGTGCCCTGGAGGCGTTGATTCAGTTCCATCCCGTTTTGTAGGCTACCTTGGCGGGCTTCCGTTTCCAGGGTGGCTGCAATGTCTGAGAAGCTCATGATTCCAACGTTGGCGCTAGATCCCTTGAGGTGATGGGCTAGGCGGCGTACCTGCTCCGTGTCCTGCTGCTGTAATGCGGTCTCAAGGTCCGTGAGATGGGTGCGGGTATCAGAGAGGAAAAGCTCTAGGAGCTCTGCTTCAAAAGCTGTATCTCCATCGGAGAGCGTCTGGAGCGAATTCCAGTCAATCAAAGGCAAAGAGGTGGAGTTAGCCATAGGGAGGAATTGACAGATTAAAGATCATTCAGACGCCGAAGCGTGGGCACTGTCAAAATTATGCCCTGAATCGAAGTTTGCTGAACGAAAGGAAGCTCTGAAAAAGTATTAAAAGTAACATTTTTGCGGTGATTTCTATTCCCGTGACGTTTCCGGAAAACCTGGTCAGAAGAGAGTCAGATGACCAGCTGGACTAGAGCGGCCTTCAATTTTCTAGGGGTTCGCTAGGATGTCAGTAAAGGTTTGCTGCCAACATGATTGGGATGGGGGAGTTCCATGATGTCTTTTGTAAATAGTGTTTTTATCCGTCGATTTTTGGCACATCGTTTTGCGATTGCCGGTGCCGTTTCTCTCGGCTGTGTGCTCGCTGGACTGCCCGCCATCGCTGAAACAGCCAACTTTGCCCGCCGGGAGCTGAGCCCTGGTTTTTCGCCCGAAGATGGTGCGGTGAGTGGCCATACGGGAGGTTCCTATTCCCTGGCTGTGATTAGCAATCGCGATCGCAACAACAACGCCTGCCTAGGCTACGGCGATTCTCGACCTGACCATATTTTGGTGCTGGAGTCAGACTTTGAGGTGTTGACGCTCCAAGTCGATAGCGGTGGTCGGGATACCACGTTGATGATTGAAGGACCGGAGGGTTTCCTCTGCGGTGAGGATGTGGATACGGCCAATTTGGATGATCAGATTAGCAGCAAGCCCTTTAAGGCCGGGAGCTACAGCGTCTGGATTGGCACCATGGAACCGGGCGATCGCCAAAACTATCGTTTGTTGGTCACAGAGTCGCAGCCTTAATCGGACTCGATGATCTGGGCTGATATCTAGGCTGAAATCTGAATGGACCCTTGGCGGAGAACCTGCCATTCTCCGGCTGACCAAGCCGCGACGGTGGAGGGCTGGCCGGACTGGGCGTGACTGTCTGGAGATTGGGGGGCTTGGTTGGCATCTAGGACCGCAACGGTGGGGAACTGTTCGGCGATCGCCGTCAATGACTGAAGCGCAGGCTCACCGGAACGATTGGCACTGGTGGTCGCGAGGGGACCCGTGCCCGCCAAAATTTTTCGAGCCAGGGGATGATTGGGGACCCGGATGCCAAGGCTCCGATGATCGGCTGGCGTCATCGCAACGGGGTGTTTACCGCTGGCGGGCAGAACCAGCGTCAGGGGGCCGGGCCAGTGTTGCTGGGTGAGAGCTTGCCATTGGTTGAATTCGGCAGCGTCGCCTTGGACATAGGGCCACAGTTCCACGGCCTCAGCGCCGAGCAGGATGAGGGGTTTTTGTTGCGATCGCCCCTTGATTGTGTAGAGTTGCTCGGCATGTTCCGGCATCACTGCCAGCCCCGGAACCGTATCTGTGGGAAAACTGATGACTCGGCCTGAGCGGGCCGCCGCAATGAGTTCAGCGGTAGAAGCAAGGGGCATGGAGTAAGGGCAAGAATCGTCTCGTTTCTCTAGCCTAGCCTGAACGGTAGCCCTCGTTGACCTAGCGACGATAGGCCCAGACAAATCGTTCGATGCCTGCCAGATCCGTGGTCCGTCCGGTTCGGCTGTAGCTGCCATGGGATTGGAGCAATGCCTCCACCGTTGGCGCTTGCCCTGCCATCAGTTCGACCGCCCAGAACCCGCCAGAAACCAGGAATTCTGCTCCGGCATTGACGAGATAGCGCAGACAGTCCAGTCCGTCTTCACCTCCATCTAGGGCCAGGGCTGGTTCATGCTCCCGGACCTCTCGCTGAAGACTCGGCAGGTCTGCGGTGGGGATGTAGGGGGGGTTGGAGACCATGCCCTGCAGCTGTCCCTGGAGGGCGCTGATGGGGGCGAACCATTCTCCCCTATGGCATTGAAGGCGGTGTTCTAGGTTGTGGGCTTTGCTGTAGCGCTCGACATTGCGCTGGGCGATCGCCAGGGCCTCAGGACTACAGTCCACAGCGTGGATCATTGCCTCCGGCAAGACCTCGGCGAGTCCTAGGGCGATCGCGCCACTGCCGGTACCGAGGTCCGCCCAGGGACCCTGCCTGAGGGCGGTTTGACGTGTGGGTGATTGTTGGCTGACCTGCGCCTGTACCAGCTCAATCAGCAGCTCCGTTTCAGGGCGAGGAATCAAGACCCCCGGCCCCACGAGCAGCTCAAAATTGCGCCAGGGCGCATGGCCCACGAGATACTGTAACGGCAGCCCCTCCCGTCGGCGGCGCTGCCAAAGTTGGTCCAGATGTTCAAAAGAACAGCCCAAGGGCAGGGATTCCCCCTCCGGCGCAAGCCGCAGCGAGAGTTTGTCCACTTGGGCGAGTTGTTGAAGGAGCCAATCCACTTCGATGGGCTCAAGGTCCTGCTCAATGGCTTGGGCGATCGCCTCCTGCCGCCACTGTCGCAGTCCCCCGGCGGTCATGACCGCTCCACCCCCGGACTCTCCCTGCTGGGTCGGGTTCGGGGGGAATGGGGGGGAGGGAGGGTGTTGGGGAGGGAGCACCTATCTGTGAGGAAAGTGACTTCTAATTGGCGTTACGGCGCTGGTTTTGAACGACATATTCCAGACTTGCGCGAGGGGGAATGAACTCGACCTGGTCCAATTCCGGCGCATCGTTGGTGAGCAGCGTTTGGAGAACGCGATCGAGGGTTGTGACCTTGAGGGGGATATCCGTCTTGGCCAAGTTCGGATCGCTTTTCTTGGCTTCCGCCAGATAGCTCTCGAGGTCGGCACGGCTAAAGTACATGGGCAAAATCTGTTTGGGCTTACCGTCCTTGTCGGAGAGGGTAATACCGAGGTTGGGAGCGTAGAACAGGGGGATGCCGCGCCAGCTGTCGCTCTTTTTGCCATCAGCCGCCTGCATTTGTAGAGCCAGCTTGATCTCGTCTTCGTCCGGCACGACCTGGAAGGGGGGCTGATCCTTGCCTTTATTGATTTCGGATTCTAGAAAAACCAGCGATAGCGGTACGGTGCGGATCTCGACATCCTTGGCAACCGCTGTGTTGGCGCTTTGTTGCTCCTTCAGCAGCCGTTCTGCATCGGTGCGGTCCACGTAGCTAGGAACCAGGGAGACGGACTCGCCATTGATATCCAGGGACGCGACGGCGAACTTTTTCAGCGATGGGTTGAACAGGGTGAAGACAGGGACGTTGTTGAGCTTCCGGGCGACTTCTTCCTGGGTCAGGGCTAGAGCCGGTGCAACCGCCGTCAGGACAGAGGCGACGACGGCGCTCCCTGCGAGACCAACGGCTGCGGCTAAACGATGAATCCTCGTCATTTTATCTCCCGGCAACTGGGCCATCTGTTGAATTATCGGTGACGTTCAAGGGTCGATAGACATCACAGGGCATGCCCGCAAAATCATCCTTCTAATGGGACTGATGCACCACCGTATTGGTTCCACAATCTCACGTGTCTCCAGTTACGGGGTGTCTATTCACAACCCTGTTAGTTATAACCTTGTGATCAGAGAAAAAGGCAAGGGGGAATCGACCTAAGTCAATTCCCCTTGGTTCTACTCAGAAAAGGCGTACCATCGTTGACCCCTAATCAGCCCACCCAGGGGGGGGGTAAAAAAATCGGGATGACAGGATTCGAACCTGCGGCATCCTGCTCCCAAAGCAGGCGCGCTACCAAGCTGCGCTACATCCCGGTGATGGGCTGTGAGTTTCTCCAACGTGTTTTGTCAGAATTTCTCACATCCAGATATCCAGTATACAGGGAGATTTCTCTACCGTCAGGTTCTATTGCAAGAAGCCCCTACCAACCCAATTTTCCCCATAAAATTACGGAGGTGGTGGCGTTATTCAAACAGCCCCTCCAATGTATGACGCCTTGAGACGTGCCCCGAAGGACTATGACTGAACTGCTGGCTGGAGATATTGGCGGAACCAAAACGATTCTGCGTTGGGTGGAGGCTGCTTCGGCTCCCTCCTCGCAGGAGGGGCAAAATTGTGCGGCGGCGCAGCAGGCAATGCTCGTTGAGCAGACGGTTTTGTTTGAGTTGGAGTATCCCAGTCAGTCCTATGATGACCTGATACCGATGGTTCAAGAGTTTTTGGCGACGGCAACGGATAAGTTGGGGCGATCGCCCCAGCCCCAGGCGGCCTGCTTTGCGATCGCCGGTCCCGTTGTCAATAACACGTCCAACCTGACGAACCTAGGCTGGCAGCTCACCAGCGATGGTCTCTCGAAGGCGCTCTCCATTGCCCAAGTCAAGCTGATCAATGATTTTGCCGCTATTGGCTACGGCATTCCCGGGATGGGAGCGGATGATCTCTTCACGCTCCAGGATGGCGAGGCAGACCCCACTGCCCCCATTGCGGTCATTGGGGCGGGCACGGGACTCGGACAATGTTTTGTGATTCCGATGAATGGCTGTCCCGTTGTGTTTGCAACGGAAGGGGGACATTCGGACTATGCACCCCGCACGGAACTGGAGTTTCGGCTGTTGGAGTATATCGAGAAAAGCCTTTCTCTGACCCATGTCTCGGCGGAACGCATTGTCTCAGGGCAAGGGGTGCTGTCGTTCTATCAGTTTTTGCGGGATAGACCCCAGCCGGGGGAGGAGAAACGGGCCGAAGACCCGTCGGTGGCAGCGGTGGTGCGGGCCTGGGAGACCGCCACGGACCGGGATGGCTTGGCGGATCCGGGGGCGGCGATCGCCCAGGGGGCCGAGAGTAATGAGCTGTGCAGAGAAGCGCTAGAGCGATTCATTGAAGCCTATGGAGCGGAGGCGAGCAACCTGGCCCTGAAACTGTTGTCCTACGGGGGGGTTTATATTGCCGGGGGCATTGCGTCCAAAAATGCGGAGCGCATGAAGGCCGGGAAATTCATGGAGGCATTTTGGGATAAGGGGCGCATGGAACCCCTGCTGAAGCGCATGCCCGTGAAGATCATTTTGAATCGCCAAGTCGGACTGATCGGCGCAGCACTCCATGCGGCCAGTCTGATCCGTTAGCCAGAGCGGTTAGCCTAGGGACGTTTGCCCAGGAAAGTTAGCCCCACAGAAGCTAACCCACAGAAGTTAACCCACAGAAGCCAGGGGCGTGCCCTCAAGGCACGTTCCGCTCAAGATTGCGCCGTCTAGGACAGCGTCGTCCATGCGGGCACAGAAGAGATTGGCCCGTTCCAGGCTGGTGCCCCGCAACACTGCCCCTTCAAAATTGGCTTCCTCAAGGTCCGCTTGGGAGAGATCGGCCCCAGACAAGTTTGCACTCGCAAAATCAGCCCCTTGCAAGTCGGCCCCGGTGAGCGTTGCTCCGCGCAGGTCCGCACCTCGGAAGTCGATGTTGGACAGGTTGAGATTGCTGAGCACTGCACCCGCTAAGAAGCTGCCACCAAAGCTGGCTCCCTGGCATTCCGCATCGCTGAATATTGCACCGCGCAGATCGGCGTTACGAAAGTCGGTTTTTCGTAGGTTTGCTGCGCTGAGGTCGGCTCCTCGAAAGGCGGCTCGGGCGATCGCCCCTTGCAAGTTTGCTGCGCTGAGGTCGGCTCCCTTGAGATTGGCTCCCTTGAGATCTGCCCGGGACAAATCAACGTCCGCGAGCTTGGCGCCTTGGAGTTCTGCGTTTGCGAGCTGAGCGTTGGCCAAGGTTTTGAGCTGACCGTTACGAACCGCTGATAAATCGATGGTTTCGCTCATGGGGTGACCTCCGAAGATGCATCAGAAATTGCAGTGGCGTCTTCTAACCACACAGCGGGCTGTTGGCTGGGACGTGTGGGTAACTGCATGAGTCCCATTTCCGTCAGACGCACCACATTGCTGAGGGCATCCACGAGGGCTGGGTCAAACCAGGTTCCGCGCAGGGAAACGCACTCCTCTAGGGCCTCACCGAGACTGAGGGCTGGGCGATGACCTCGGGGTTCTGTCAGTTCTTGAAAATAGGCGGTTAATCCCAAAATCCGCGATGCCAGGGGAATCTCCTCGCCCTTGAGACCATCGGGTTTGCCACTGCCGTTCCAGTATTCCAGCTGGTGGCGGACGATGGTGCCGACGGGGGTGAGTTCGGGCATGGCGGCCAGGAGCTGGGCTCCGATGAGGTTGCGATCGCGCCAGAAGATTTCGCTCATGGCATCGAGCTGCTTCCAGGTGTGGGTGAAGACTTCACTCGGGGCTTCGGACAGGCCGACGCGGAAGAGGAGGCCCGCAAGCCGCAGGCGACGCAGGTCCAGTGTGGGTAGGTCCAGGACCTGACCCAGGGTCTCGGACAGAGCTGAGACCTGAATCGAGGCCATTTTGTTGGTGGGATCGTTCTCATCGACCTTCTGGGCCATGCGCAGAAACGCCTGGAGCTTGTTGGCCGCGAGGTTGCGATTCATACGCAGCGCTTGGCCTTCGAGTTCCCAAAGATCTCGGGTTTGGCGACCGACTGTGACGAGCTGCTGCTGGCTGCTTTGGAGATAGTTGACGATACGGGAAACGACACCGCTCAGATCCACCGTCTGGGTGCCGTCTGTTTGGGCAATGCGCTGTCGCTGCTCGTGGAGCCTGGTGACCAACGCAGGGTCGTAGGGTTGCCAGCGATCGATCAGAATTTCTGCGGCTTTTTCCACCTGCTCCTGCTCGAAGGTCCAGAGACCATAGAATTTACGTTCGATGTCCGTGGAGGGCTGACTGCCGCGATATTCTGCCTCGTCTAGCTCATGACACAGAACCATGGCAGCGTAACCCGGTGCCAGGATGATCAGGTTCCATTCCTGCATCAAACTGTCGTCGGGGGAGATATTAACGAGGGACACATTCTCTAGATTGCTGGTGCGGTGCTCGCCGAAACCGCTGTCTCCCATGGCGGCGATCGCCACCTCTTCCGAGGCTTGAGCTAGGTCCCAATAGCGCTCTGCTTCTTGCAGATACCATTTACCTTGCTGGAACGTGACCAAGACTAGAGGCTTCTCCTCATCTGCATCCTGGGCTTCGAGGATGTGATCCTCTAGGGCATGGCAAAGGGCAACCAGCGTGTTCTTGAAATAAACACCGTAGCTGCTGGGAAGTTGGCCATTGGGCAGGGCAGCCTTCAGTTGATTGAGTGTGGCTTCTGGCTGCATGACAGAGGCAGGGTAAAGGGATAAGGGTTTACAATCTCACGTTTTGCTGGCGCTTCCAGCAAAGTCTTCTCGAACATTGGGTAAAGTTTGTTGCGGCTTCAGCGATCGCTCAAGGCTGTGATGGCGTCTGCAACACCGATGGATGGTGGCCTACTCGCTGCGAATTTCCACCTTGAAGATGGTGTGCGGTTCGCGGTTCGCAATCGTCGCCTCCCAGTTGATGCCCTGGAGAAACGCTTCAGCATCGGGGGTCTCAACCACATCTACCCCCCACTCCCCTTCCTGGAGAGACGTCGGAGAACTGCCGGGTTTGACGGGGGTGGATTTGGCACCGCCCAGGGCAAGTAGATGGGGCTTGGGAAGGCTGGCCTTGGAGAGGCGCGCCGCAGCGAGGCAGTTGAGGCAGAGTTGGCCCACTTCTAGGGGCGATCGCAGATTTTTGTCGAACACCACTTCCACGACCCAGTGGGGATTTTCGATCGCCTGACACCGTAGGTCGTCTTGGGGAAGCAAGCCCTTGCTGAAAATCTGAGCGAACTCTGCACGACTCAAGGTCGGCAGGACATCCTCAGAGAGATTGAAATTGTGAGAGAGGAGCATGCGCCCCCAATCTGCTGCCATCGCTTGATCCCCGGTTTGTTTACTCGCTGTTTTCGATGTGAACAGTTAATAAACTGCAATATAACGCTAATAATCTCATTCCGTGACCCTTGAAGCCTAGGGCTATAGATAGATCGTTACAGAATGAACCCACCCAACCAATCATGTCATGGCCTAATGTCATGGCTCAATGTCATGGCCTGGGGGTTGGCTGCGCTTAACGACATGGGAGCGCTACATGGGAACGATCGAGCGCTGGCATGTCGGACAAACGGCGTGGATGAGGAGCTGACAGTCGAGCAGGTGGTAGCCCGATTTGTCGGCGACCTTGGCACCGGCCTTGAGAACGGAGTCGTTCTTGAATTCGATGGTTTTGTTGCAGCGTACGCAGATGAGGTGGTGGTGATGGTGGGGGGAGGGCTGGTTGATTTCGTAGCGCTTGTGGCCCTCGGCGAGCTCTAGCTCTCGCAGGATGCCCATGCGCGCCATCATTTTGAGGTTGCGATAGACCGTGGAGAGGCTGACTTTTTCGCCCTTCTCGTTGAGCATGTCGCACAGATCCTCGGCGCTGAGGTGCTCACCACCGGGGAGATGTTGGAAGGTTTCCAAGATGATTTTTCGTTGGGGCGTCATGCGCCAGCCTCGCTCGTTTAGCTCGGCTTTGAGGGCGGATGGGGTGTAGGCAGCCATGGCGCGGACCTCTCAATAACGTGCTCTTATTGACAAGAATAGGTCACAGAGGTGATTGTTCGCAAGAAAGAGGTGCTATTGAGAATTTGCAGCGTGGGAAGTGGCGCATGGATGGGCTGTTGTGGCGCGATCGCGACTGTCTCTTTACGATTGATTACGGTGTCGGGGGGACGGCATTAATTTTGGGGCTGGAGTGTTATTTAGAAACGATCCTGTGAGGACTGACGATGGATTTTTCTGCGGCGTTGCCGACGTTTGTGATCACGCTCCGGGAGGGGGTCGAGGCGGCCCTGGTGGTGGGCATTGTGTTGGCCTGTTTGAAAAAGGCGGAGAAGACGGCGCTGAATCTCTGGGCTTTTGGCGGAATTGCGGCTGGGGTGTTGGGCAGTGCGGGGTTAGGCCTGGTGCTGAACCGGGTGTTTGAGCGGGTGCATCTGCTGGCGCCGGAGCTGGAGGCGGTGGTGGAGCCGTTGTTGAAGGTGGGGCTGTGCGGGGTGGCGATCGCCATGCTGAGCTGGATGTTGATTTGGATGACGCGGCAGGCGAAGTCGCTGAAGGGAGAAATTGAGGGGGCGGTGGCGGCACGTTTGGATGACTCGACTGCGACGTCTGCGGGCTGGGGGGTGTTTTGGCTGGTGTGGATTGCGGTGCTGCGGGAGGGGTTTGAGACGGTGGTGTTTATTTTGGCCAATGCTCAGCGCGGTTTAGGGGCAAATGTGGAGGCGAGCTTGGGGGCGGTGGCTGGGCTTGTGGGAGCGGTGGCGATCGGGGTGGCGTTGTTTAAGTTTGGGGTACGAATTAATATTGGGCGCTTTTTCCAGGTGATGGGGGTGTTGTTGCTGTTGATTGTGGCGGGGCTGACGACGTCGTTTTTGAAGAGTGCGGATGGGGCGGCGATCGCCTTGGGTCAGCTCAATGGCACGGATCT
This sequence comes from uncultured Pseudanabaenaceae cyanobacterium, assembly GCA_938017515.1. Taxonomy (GTDB): domain Bacteria; phylum Cyanobacteriota; class Cyanobacteriia; order PCC-9006; family JAAUQQ01; genus JAAUOP01. The sequence continues at coordinate 33,067 of CALIJJ010000243.1, forward strand.
CTGTTTTGCGTCGGGGTCTTGTGTTCTGGGTCCGTTGTTTTGGGATTTGAGTGGTTGGCTACCCCAGGGCACGTTTCCTGGATTGGTTTTGAAGGTGATGTTGGGTTACCGGGACCATTTGTATTGGGCGCAGGCGATCGTCTATGGGGCGTTTTTGAGTTCCGTCGGTTCCCTGTATTTCCGCAGTTTAGGGGGGCGTCGCTCGGAAGCATCAGTGAAAGTATCGCAACAACCTTCGCCTTAAGCCCCGGATATAATAGCGAGGAGAGCTTCACCCGAGTTGCAATCTGATGGCTGCTAAGGATAAGTTCCACGAGCAAGTCAAGCGAGCCTTGATTAAGGATAGTTGGATTATCACTGATGATCCTCTCAAAATCGATTCGGAAGGTAAGCGCTTTGAAATCGATTTGGGAGCAGAGCGCTTGCTTTGGGCAGAGCGGGCAAAGGAGAAGATTGCTATTGAAGTTAAAAGTTTTCTGAATCCTTCAGCGATGACTGACTTTTATGCTGCAATGGGGCAATTTTTGACTTATCGATTAGCGCTCAGTCGTGAGGATCCAGGCAGAACGCTTTACCTGGCAGTTCCTGAAGATGCCTATGAATCTTTTTTTGAGTCAGATTTCATCAAACTTGCGATCGCAGAATACGACCTGCTTATTGTCGTATATGACCCAGTTCAGGAGGTTATTAGGCAATGGATAAAGTAGAGAAATATCGAGAATTTGTTCAAGTTTTAATGACACGATATGCCGAGTCAGATGCTGTCAAAGATGGCGTTGAAATCCAATTGTTGATGGATCCCGTGAGAGACCATTATCAGTGGATGAATGTTGGCTGGAAGGGAATGAAACGTGTTTACAGTTGTTTTATCCATATTGATATTAAGGATGGAAAGGTTTGGCTACAGCAAAACTGGACGGAAGAGGATCCCGCCGCTGAGTTAGTTGAGATGGGCGTGCCTCGTGAAGATATTGTCTTGGGGCTGCATCCCCCCTACAAGCGTCCCTTTACAGATTATGGCGTTGCTTAGTGAAACGTTTTGGATAGATTGCTTTAACCCGTGCAACTCTCAAGAATTGATTCGTGTGTTGGATTGTGCCAGAGGGTGATTTTTCCTGAGCGATCGCCCATGATCAGAACCCGACCCGATGCATCAAACAGGATTGGACCGCATCCCTTGAGTGTCGCTTCTCTGGTGATGTCTAAATCTCGCAGGGGCTCATTATTATTGGCGTCGTAGGTCTCTTGGTCTGTGATGCGCCAAATCTTTGTGAGGCAATCGTTGCCGCTGCTGACAAGCTGTGTTCCATCGGGGCTGAAGGCTAAAAAGCGAATGGCGTCTTTGTGAGCGACGACTGTTTTGAGTAAGGTGCCAGTTTCTAAATCCCAGAATCTAAGCGTGGCGTCTTGTCCTGCACTGACGAGGAGTGGATAGGTGGGGCATACGATCGCCCGATTGACCGAGCCTTCATGTCCTTGCAGGATGCGAGGTGAATCCCAGCTA
>CALIJJ010000244.1 GCA_938017515.1 uncultured Pseudanabaenaceae cyanobacterium
ATATCTACGAACATGATGGTCAGTTTTGGAAGCTATATCAGGGGCGCTGGGTTGTAGAAGGGATCGCCGAATATACTTATCGATATGGTAGTCAAGCCTGCCGGATGACCCAAGTGACCTACACAAAAAAGGCGAGATCCCCCCATTCTGGTCTGCTTAAACAGCGCGGAGATTTCGAGTGGGTGCGGGTTTACGAAGTCAATGAACGCATTCATAACGTTATGAAAACGGGCCTGCCAGATCCAAAGTACAACGGCAAAACTGTCGCGGCCTAAATGGGGGCTTGCCGACGATGAAGCTGCGAATGTAGTCAATGCCCAAAACAGGACACTCAGGTTTGTCAGCAGAGCGGAAGGCTCACTGTGATTAGCGAGACTTGAGGATGATCCTAAAATTGTCGGTCTAGCGTTGAAAACGTTCATTGAAAGCTGACATATTTTAGGACTATATTTTTTTAGCTCGCTTATCTACATACATATAGGTCAGTTTTGGTGTATGCTTTATTAGAAGGCGGTTTTAACCCCTACCAAAACCTAAGGAGACTAAAACAATGTCAACTGCAACGACACTAGACGTAACCCCTAAAACAGCCGCTGACGAAGCGCAGAGCTTTGCAGAATACAAAGCTGTTGAAGCAGCTTTACAGCCTTATATTGAGTCAGCCAAAACAGGTGACGGCGCGCTTTGCCGGACGGCCTTTTATGACCATGCTCATATTGTTGGCTCCGTAAACGGCACTTTCTATGATTTGGATGCTGATACATTCAAAGGCGCGGTGAGTGAAACAGGCGCATCCCCAGACGTTCAGTACCACATTGCCTGGATTGATATTTCTGGACCTGCCGCCGCTGCAAAGGTTGAATTTATCAATTGGGCTGGCTTCCGCTACACCGATTTCTTTGTTCTCTATAAGCAGGATGGTCAGTGGAAAATCAGCGGCAAGGTCTATGACTCTCACGCGAAGAACTAACTTCCGACGCTCAATCCCCCAACTCTCAATCAATAAAAGGAGAAAACCATGACTGACTATACTGTGCACACACAAGACACTGCACCCGAAGGGAGTAAAGCAATTCTTCAAGGCGCCAAGCAAGCCTATGGCATGGTGCCAAACCTCATGGCGATCATGGCAGAATCTCCTGCGGCACTGGAAGGTTATACGACGTTGATGAGGATCTTTGATAACAGCGACTTTACCCCGACAGAACGTCAAATCGTTTTGATGACCAACATTCGCCTTAACAACTGTACCTACTGTATGGCTGCACATTCAACGATTGCGCCCATGCAAGGGGTTCCAGCCGATGTGATTGAGTCCTTGCGTAACGATACATCCCTAGCTGAGACAAAACTAGAAGCCCTGCGCATATTCTCTGCGAAAGTCAATCAAAATCGCGGTGTTGTCAACGCTGCTGATGTGGATGCGTTCCTCGCGGCAGGGTACAGCAAGGCTAATGTTCTGGAAGTTGTTTTAGGCACAGGATTGAAAGTCCTCTCCAATTACACCAACCACATTACCAAAACCCCTGTTGATAAAGCATTCCAGCCAAATACCTGGTCTGCAGAGATGTCTGCAGTTGCATAATCAATGCGGCATCAACCTGTAGAGCAAGGTGGAACAAGCAGCAAGATTGTGCTCAATTTCGCTGACTCATCTATTTTTTTACCTTGCTCATCTATATACATGTAGGTCACTTTGATTAGTATGCCTAAGGCAAGCGGTATAGCAAGGTCTTGGACTAAACATTAGTTGTTTCTTTTCAAGACCTTAGACCACAAAAACGAAGCAAATAAAATCAGAGAATTACCATGACACAGAACATTGAAGGCAAGGTTGTTGTTATTACTGGTGCAAGTGCTGGCATAGGCGAAGTTACCGCTCGTCATTTGGCATCATTGGGCGCGAAGGTTGTGCTGGGAGCACGCCGCACAGAAAAGTTGGAGCGTATCGCCCAAGAGATTCGTGATAGTGGTGGCCAGGCTGAGTTTTTGACCACAGATGTCACCGTTGCTAGCGACCTAAATGCACTGATTGAGAAAGCGATCGCCTCTTTCGGTCGGGTCGATGTGATTATCAATAATGCTGGATTGATGGCGATCGCCCCCATATCATCGACCAAAGTAGATGAATGGGATCGCATGATTGATATCAACATTAAGGGTGTTTTATACGGTATTGCGGCAGCCTTACCCACCTTTGAGAAACAGGGCAGTGGCCACTTTATCAACATTTCCTCTGTCGCTGGCGTGAAGGTCTTTAGTCCCGGTGGTACGGTCTACAGCAGCACTAAATTTGCAGTAAGAGCAATTTCTGAAGGATTAAGACATGAAGTGGGCGGCAAGATTAGAACAACGACTATCGAGCCAGGTGCTGTCGATTCTGAGCTAAAACACGGTAGTTCACATCAAGAAAGCTCGGATTTTGTAAAAGATTTCTATCAGATTGCAATTCCCACTGATTCTGTTGCCCGTGCTATTGCCTATGCCATTGAGCAACCTGCCGATATAGATATCAATGAGATTATCTTGCGGCCAACAGTGCAGGATTTCTAACCCGATTCTCCATCGAAACGTTTCCCTTTAGCCAATTCAATGAAGTTATCGATCGGCTCCGTCATGGAAAACCACGTTATCGGTTGTATTCGTCCCAGACACATTTCGTCCCAAACACATTTCGTCCCAAACACATAGGGTCTGATGGCAGCCTCGCGATGATCTCGCTCTAACTCTCCATTCACCCAAGTAAACCAGGAAATATCATGATTGACTTTTACACCGCCAGCACACCCAATGGCTACAAGCCTGCCATCATGCTCGAAGAGCTCGGGTTACCCTATTCGATTCATAAAGTTGATATCAGCAAAGGAGAGCAATTCTCGCCCGAGTATGTGGAGATCAACCCCAACAGCAAAATTCCAGCCATCGTCGATCGCGAAACAGATATCCCCGTATTTGAATCCGGTGCTGTGCTGATTTATCTGGCTGAAAAGACAGGTAAACTGCTGCCGACTGACCCCGCTGAACGGGCTCTGGTGATGGGGTGGCTGATGTTTCAAATGGCCAGTGTCGGCCCTATGTTTGGCCAGTTTGGCCATTTTCGGAACGCAGCACCCGAGAAGCTCGCCTACGCGATTGAGCGCTATCAAAAAGAAACGATGCGGCTTCTAAAGGTTTTGGAGCATCAGCTAACCAAGACGACTTATATTGCTGGAGACTACTCAATCGCTGACATTGCTACGTATCCTTGGATCTCTGGGGCAACTGGTCCCTATTTAGAGGTCTCGTTAGATGACTGTCCTAACGTTCAACGTTGGATGGAGACGATGCAGGCTCGTCCGGCAGTTAAGACTGGCATGTCACTTTTCTCTCCTGAATTTGATAGCAAATTAGGAGCGATCGCATAGTATGACAAGCATGTATATATTCAATCATCGCGGCATACTATACCCAGAAAAAATCGGCGTTATTAAACGATTCATTCGTGTCTAAATGGAAGAAAATAATAAATTTTTCTCCTGCCCAATCGTTCAGGACGTCTAAGATTATGGCAACTCCAATTCCTAAAACTGTTCTACCCAAAAGAATTCTCTATACGATGATTCGTGTGAGTAATCTCGACCACTCGATCGCCTTTTACCAAGACATGTTGGGCATGTCCGAGCTAGGACGTGAAACATTTCCAGAGGCTAAATTTACAGCTGTCTTTATGGGATATGGCGATCGCGCAACCCATCCTGTTCTAGAGTTGACCTACAACTGGGGCGACAACACCTATGAACATGGCACCGGCTATGGCAATCTCTCCCTCGCCGTAGATGATGTCTATGCATTAGAAACGCATCTCCAAGAGAGAGGGGTGAAGATCCTGCGCCCCGCAGGCGAGGTGGCCATGGCCTCAACCGAAACAGATGAAAGACACACCCTGGCCTTTATCGCCGATCCCGATGGTTATCGAATTGAACTCATGCAAACCGTTTGACCCAACGCCACTCACGTCAGCGTCAACATGGCTCTCGACTGCAAAATCAAGACCATATCCGGAACTCATGTTTTGTCGCTCCATGGTTTGCAGCTCCATGGTTTGTCGCTCCATAGTCTAGACAGAGACTCAGCAAAAAGCCCGACACCTCAACCTAAGGAGATGTCGGACTTTTGAGGCCCAGAACTGTTCAGACCCAGAACTGTTCAGGCCCAGAACTGTTCAGGCTCAGATTTTCTTAGCTGGGCCCAAGCAAGGCACTTATTCTGCTTCCGCTTCTGACATTTCAGAACAGCCCAGGGAATCACGCGTATCCACCCCCGTGGTTGGGTTCACACCGCTGGCGGTTTTGCACATGACGGATAGCTGAACGCCATCGATCACCGCAAACGTGAAGTCTGCATTGGTCACATCCGCATCATAAAAGTAGGAATTGAGCAGCAACGCCGAATTAAACACCGCGTCGGTCAGATCAGCATCCCGAAAGCTGCTGGAGTAGGAAATGCCGTCGGTGAAGTCCACACCGTGGAAGTTCGCGCCACGCAGGCTAGAACCATTGAAAACAGCACCACGCAGGTCTGCGCCAGTGAAATCGGCTCCTTCAAGCTTCATGCTGACAAATTCCTTCACCTTCAGATCCATGCCAGCAAAATCCGTTTGGCCATCCAGAATATCGGACGACTTGAGCGAGCTGGAGCTAGAAGCCTGAGCCCCCTGGGGTAACAGGAGTAGGGCCGAAAGAACGAAGGCGATCGCCAACGACATAAAGCGAGAAATGCGCATGAATGGAAAGGCCACAACGACAAAATTTGACGAATACTCGGACGGGATGATCCGTAACCTAACGTAACATTTTTGGGGTTGACAGCGCGGTGCTCCTCACAATCAAAGTGTCCTCCATTCCATGGAGACCATCGCCGAATTCCCTGAAACGTCTTAGAATGAGGGGGTTCCCAGGAATTAGCTTCCAGCGATTAGAGTAGCCATCATGCAGGTAAAGCGTCTCGGTCACGTGGCCATCAAGGTTGAGAATATTGAACGGGCCGCCGAGTTCTATCAGAATTTGGGCATGGATTTGGCTTGGAAAGACACGGATTGGGCCTATCTCAAGGCAGGCGATGACGGCTTGGCATTGCTGGGTCCGGGATACGACCAGGCGGGTCCCCATTTTGGCTTTGTGTTTGATGAGCGCTCAGCGGTGGACGAAGCCTTTGACCGGCTTAGCAAAACCGACATTAAATTGACGCCGGTCCATGAGCACCGTGATGGCACCGCCTCGTTCTATGGACGGGATCCCGACGGAAACTGGTTCGAGTATTTGTATGAACCTGCGCCAGAAGCCGTTGCAGCAAAATAGAGCGAAATAATCAGAAGCCCGAGCAGAAACACCATCAGCGACACCATCAGACACACAGGCAGCGGCGGTTTGATTCAAACAGAAACACTCAATTTGTTGGAATGGTCGCGGCTCTGTGAGCACGTGGCAACGTTTGCTGCAACGAAATTGGGGGCGATCGCCACCCGCAACCTCACCATTCCCAGCCACCGGGATGCCAGTGAAGCGCTCCTGACCCAAACCGCTGAAGTTGATCATCTCGAATCCCAGCTCACCACCTCGTTGACCTTTGATGGGGTGCGCGACATTAGCAAGCCCCTCAAGCGAGCGGCCATCGGTGGCGTGCTGGCAGGACAGGAACTGCTGGACATTGCCACGACCCTCTTGGGTATGCGCAACCTGCGTCGCCTGATCGATAGCCACGAGGACGTCCTGCCGACCCTGGCTGGCATTGTCGCGGAACTGCGCACCTACCCCGAACTCGAACAACGCATCCACCACTGCATCGACGACCACGGCAAAGTCACCGATCGCGCCAGTGAAAAGCTGGGCGGCATTCGCACGAAGCTCAAATCCCAACGGGATGAGGTTTACAAGAAACTGCAGCGGATCATGCAGGTCAAGTCCAGTGCCGTGCAAGAAGCCGTCGTGACCCAGCGGGACAACCGCTTTGTGATTCCCGTCAAGGCAACCTACAAAGGCATGATTCCGGGCATGGTCCACGATGCCTCGGCCAGTGGCTCGACGTTGTACATCGAACCCAATAGCGTCGTCAACGGCAATAACCAACTGCGACAGCTCCTGCGTCAGGAGCAGGTGGAAGAGGAACGCATTCGGCGGCAGCTGTCGGAGGCCATCAGCGAAGTCGTCGAGGATCTAGAGAACCTGGTGGCGATCGCCACCACCCTCGACCTCGCCACCGCCCGCGCCCGCTACAGCAACTGGATCCAGGGCAATCGTCCCCGGTTCCTCAAGCCCCTGCACGAGTCCCCGGAACCCATTGTTCTGCGCAAGCTACGTCACCCCCTGCTGGTCTGGCAAGAGCAGCACGAAGAGGGGTTTCCCGTGGTCCCAACCAATCTGCGCATCGATCCGAAAATCCGCGTCGTCGCCATCACCGGCCCCAATACCGGCGGCAAGACCGTCACGCTCAAGACCCTGGGACTAGCCGCGCTCATGGCCAAGGCTGGAATCTTTGTCCCCGCCAGCGAGCCCGTGGAACTGCCGTGGTTTGATCAGATTTTGGCGGACATTGGAGACGAGCAGTCGCTCCAGCAAAGTCTTTCGACATTTTCGGGGCACATCAAGCGCATCGGACGGATCTTGGATGCGGTGGGGGAGAACGAGCAGAATGGAGAAGATGGCCTGGAGAGTGCAGAATGCTCTGGCTCATCCTCTCTGGTGCTGCTGGATGAAGTCGGGGCGGGCACGGATCCGTCGGAGGGGAGCGCCTTGGCCATCGCCCTACTCAAGCACCTGGCCGACACAACGCGACTCACCGTCGCGACGACACACTTCGGTGAACTCAAGGCGTTGAAGTATTCCGATGCACGGTTTGAAAATGCGTCGGTGGAATTTGATGTGCAGACACTCTCACCGACATACAAGCTGCTGTGGGGCATTCCGGGGCGATCGAATGCCTTGGCCATCGCCCAGCGGTTGGGCTTGCAACAAAATATCATTGAATCGGCACGGCAGTTTGTCAGTCCGGGGGCGTCCGGCGAGGTCAACGAGGTGATTGCGGGCCTGGAAGCCCAGCGGCGAGAGCAGGAAGAGAAGGCCCAGGAAGCGGCACGATTGGTGGATGAAGCGGAGAAGTTTTATAAGCAGGTCTCCCGCAAGGCCCAGCTGCTACAGGAGCGAGAGCAGGAGCTGAAGGCGGAGCAGGAGAAGGTGGTGCAGGCGGCGATCGCCGACGCGAAGTCGGAAATTGCCGGGGTGATTCGCCAGCTCCAGCGGGGGCCGAAGCTGGCCCAGCGGGCACAAAAGGCGACGGAAGCGGTGGATGCGATCGCCTCAGAAAAGTTGCCGACCCAGCCCAAGCGCAAGGCAAAGAAGGGCTATGAGCCGAAGCTGGGCGAGCGGATTCGTTTGACGCGGTTGGCGGGTCAGGTGGCGGAGGTGGTGGGCTTGCCGAATGAGGAAGGCGAGTTGCAGGTGCGGTTTGGCATCATGAAGATGGCGGTGATGCTGGCGGATATTGAGTCGCTCCATGGCGAAAAGGGGCAGATGCCGGAGCCCAAGCCGAAGGAGCAGTCCCAGGCTAAATCTCAGGGCCAATCCCAGGGCCAATTTCAGGGCAAGGGAAAGGGTAAGAAGAAGCAGGAGGAACCCAAGAAGGACCCTGCGATTCGGACGTCGCGCAATACGTTGGATCTGCGCGGCAGCAAGGTAGCAGATGCGGAGATTGAGATCGATCGGTTTATGGCGGAGTCGCGATCGGCGGCGGTGTGGATTATCCACGGCCATGGGACGGGCAAGCTGCGTCGGGGGGTGCATGAGTTTCTCAAGCAACACCACCAGGTGGAGCGGTTTGAGGCGGCAGAGCAGGCGGATGGCGGCACTGGCGTGACGGTGGTGCATTTGAAGTAGGAGCCCAGGGCGTGACCGAAGCAGCACCTAGGCTAATGCCCGTTCCTGATCAGGGAGTAGGGGGGCCAGGGTTGGAAATGGGTGGGGGCTGGGTCCACTCGTCATCGGCAATGCCGTATCCAATGGCCTCCGTTTGAGGCGGTGGAGGGTGGTCTTGGATGACGGTGGTTAGGGATCCAATGCCTAGGGAACATGCCTAGGAAACATGTCTAGGGAACAGCTATCTGCCCATCTCTTTGGGCAATGGGTACGTCTCGACAGCTGAGGGGGACTGCATTTTTGGTTGAGGCGGGGGTATGCAGTTGGGGAGCGGTGGCTTGCTTGTTTTCGATGGAGAAAAAAGAGGGCCTTGTTTCGGCGTGGGTCAACCGTATGCTTCCCACGATGAGGGTAAAGATGAAGAAAAAATACCACCAAAGAGCAGGGGTTTTATCCTGCTCAGGTTGTGAATTCGACATAACCTTAAGGCATTTGGAGTGAATTTCTATCCTCCAAGATACTGTGGGACTGGGAGGTGTAGTTGTAAATTTTTGTCGTCGGGTTCTCAACAATACTTTAATATTTTTGATTGATGCGGGGAGGGGATCGGGTTGGGAATGGTGGGAATGGTTAGGGGAAGAGGATTGCTTTTAGTTTTCTGGGGTTGGGCTCGATTTAATTCTCATGGCTTAAATATTGGATTGAACCAAGGGTTAAGCTGCGGCTGTTGGGGTTGATGGAGGCGTTTGCAGTTTTTGATGCAACAGGCTTGGGATGTTGGGGGTTTCGTGGGAATTTTGAGTCAACTGAGCAATCGTTGTAATAATCCGGTTTCTGGTGGGGTGGTTTAGCTGGGGGTGGTGTTTGCTTGCTGGAGCTGTTGCAGGATGGCTTGGGTGGTGGGGTGGTCGGAGAGGTCTTGGATGCGATCGCTCTCCATTGCTGAAGCAACTAAG
>CALIJJ010000245.1 GCA_938017515.1 uncultured Pseudanabaenaceae cyanobacterium
TCTCCATCTCGACTGTGGTCTCGACCAGCTCCCCAGCAATTTCGGCTTTGACTGAATCTTCCAGAAGGCGGAAGCCCTGGGGAAGACGATCGAGCAGAGACAGCGATCGCAACTCCACATCGGACTGATTGCGAACCACCAATCGGTAAATCACCACATCTCCAGGTTCTGCTGTGGCGCGATCAGCAGTTTTTGTAATAGCAACCTGATTGGGCTGACATAAAACCGTTGCAAACTGCAGCGAGAGCAGATTCAGGCCAACGCTGGCGGCATCATTGACCACCACGTCTTGGGTAACCTGGGTTGAACCATCCGCAGCAATCGGTTGGCCATCCAGGGAGGTTGCCAAATATCGCAGTTGGTCTGAATGCCCAGTCGATGCCAGGATTTTCAGCTTGATGCGCCGTTCTATGTAGATGGAATTCGGGGGCGGCTGAATCACTAAAATATATGTTTTTCCTGGAACCACCTGGCCCACTTGTGGGTCAAGCAGGAAGTTGTAGGCTCCACCGTCAGCATCGCTGAGAAAAAATGGATTAACATTGAGCACATTGGGCTTCAGACCGGTTCCGACACCATTACCAGGCACGTCTGGAAATTCCGTGGGCGTTAGGCTGACCAATCTTCCCAGCTCAGTTTCAGTTGGATCAGCGGGATTACTCTCATACAACCGCATGGCAAAACCGTCATAGCTGCTCAGGGGTTCCCCTGCACACCCCAACAATCGTCCAAAGGGATCGATGAGTTCGCTGTTGATAGCCAAACTATTGGTCACCCCGACAAAGTCTAAACCGCTGTTAGGGTCGGCATAGCTATACTGTGCTTCGTTGACAAATGCAAAGCTCGAGTTATCAGATGACGTCTGTGCCTGGCTAAGGCCCGCTTCTAGCGAAACCAGAGTGCATAAGATTGTTCCGACCAAACGACTGGAAATGGCACAGGTTCTTTTCATCGCTGGAGTATAGGCAAGCCCCTGGGCAAGCCAGCGATGAAAAGGATAAATGTGGCACACAGAATGTTTCACAGGAAAAACCTAAAGCGGTTGTCAAAGCGACAGAATGAGCGTGAATGAATCAATCGGGCGATCGCAACAGGGTGGCAAAACAGTGTCAGAAGCAGCAGTCAAACCGTCAAAAACAGTGATGAAAAATCACAACAACCCAGAGAATAAAAATTAGGCAGCAGGGTCTGACAAGCCCTGCTGCAAGAGCCTGGTTGAGACATACGGGTCGTTATAGGGGAACGGTCTGTTGACTCCGGCGAGTTGAAGGAAGCCTCTCTCACCTCAGAGAGCAAAGCGTCCGCGCCCCTACAACAGGGAATGGATTTTAGTCAGGCATACGCTGAGGAATGTGGATGCCTAACGCACTTTGACTTCGTAAAATGCTTTCAGGTCCGATTGCGCGGGCAATTGATTCGCGGCACTCCACTGCACATGGGTATACAACTCAGGAGGAGCGGGTTGTTCAACAATTTTGCCGTCAGCTTGCTTCACCTTAACCATGGGCTTTTTGACGAAGTTTTTGCCGTTGTCAATGCTGTACATGACCGTCATCCCCGCATTGTTGGTGGCTGAATTGAGCACATACCGCATCTGAGCCGGGATCGGTTGCTTCAACACCAGATTTGCTGCCGCCGCATCACCGATATTGCGGCCAGACAGGGTATAACGCAGAACATCACCGGGCTGAACCACCGCACCATCTTTGACTGCTTTCCAAGAGACCTTTTTCTGGCCATTCTTGTCCAACTTAACCAGCTTTTTCTGAGCGCTCAGCTTCAATTTGACCTCGGGACGACGTAGGCGCTGGGCGATCGCCTCCCCGGTTTGTTGTAGCTCAGCCAATACGGGGGCAGAGCTGAATGTGGGCACAGCGGCTAGGGTTGCGATCGCACTGAGACTAATCAAAAAACGCTTCATGGGGGACCTCCATTTAATCAATATAAGAACGAATCAAGGAAATCAAAATCAAGAAAAGGTTGGGGAGCCACGGGTCTCCCCAAGCCCTCACATCAATGTCGCTGCCCTACGAGCAGCATGAAGCTTTCAACGCTAGTTCACCCGGCGTTGGAAGCGAAACTCACCCGATGTTTGGGGCGCAACAACACCCGGAACCACATCGACATAGCGAATAACATCTTCGGTTGCTGTCTCGCCCGCTTGGTCAGCCCCAGGTGTAAATGTAATCGTGCCGTTGCGGCTATCTCGGGCAGAATTTGGCACGTTGCTGGTATCAATAACGCCGTTGTTGTCCTGATCCAGCGCCCAATTATTGGGAGTCGCTGTACCATCCTCAGTAATCACGACGCTGGCAGCATCGAGAACAATATTTCCCCCACCTGTTTGAGGCTCTGAAATATTGGCATAGGTAATCCGATATTCAATAATGTTGCCCGTTCCAGGGAATTTCTGAGTTGTGCTGAACTGCTCCTCTCCCGTGGCAACCTCAGGACCCGTGCCCCGGAGAATGCGCGACTCTTTGACCAAGCGCAGGTAACCGGTGTAAATCCGATTAATCGTGCTGTTGGCTGCATCCGGATCGCCGTCCGGATCATTAGAGGTATCAGCATCGGTTGTATCACCGACATCTAATTCAGCCAAGATCGGGATCGCAAAACCACCGATCGCGGCTGAGCTGGGGTCTAGGGGATTGGTGCCATCGGTAGAGAGCGGGGTATTGTCGGGTAGTTTCACCACGACCCCATAATTGATCCCATCACCGGGCTGAACATTTGCAATCAGAAGCGGTGTCCCGGTGGAGAGCTGAAAGTCAGTCCCGTCCCAAACATAGGTCACACTAATGCTCTCAAAGCTCAACGTTACCTCCGTTCCCACGGGAAGATTGGAAAGATCAGCAGTCGGATTATCCGCTGGGGTCGCTGGGGTATCGTCACTGAGGGTTGTGCTTGGCACTAAGCGAATGCTACCCACCGTCTGGCCTGTATTGACAATCGAATTGGAAAAACCCACAGCCTGGGGCTCAAATGTTGTTCCGGGCACCGAGGAACCTGCGGGCAGCGGCACCGAGCGATTGCTAAAGTCATCGATGGTTTGGCCACTGGGTCCGATGGCTTCCGGAGCATTGCTGGGACCATTTGCGATCGCAACTGCCTGGGGAATATCCAGCACAAAAATGTTTGCTTCACCACCAGGCGACGGATCCACGGGGTCACCCACGGTATCCCCTGTATTATTGCCCGCCGTATCCACACCGGTTTCGGGATTGGCGGGGGTATTGATGAAACCATCATCAACGCCTGCCGGGTCTAGGGAACTGCCGGGATCAGGAATATTGTCACCATTGGTGTCGGTCGTGCCTGGCGGCAATGCACTCAAGCTGTTGCTATCCCCAAAGTTGCTCGGATTTTGGTCACCCGATTCATCGTGGACAGGAGCCGATGTCGGACTTGTACCAAAGAGTTGAGCAATGTTGGCAACGGGCAGGGGAGTGGTTGCACCAGCCTCGACCGCGAGGGTAATGCGAAACCCTGTGATTAGCTCATTGATGGCGATCGCCCCACGATCCGTCGTGTCATAGACAAATCCCACACGCGTCACGCTGCTCAAATCAGTCGGAGCCGTTGCCGTCCACTGCGCTGCATTGGCATCAATCCCCGCAGCCCCCGACACCGGGTCACTGGTATAGACAACCGTCCAGCCCGTCGGAGGTGTTCCGACCTCAGCTAAATCCGTGCCCGCAGGAATTGCATCGGCGATCAAAACATACGCATGGGTATCATCCAAGGCTGGAGTTCCACCAGACACTGCCAGGTCCGCTCCCAACAGAGGCGCTGGTGTCATGGCATTCTCTGTCGGGTCATTATTTTCAATCCGCAGACTCAAGCCATAGGTGATTGTATCGTCTGTGATTTGAGGCGTACTCTGGTTGTCATAGCGACTACGTACCTTCAAAATTGTCGCCAACGTATAGGTCGTCAGCGCTTCAGACACCGTCAGGTCTTGGGTTTTACTGGCCTCACGTACCCCATTGGCTGGAGCACCATTAATTTCA
>CALIJJ010000246.1 GCA_938017515.1 uncultured Pseudanabaenaceae cyanobacterium
TGCATTGAACTTGCGCGCATACGACTTTGTGTCGCAGGAATTGCGTGCGGCTGAGGACCCTGAGTTTGAAACGTTCTACACGAAGAACATCCTTCTGAACGAAGGAATGCGTTCTTGGATGGCGGCTCAGGACCAGCCCCATGAAAAGTTTGTCTTCCCTGAGGAAGTCCTACCTCGCGGTAACGCACTGTAAGACTTGTTGGGTGAGTCTTGAGGCTCCCGAAAGACTAATCAAATGTAAGAGAGGGAGCCGCAGCTCCCTCTTTTTTTATGGCTTACTCTTTTGTCTGGATATTCCGACATAGGCGAGACTAAGACCGTTGTCGTGGGTGTTTCCATCGAGCAAGTGGAGGGAGCGACCTTCTATGTCTTTTCTTTTCTCCTGGTGTTCTCTCTCTCATCTCCCCAAAGTCCGTGCTACATTGATCTTGTCCACCTTTGAAACTGAACACATAGTAAGAAATGGAGGTGTTGCCCATGATTGAGAGTAGTACGTTGATGGGTCTTCAGGTTGCACAGAGTCGGCTATGCGCCGGGGCTGTTATCTAAAAGATTTCCTTCCGGTAGTCAGGCGTAGCCTGAAATGACCCTGCTAGACCGCTCTTGTCAACGCTCCCTGCTTTTGCAGATGCATCCGACAAGAGCGGATAGTCTTTTAAAGGGGACTTTATGGCTCTATGAAACCTTCCAAGTTCATAGGCCTAAGTTTGAAGGCTTCCCCATTCTGTATTCTCAATTCTTGATTCTGCATTTCCTATGGCTGCACCTCTCCTCTCTGCCTCAGACATCCAAACCCGTGCCCGCCAACTCTCTTCAGAATGGTCTGTGGAAGGCAAAGAGCTGAAGTCGGTGTGGAAGTTTAAGGGGTTTGTGGAGGCGATCGCCTTTGTCAACAAAATGGTCGAGCCTGCGGAAGCGGCTGGCCACCACCCCGACCTCAGCATTTCCTATAACAAGGTTACGGTGTGTTTGAGCACCCACGATTCCGGGGGCTTGACCCATTTGGATTTCGACCTGGCAGAAGCCATTTCACGCTTTTAAGCTGGTTTGTGAATGATTTTGGTCTGTGAACGATTAAAGGTTTGGGTCTGAATTTGCTCTTTTGGGTTGAGGCCTAGCTCGACACAATATGGCTATCACGAGCACTGATACGTACACCTTTCAGTTGCCTTAGATTCGGCTTGGATGAGCAATTAGGCGATCGCGCTTCGTTTAGCTGTTGGTCGATGTATCCCAGGAGACACGCATTCTCAAAAAACCTGGCCTAATCTAGGCTCGTGTGTGTTTACTCCCGCCAGATAAAACCTGGCAAAGATAAACGGAGTAAATGACTGAACACAATTTCGTGATTCGGTGTGAGGAACTAGGTCTAATATGAATTTCAAGAATTTCCGAGCGCTTTCTGCTGCTCCGGCTGCTTTGGCATCCGTTTTTGTTGCTAATGCTGTGCTGGCCCAAGATGCTGAGACGATTGCTCAGGTTGGTCAGTACACCCTCGAAGGCGAAGACATGGGTCAAGTGACCTCTGTTTCTCAGCTTCGCGACGTTCGCCCCACCGACTGGGCATTCCAGGCACTCCAGTCTCTGGTTGAGCGCTACGGCTGTATTGCGGGCTATCCCGACGGCACCTACCGCGGCAACCGCGCGATGACGCGTTATGAGTTCGCCGCGGGCTTGAACGCTTGTCTCGACCGCGTTAACGAGCTGATTGCTTCCGCGACCGCTGATCTGGTCACCCAGGAAGACCTGGCTGTGCTGCAGCGCCTGCAAGAGGAATTCCAAGCTGAGCTGGCAACCCTGCGTGGCCGTGTGGATGCTCTGGAAGCTCGCACCGCTGAGTTGGAAGCCAACCAGTTCTCCACTACCACCAAGCTGCAAGGTCAAGCCATCTTCGACCTCAACAGCGTTTTCGAAGGTGACGACGCCGAAGACGAAGTTGTGCTGCAAAGCCGTGTTCGTCTGCGCCTGAAGACCAGCTTCACCGGTAAGGACCAGCTGCGTACTCGTTTGCAGGCTGCTAACTTCCAGTCCTATTCTGGCCGTGCAGGCTTCAACGGTGCTGATGCAACCTACGACAGCGGGGGGACCAACCAATTTGAGCTGAGCGAACTCTACTACCGCTTCCCCGTCGGCCCTGGCCGTGCCTTTGTGGGTACCCTCGGCGTTGACTTTGACAATGTAGTTCCCACCACTGTCAACCTGGCTGGTGGTGCGTTCCTCGAAGAGTTCCAGCACAACCCCGCAATTTATGAGCACGATCAAGGTGCTGGTCTGGGTTACAGCCTGCCCTTGGGTGAGAGCCTCAACCTTGCAGCAGCCTACATGGCCAACACCGGCGATGCAGCTCAAGCCGGTGATGATAATGGTCTGACTGGCGGTTCTAACACCTCCGCAGTTCAGCTCACCTTTACCCCGGGCAATCGGTTTGTCGCATCCCTGGCCTATGCACGCACCTACGACCCCGACGGTGCGAGCACCCCGGGCGTTGGCAAAGGTAACCTTGCTGCGCGTCGCCCCTTTGGTCGCTCTGCGTCCAACGGTAACCACTTCGGCGTTGCTGCTGGCTACAAGCTCAGCAAAAAGCTGAACATCTCCGGCCACGTTGGTTTCTCCAACATTAACGATATTGCAACCGATGATGATGCAGATATCTTCAACTGGGCTGTCAACCTCGGTTTCCCCGACCTGTTCCGTGAAGGCAACAAAGGCGGCCTCTCCATCGGTGCTGTTCCTTACGTGACTGGTGGTGACATCGATGACCAGGACATGCCTTTGTCTGCTCAGGCTTACTACAGTTTCAAGGTGAGTGACAACATCAAAGTTCAGCCTCAGGTGTTCTATATCTCCAACCCTGATAACGATGACGATGACAGCATCTGGGCTGGTTCTCTTAAGACAACCTTCAGCTTCTAAGGCGTTGATATATGCAGGTTTTGTTCATCCTCGTTGAGGGGGGATTGAATCTGCATCCCACACAACTCAACTTCATTGCGTATAGATTGCGCAGGGGCCGTTCCTTTCGGGAATGGTCCTTTTTTTGTGCCTGTTCATAAACTGACTCCTCTGTGATGCGAAACCCTGCTGACGGTGAATAATCAATAGGCAGTTAGTTGCAGATGACCTGCTCTTTTTCTGCCCGATGCCTTGTCCCGCATTCTGTTCAGGGCTCAGACCCCTGAAAAGTTTTCTGGAAAGAATGGGATTTCTCTGAAATTCCTTGGGCATCTTGATTAGAGAGCCGGACATCCGTCATCACTTCCTGACGGAAGATGATCTTGCGGTTAAGTCTGTGCTAACTTTTTTGTTGTGTGGGAAGCGTTGGCTTCTATTTACCTTTTTTAGGTGTGAGGAAAATTTAATGTCTAAGATTTCTTTGAAAGCGCTGCTTGCAGCTCCTGCTTTTCTTGGTCTGACCATCGCTTCTGGCGTTCAGGCTCAGGAAGCTAACCTGGCGCAAATCAACCAGTACGTCAGCGAAGGCGCGTCGATGGGTCAAGTGACCTCCGTGTCTCAGCTTCGCGACGTTCGCCCCACCGACTGGGCATTCCAGGCACTCCAGTCCTTGGTTGAGCGCTACGGCTGTATCGCTGGCTATCCCGACGGCACCTACCGCGGTAACCGTGCGATGACTCGCTATGAGTTCGCCGCTGGTTTGAATGCTTGTCTCGACCGCGTTAACGAACTGATTGCTTCTGCAACGGCTGACCTGGTGACCCAGGAAGACCTGGCTGTGCTGCAGCGCCTGCAGGAAGAGTTTCAGGCTGAATTGGCAACCCTGCGTGGCCGTGTGGATGCTCTGGAAGCTCGCACCGCTGAGTTGGAAGCCAACCAGTTCTCCACCACCACCAAGCTCGAAGGCGAAGTTGTCTTTGACCTCGGTTCTGCCTTTGACGGTGAAGTCAACGGTGTGGATGTTGAAGACGAAGTTACCTTCGGTAGCGACGTTACCTTGACCCTGAACACCAGCTTCACCGGTCAGGACTTGCTGACCATGGACCTGAACGCTGGCAACATCGAAGGCTACGGCGATCGCACCGGCGCTGCTGAAGCTGCTGTGGACTACGAAGGCGACACCGGCAACACCTTCGTTCTCGACAACCTCTACTACACCTTCCCCATCGGCAAGCTGCAGGCTTACGTGGGTACGGTTGACCTGGAAGCAGACGAAATTGCTCCCACCACCGCTAACCTGATGGATGATGCCATCGGCGATTACTTCGGCGGTAGCAACCCTCTCTCCTACAGCCTCGTTTCTGGCGTTGGTGCTGGTTTCAACTACCAGCTCAGCAACAGCTTCAACGTTGCTGCTGCTTACCTGGGCGCAGATGGCGAAGCGAACAACGCTGGCAACGACCTGGGTCTGACCGGTGGCGACAACACCGCTTTTGCTCAGTTGACCTTCACCCCCGGTGACAAGCTGACGATTGCTGCAACCTACAACCACGCTTACTACTCTGCGGGTGGTGGCATTGTTTCCGATGCGACTGAGTCCTACACCGTGGATGCATTCGGCATCAACGCTGGCTACGCACTCAGCTCTAGACTGAACGTTTCCGGCTGGGCTGGCTGGGGTTCTGCTGACTCCAAGGACAGCGGTGCTGATGAGGACCTGTTCAACTGGGCTGTTCAGTTGGGCTTCCCCGACCTCTTCCGCGAGGGCAACTTCGGTGGTCTCTCCGTTGGTTCACCGGTTAGCGTTGCTCAAACCGGCGCTGGCGTGTTTGATGATGCAGATGACAATCCTCTCTTGGCTCAAGCGTTCTACCGCTTCCAGCTGAGCGACAACATCAGCGTTCAGCCTGGTGTGTTCTACATCTCTAACCCCGGTGGTACCGATAACAACGACAACATCTGGATCGGTTCCTTGCGTACCCGCTTCAACTTCTAAGTTGTTGGTCTAATTAAAACTTTGTCGCTTTGCGACTGAGTGAATAAAGAGAAGGGGTTCTATACGATGTATAGAGCCCCTTCTCTTTGAAATTTGTTGTCCTATGCTCTGGAATCGGTTGTGCGGTTAGGTTTCTTTTCCACTGTCAACATCTAACTGCAAAGCCCAGTCGCGCAGTGCTGTATTGACCCATTCAGGCGCATCGTCATGGGGACAGTGACCGGCTTGAATAAAGGCTTCTTGCTGTTGTTCGTAGTGCTGCAAAAATTTCTGGCGACGGGTTTCTGAATAGCCCCAGGGATCTTTGACGCCCCAGAGTTGCAGGAGTGGACAGTCCATTTTGGCCAGCAGCATATCGATGGACTCGCCAGGCGGCGACGAGAACATGGCAGAAAAGGCTGCAAATGCTCCTTTCTCGCAGGCTGGACGGTAGATATCTTCGACAAGTTCATCGGTAATGGCGCTGGCATTGCTGTAGACACGGCGAAGGGTCTTGCGAATGGCCGAGCGGCGCCGCATGTTCAGGAAGACGAGGAGATGAACCCAGGATTGCTTGAAGAGATCCTGGCGGAGATATTGGAGCGTTTGTTGGAGGGGATTGGTGGGTTTCTTGGGATCGCGTTCTCCACTGAACGGTCCTGCGCAGTTGAGGAGGGCGACGCCTGCAACGGATTCAGGGAAGTAAGCAGCGGTGCAGAGCGTGGTGTAACCGCCGATGGAGTTGCCTGCGATGATGGCGGGGCGGCCAATGATCTCTTGTACAAAGGCGTGAACCTGCTCGCTCCAGAATTGTCCACTGTAGGGGGCGATCGCCTTCTCCGAGCGACCAAACCCCAAAAGGTCCAGAGCATAGACTTCAAAATCTTGGCTCAGCACCGCAATATTCTTTTTCCAGTGGTCTGTGGATGCTCCGAAACCATGGATGAGCAACAAGGGGGGACGTTGCGGAGTTACTGCTCCTGCTCTGACGTAATGAATCTTGTAATGGACCTGGAATCGCTTCCAGGTCCAAAACTGCCCGATTCCCGAATTTTTCTTCCAAGTCGACTGTTCAAGCGTTAAGCTGTCGCTGGGCTGTTGACGGTCCGAAGAGGCCAGTGTCATAAAAATTGTTAAAAACGTTGATTTTTGACGAACTTTTGATGCGCTTGATGTAGATAATTGTAGATGGATTATTCGAGCCTGCCATTGTGCATTTGAAGGATGTGCATTTTGCATTTGACATGGGCGGGTTCACTGTGGGAGGCGCGTGATGCTGTTTGAACTATTTCCCTTTCAAGTTTCTATTAATGCCTCAGCGATCGCTGGAGCGAGCCTGTGGTCCCTGGCTCTCTATCTCGGGCTCTCTCAGGTGGTTGATTGGACAACGGATGCCTTGACCCGTTGGTTTAACTTTGCGGAGCGATCGCTCTACATCAGTCAGAAAGAATTTGAGGAGACCCGTTCCGTTCGGGAATCCGTCAACCGTGTCTACGCCTCTCTGATGAGCACGGTCCCCTTTCTGGTCTTGGGAGCAATCGCATACACGCTATCGAAGATTTATATCGGTCAGAACCAGGCCATCCTTGTGGGCATGGTGGGGTGTTCTTTGGGGTTGCTCTATGAGATCGGACGGGATGCTGGGCACTCGTCTCTCTAGGGCACTCGTTTCTTCAGGGCTTCTGGTTTTTAGGGCTTTTTGGACGCGTTGAACCTCAATTCCGCCTCCGCTCCCTAGCTCTGCAAAATGCTGAGGGGACGTGGCTGAGACACGTGGAGTTGTTCGTAGATTTTTTCAACCTGAGAAATATTTTGGCTGAGGGTATACCGACTGAGAACTCGCTCACGGGCTTTGCGACCCAGCAGTTCGGTCATCTCGGGGTGATCGCGGAAGAGCGGTAGAAGGGTTTGGAGTTGAGCCGTTACGCGCTGGGTGTTGAGGACCACGCCTGCACCATCTTCAAGGACTTCGCCATCGGCTCCAGCATCCGTTGCTAGGCAGGCGACACCGCAGGACATGGCTTCTAGGAGGGAGAGAGAGAGCCCTTCCACCAGGGAGGGCAAAATGAAGACATCAGCCCCTTGGAGGAGCTGAATACGCCGCTGCTCGCTGGCTTCAAACCCCATCCACACAACACCCTGATCAAGCCCGTAGGTGGCTTCCAGGGATGACTTGAGCGGCCCATCTCCCACCATGATGAGTTGACAGTTCGGTCCCATGTCTGCCAGCTTCCAGGCTTTGAGTAGGGACTCAACATTTTTCTCGGTGGAGATGCGTCCTTGGTAAATGAAGGTACGTTTGGCGTTGAGCTGGGAAGGCAGCGGCTTGTAGCCAGGACGATAGCGGTTGGGGTCAACACCGTTGGGGATAACGGCGATGCGATCGAGTGGAACGCCCAAGCGATGCAGCAAATCACGCTGGATATTGGAGAAGACGATGACGCGATCGTACTTGGCCAGGCAGGGAGCGTAGAGCTGATAGGTGAGGTGCTGGGTTCCAGAGGTCAGGTTACGGAGCTTGTGGTCGAAGGGCGGGTGAAATGTCGCGACCAAGGGAATGCCTAGTTCCTCGCAAATCTCCGGCAGACGAAAATCCAGGGGCGAAAGGGTCAGGGAGGCGTGGACCACGTCCGGTGCCAGGGACTTTAGGGCCTCGACCAGAACCTTGCTGGAGCGTGGAGAGGGAATCGTATAAATCTGGGACTTGTAGAAACAGGGGATCGAGACTTCCTGATAATCCGGAAGTTGATCATCTGGTTTCCGTCGCTGGGCGAAGTGCAAAAAACTGACCTGATGGCCCCGATCTAAAAGCGCATTGGTCACTTCACGGCTGTAAGTAACGTTGCCACAGAACGGAGACTTTTTCCCAAGCCAGGCGATGTGCATATTTAGGCGTCTGATTTTTGCGCGTCTGAAGGGCCTTAAGTCTTTGCAATATAACCTGTAGCACGGACTCCTGTCCCTGATGGGATCCAAGATTCTGTCGGGATAAAGCCTGGTTTAGGTGGAGCGGCTGAAATACCAGGTGGAAATATTGCCCAGAATGATGAGTGAGGCGAGACCGAGGAGTGTGAGTTGAAGCCCCACAAATTGTTCCGCAATTCCGGCCAAGGCAAGGGGGAGGCTGAGGGCGATGTTGACGGCATTATTTTGCAGGCCAAAGACCTTGCCGCGCATTTGGGGCGGTGTTTCTTCTTGAATGGTGGTTTGGGCTGGAATACCAAGTAGGGCCGAGAACAGGCCGAAAAAGGCAATGCTGGCGATCGCCACCCAAAGCTGGGTCGTGAACACTGACAAGACGGCCAAGCTCGTTGCCATGCCAACGGTACCCACGGATGCCAATTGAGCCCGAGGGAGGCTTTGGGCAAATTGCCCCACAAACAGAGCCCCTAGACCCAGGCCCACACTACCTGCGGAGAGTAATAAACCAAACTGGTCTGTTTGTAAGGCCGGAATGACTTCTGCAATCCGTACGGCTAAAACGGCCAAGGCTGCAAACACCGAAAACAGAACCACCAGCTGAATCAGGGCTCCTCGTACTGCCAGATTGTTCTGTAGGTAAGACAGGCCGTCTCGAATGTCAGCCCAAATGTTTTTGGTTTGCTGGGCGGTGTCGTCTTCGGTTTCTTTGACCCGCATCAGCAGAATCAATCCCCCAGCAACGATGTAGCTGATGCCGACGGCCAGGGATTTGCCACTATTGATGCCTGCGAAGCCCTGGGCCCAGGCATCGGCCCAGTCGAGGACCTGTTCGCCAATGGCAAATCCAACGATCGCCGCTGCCATCATCGTGGTGGTGTAGAGCGAGTTAGCCGACAGCAAATAGCGATTTTCGACCACAAGGGGAAGAATGGCCTGTTCGGCGGGGGCAAAAAACTGGGTCAGCGTCGAAACCAGAAATGTGATCACCAGCAGCAGATAGAACCCCAAGGGCAACCCACCGACGGATTCCGCTTGGCCGACCCAGCCCAGTAGGAAGGGAATGGCTAGGACCAGTGCACCGCGCAGCACATTTGTGATTACCAAGACGGGTTGCTTGGCGGTGCGGCCCACGAGAATGCCTGCCACTGAGCCAAACAGAATCGCTGGGATCGTGAAGGCAATCATGATCGCAGAGACCCAGCCGCTGATGCTTTGATCCGCAGCCTGGAAACGGCTACTAATGAGGGCGATCATTAAGACGAGATAGACCTTGTCTGCCAGTTGTGAAAAGACCTGGCCACTCCAGAGGGTCAAAAAATTGAAATTTCGCAGAACGGGCAGAAAGCCTGACACGCTCTCCTGGGAATCCAGGGTTTCAGGGATTTCGGAGGAAAGACCGGGCTCCTGAAGGGGGGAGTTGTTGAAGGGGGATTCGGGGGGAGCTGGTTTCGTCATCGACTAGGCCCGTCACTGACCTTTGAAGGGGGTTAAAGGGAAGAGGTGCCGGGGGAAGTGGCGGCAAAGTAGGTGTCTATGAGACCGGCGGAACGAATCGTTCGATCGAAATGATACTGGACGTACTGCCGCAGCGCACGTTCGATAGACAACCAAGGGGAGGGATAGCGGATATTGTGGGCGATCGCCCCCTCTTCCAGAATAGCGCCAATATCGGGTAGCTCCGATTCTGCTAACCGTTGGAAAACCGAAACTTCTAGGGCGTTGAGCCTTAGGCGGCGTGGGGATCCTCCCTGGCCTGGGATCTCCGTTTCTGGCATCTGAACGAGACCGCCTGATTTAACACTGAACGTGATGCTCCAGCGCGGATCAAACAACTGTGGCTGAATCGGCTCACGACTGATGCAGCATTGGTGGGATTGGGGAGCCAGTCCTGCATGGGAGAGTAAATGAAAAACGGCTTGACTCAAACAGGCCAGAACCGCTTCGTTGTCAGCGGATTCGATGCGCTCCAGGTGCGCTTGCAGCAGGTAGTAGAGGTCGTCCTGGGGTTGGTCGCTGAGACCCTGGTAAAGCACCATTTCGGCCAGGTATTGGGCGGCGGTGAGCTTGCCCAGGTCCTTGGCGAGGCCGGGGAAGGAATAGAGGGTTTCGGCTTGGATGATGCGATCGAGGTTTTTGCCTCGGGCCAGCATCAGATTATTGATGACGAAGAGGCTGCTGCGTCCGGTGAAGCGGGAGTTGTGTTTGCGGGCACCTGGGGCGATCGCCCGCACCAATCCTTGCTCGGGGGTGAGGACGGTCATGAGGCGATCGGTCTCGCCCATGGGCATGGCCTTGAGGTTGATGCCCTTGACCCTGTAGGTCCGTCCATCATCGCTGGAGCCGCTTGGTTTTTGATTGTGACTGGCGGGACCGGGTTGAACGGGAAGAATCATAAACGGTGGGGACGAATCGCGGTCGTCCGGCTGCTCGCGTTGGCTGGGGCAGGACGAACGCGGTTCGTCCCGATGGGGCAATGCTTGGCTGGGGGAATTGGATTGGGGATGGTTTGGGGATGGTTCAGGATTGCTTTTCGTTGAACTGTTGAATCAGCTGCGGACCTCGGGAGGTGCCGATGCGGGTGGCTCCGGCGAGGACTAGGTCTAGGGCTTGCTCGGCGGTGCGAATGCCGCCGGAGGCTTTGATTCCAATGTTACCCCTGGTTCTTTCGTGCAGGTAGCGAACATCCTCAACGGTTGCCCCCCCAAACCATCCCGTACTGGTTTTGAGGAAGGAGACACCGGCATCTAGGCAAACATCCACGGCGAGGGACTTTTCGTCGGGGGTGAGGCGGGCCATTTCGAGGATGGCTTTGACGGGGCGATCGCACAGTTCACAGATCTGAGCGATTTCTCGGTGAATCTGCTCGCTTTCCCCTAACTTCAACCAGCCCAGATTAATCACCACATCCAATTCTTCAGCGCCATGCTCTACCGCTTCCTGGGCCTCGTATAGCTTGGTGGCGGCGGTTGTTGCGCCCGTGGGGAAACCAATCACGGTGGCGACTTTAGGCTGCTTGCCATGGAGGAGGTCGGCGGCTTGGCGCACATGGACGGGATAGACACAGACTGCGGCAAATCGATAGCGTTCGGCCTCACCACAGGCTTGGATGACCTGTTGCTCGGTGGCCATGGGATCCAGTAGGGCGTGGTCGATGTAGGCGGGTAGGTCGATATCGGCGGCGTCTCGGGACATGGGTTGGGGGCGGCGCGATCGCAAATCAGATCAATCTCAACTGATTTTAGAGGGGCGGAGACCCGATTGATGGCGTTGTGGTGGATATTGCAACGTGACAATATCGCAGATGAGCCTGCGGGTTATGGCGAATCGCTTCTAGCTGTGGTCCTGGAGCGATCGTTATGGCTCGCGTAACTTTGCGACCATCTCGGTTCGCGCGGAAACATTGAGCTTGCGGAACATTCGCTTGAGGGCTTGCTTGACCGAATTCTGCGTAATCCAAAGTTCTGCGCCAATCTCGGCGTTGGTCAAACCCTGGGCGACCAAATCTGCAATCTGTCGTTCCCTCGCCGTTAGTCTTGCTTGCAACAAATTGGGTCGATGCCTGCGCCCACGTAGTTCTGCCAACCGCGCCGAGAAATGGCTGCACAATGCCCCTAGATGAGTCAAGTCCTGGGTTCCAAAGGCTTGGGCTGTATCCAGTCGTGCAAAGTTGACGGTGCCCACGAGCTTTCCTTGACCCACGATGGGACCGGTCATGATGTGGGCATGGTCATGTTGGGAGCAGCAGCGTTGGTACAGTTCGCTCTGTTGCCAGGTTCCCCTGGGTAGCACCAATTCCTCGTGGGCTGGGGCATGGTATTCGGTGACGTATTTCAGCACTGGATCGACTGGGATGCCGAATTGCTGATAGCGCTCGATAAAGGCTTCTGAAACGCCCACTGCATCAGCACTTTTGAGCTTGCCATGGTCATTCAGCAGGTAAATGCCCCAGCGCTGCACCGCAAATGCTTCGCTGGCGCTGTCCATGAAGCATGCGCGCAAGACGGCTTCTGTGGGAGCTGTGGCGATCGCTGCAAAAAGCTGATGAAAGGAAGAACTCATGCCCAAACTGTACCCACTTGAGGACTATTCAGTGCTGATGTGGCTTGTCTAGCATTGATACAAGATCTCAAACCAAGTTACCGCAATGACCCAACTGCAAGTCGGATTTTTGATTTTTCCCGGTGTTGTTCAATTAGATGTGACGGGAGCCTATCAGGTGTTGTCGTTTCCCCAGAATACGGATGTGCATCTCGTCGCCAAGACGAAGGCACCCCTGGCAAGCAACGAGGGACTGATTTTGACGCCGACGGTGGCGATCGCAGACTGTCCCCAACTCGATGTTATTTGTGTGCCGGGGGGTGGCATGGGTCAGGTGGAAGCCATGCGAGACACTGAAACTTTGGAGTTTTTACAGCAACAAAGTGTCAAGGCTCAGTATGTCACCAGCGTTTGCACAGGGTCGTTGATTTTAGCGGCGGCAGGGCTGTTGCAGGGATATAAGGCTGCTTGCCACTGGGCGTTTTTGGAGCAGCTCAAGGTTTTGGGGGTGGAGGCTGTTAATGAGCGGGTGGTGGTCGATCGCGATCGGATTACAGGGGCCGGTGTGACTTCGGGGATTGATTTTGGTCTGACGTTGCTGGCGTTGCTCTGCGGTGAGCCTGTGGCGAAGATGGCGCAGTTGATGATGCAGTATGAGCCTGAGCCGCCGTTTCGTGCAGGGAATCCGCAGGATGCGGGGGAAGATGTGGTGCAGCCGTTGATGCAGTTGGGTCAGCCCTTAGTGGAGGCGTTTGGGGTGCAGACGCGAGCTAGCGCAGAGCGGTTGGGAGGTCAGGCTGAAATTTGAATATTATTTTTTGTCCGCATTGTTGTTCTTCTCATTATTAGCTTTTCCCTTGAGGCCGCTACTGATGCCGGTTCCACCTAGAACACCTGCAGCGAGGGTGATGACAGTCTGCGGGATTTTCCCTTCGGCATCTTTCACTGCATAGGCAAATCCCAGAGATGCGAGGAATACTGAGAGAAAAATGCCTAGACCCCAGCGGATGCTGCTCTGGAAAAGATTGCGATCGGCAGCGCGATCGCTCATTTGATTCTTCTCTTTTTGCTCTTCCAGGGTCAGCTTTGCTTGAGCAAGCTGCAATTGATGAGCACGTTCTTTGTCTCGGTCCTGGTAATCCAGGCTTACCCACTTATCAACATATTCCAGCGCGCGATCGGGTTCGACACGAGAAATCATCTGTGTGATTTCGGCTGGGACGCCTGAGCGGCTTTGGGGTTGG
>CALIJJ010000247.1 GCA_938017515.1 uncultured Pseudanabaenaceae cyanobacterium
TACCGGCCCCATCTAATTGCGCTGGACCAAGCAGCGTCTCCAACGAAATCAGCTGGTCAAGGGGAACTGAGCGAAAACTATGGCCCAGGCTAAACACCAGCGTGGCCCACTCGTCACTCCAAGCAGGCTTGAGATTCAGCCCGAGGAAGCGAAGGCCAAACCCGACCAGACACCAAGCCAGCAGGCCAATTCCTAGCCCATCTCGGCCTGGCCGCCTTCCTTTTTGCCGCCCCAATCCTGTCCCCGCCATACGTCCCTCGACCTCGCCACCACCGCCACCCTAGTCAGGATAGGATGACACGCGGTGGTTTTGTCAGGGGCTTGAATCCTGGTCTTGCTGGGGGAGGCCAGACCTAGAGGTTCGACTGCAAACGCTGTACCAGCTGCTCTGGCTTCAGCACCCCTTCAATGCGATCGCAGGGTTGCCCATTCTTGAACAACACCATCGTCGGCAGGGCTTCGATGCGGTGCTTGGAGGCAATGGCAGGATAGTTGTCGGTGTTGATTTTGACGATTTGGAGGCGATCGCCCATCTGGGATTTCACCTGACTCAAGAAACCCGACATCATCTGACAAGGGCCACACCAGGGAGCATAGAAGTCCACGAGAACAGGCATCTCAGAGCCTGCCAGCATGTCTTCAAACGTTGAAAATTTTTGCTTTGTTGCCATGGGTAACCTTGGGGGATCAATGCCTCTCCATATTCCAAGTTGATCCTAGCGAGGTTCACTGCCAGCGCCCGCTACGGTTCATGACACTTGACACAACGATACCGACGGAGAAATACCGATGGGGACATACGGACGGAGATGCCAAGATACTGACCGGGAAATTAACGAAAATGACGGTTCAACAACTGGTTTTCCGACCTCGTGACTGGTTCAGCCTTTCGATATAGTCGAGACAGCCAGACGCCGTAAACCCGATGAGTTCTTCCGCAAGTTCTTCGACAGCTCAGCCTGAACCCAGCGCCAAAAATTCCCAGGCCCAAAATTCCCGAGCGAAACAGCCCCAGCGCCTGATTTTCTCCCAGCATGGCTGGTCCGATACGGGGCACCATCTCGGCATGCTGGTGCGATCGATCGCGCCCCAGGAGAGCGAAGTCATTGCGCCCAGCCTCGATTTTTGGCAGACCTGGCTACGCATCGAGCCTTTGATCCGGCAGAAGGAAGCCATCGTCACGGCTCACCTGCGAGACTATCCCGACCTGCCCCTGAGGGTTGTGGCCCATTCCATGGGGGGGCTGATCTGGACCGAGCTGTTGCACCGCCATCCCGAATGGTGGTCTCGGCTGGAATCCTTTGTCATGGTGGGCTCGCCCATTGGCGGTTCGGATATTGCCCGCATGATTGACCCCTTTGGTTTGGGCATCGGCATTGCGCGGGATCTAGGGGTAAATCGGCGATCGCTAGCGGAGGCGATCGCGGCCCAAATTCCCACGCTGGTCATTGCCTCAGATGTTGGGGGCGGCACCGACGGCATCGTCACGGTGGAATGCACCAAGGTCAGCGGCGCGGGGTTTGTCCTCCTGCCCAATATCTACCACGCGAATCAGCGGATTCACTCCCAGGTGGGCAAGCAGATCCAAGCCTTTTGGGCGAATCCATCGTCGGGCAATGCTGCTGTAGAGCCGTCTCCTGCACAACCGAAGAGCGGCGGCAGTACAACTTTCGTTTCAACCGCCCAACCGCCATCCATGTCCAGCGGTCCCCATAGTCCGACCATTGAGCGGGCGATCGCCCAGCTACGGTCCGTTCCAGGCATGACGGATGCGGCTTACCGCGATCTCCCCCGGGCCACCATCCGCTTCCAGCTCGACTCAAGCACAACCCTACGCACCTGGAGAAATCCAGCGGGTCTGTCCCACGTCTTCCTGGCCAATGACCAAGGACAATGCCTCTACGCGGGATATGTCGGTTGGTTCCACAACAAATCTTTGCGCCAAACCATTCGCCAAATCCAAACATCTCGATAAAGATCATTTGCCTCGGCAAAGGCCACGAGTGTAATTTACGATACTAAAAAGACGTTGCCAGCTTGGGTTGGCAGGCGGCTGAGGGAGTTTGCTCAGGAGGGATTTTGACAACGCTCCGACAGGGAGACATCCCTCTCCGTATTGAATATTTTCTCGCCTAGGTTGAATCCCCACGCTCTAGGCAAAATCAAATCGCCAGAGGCGGCATTTAGCTGAAACCTCCTGAGAGCAAGGATATTTACCGATAGCCTGGATCGGGATTTATTTGATTTTTCATCCCTGGCTCACACTCCGATGAAGCTACCCAAAAGCAACAGGCGATCGAAGCGGATTGATTCGCCAATTGCGTTTATCCTTGTACGGAGAGAAAGATGTATTTATTGCTACGAAAAGACGATATCCAGATACCCTTTAATGGTGATGTAGTAATTACGTAATCCCTGCATAGATTTTCGTAGCTCAGATCTTGCTCCCCCAAGATTAGCCATTACATTTGCTGGAATTAAAGGAGAACGTTCCTTGAAACAAGGATTAGCCCAGAATATCGGTTCCCTGTGGTCCAAGACTTCCCCGTGGACCCAAACGTCCCTCGCTGTCATCGGTCTTGCTTCGACCATGGTTTTCGCGAATGGAGCTATCTCCCCTGGGCAGGTGATGGCAGAGGAGACTCCCACCACGAGCAAGCAACACTTTGAGCTGCGGCCCTATCGGGTAAGACTCGGGGATACGCTGGATTCGATCGCACGGATTTACAACCTCCGCCCCAGAGACATCATTCGGATCAATCAACTCGACCCCAACAACATCCTTCAGGTCGGGCAGGTGATTGTGCTGCCCCAATCCTCCACCAGACGGGCCAACAGCGTGAATGCCTCAGCCCCAGGCTTCCCGGGGAAAGCGATCGCAGAATCCACCCGTCGACCTTCCCAGGCAGCCTCCTCTGCGCCCACCACCCGCTTCGGCTCAGCTCACTACGTCAACCAGCTCAAGAACGAAGTTCTTGAACTACGCCAACGTCAAATCGCCCAGCCCCCCGCAGCCCCGCCCCAGCGGAGCCGGATTGTCGCCTCCGCCTCATTGGGCTCCGAATCCTATGAGCCCTTGGCCCAATCCATGCTGCGCCAGTCCGTCGGCCCAGAGCTACCGCCGCTGACCTCGACCCCCTTCCTCGATAATGCCAGCGGTTACATATGGCCCACTGCAGGCGTGATCACCTCCGGCTTTGGCTGGCGCTGGGGACGGATGCACCAGGGTCTGGACATTGCCGCCGCCAGCGGTACCCCCATCTACGCCGCCGCCCGTGGGGTTGTCACCTACGCCGGTTGGTCCGGGGGATATGGCAACCTGGTCGAAATTGCCCATACCGATGGCTCCATCACTCGCTATGGCCACAACCGACGCAATCTCGTCCGCAAGGGCCAGCGCGTCAACCAGGGCGAACAAATTGCGGAGATGGGCAGCACGGGACGCAGCACCGGCCCCCACCTGCACTTCGAGGTCCATACAGCGGGCCAGGGCGCAGTCAACCCACTGTCCCATTTGGATGTGCGCAATCCCCATAACCACGACCATAACCACAACCATTAGGGGGCAGCATCGTTCTTCGCCATCAAGTACTCACAGCCCTTAGCGACCTACAATGATGCAGGGAATAGTGCAGGGACGCCCCGCAGTGAGCATCGCCATGGCGAAGAACAAACAATTTATTCCCATCAGCATCGCTGTGATGACGGTGTCGGATAGTCGGACAGAGGCGACGGATAAATCCGGGCAGTTGCTGTGCGATCGCCTCCAAAACGCAGGCCACACCCTGGCCGAGAAAGCGATTGTCCCCGACGATATCTACCAAATCCGAGCCGTAATCTCTCGCTGGATTGCCACAGAAACGGTCCAGGCCATCATCACCACCGGAGGCACCGGCGTCACCGGGCGGGATGGAACCCCAGAAGCAATACAGCCTTTACTGGACAAGGAGTTAGAAGGGTTTGGCGAAATCTTTCGCATGCTCTCCTACCAGGAAATCAAAACCTCAACCATCCAATCCCGTGCCCTCGCAGGCGTTGCCAACTGCACCTATATTTTTTGTCTCCCTGGCTCATCCGGCGCCTGCCGCACGGGTTGGGATCGTCTGATCCAAGATCAGCTCGATGCTCGCCATGCGCCCTGTAACTTGGTTGATCTGATGCCTCGCTTGGGCGAGTCTTAGGG
>CALIJJ010000248.1 GCA_938017515.1 uncultured Pseudanabaenaceae cyanobacterium
ATCAGCTTTGGCTTCGTCCGATGCAGCATCAAGCTGCGCCTGCATGTCTTCTTGGGTGGACTCTAGTTTGCCTTGAATCGCGGCAATCCGGTCTTGAACCGTCGCATTGGTGAGTTGAACATGCTGCTCGCCAACGGCGGCACTCGCCTTCGCGGCGGTGAAGACTGAGACAAGAAGCAGAATACCTGCCATCCCGCTGAGTCGATTAGCAATTTTCATGGTAGAGGTCTCCGCTGAGTCGAGAAGCTTGCGTGATGTTAGTTAATTCACGTCTCAAAACTCAGATTTCCGAAGAATTCAAAATCTCTTTTTTATACAGAAAAAAGGGAAAAGAAAAGAATAATCAAGTGACTAAAAATAAGCCATCAAAAATAATTTTTGATGGCTTCTCTCGAAAGGCATAGACCCGTTTTTAAAACCCTCTATCCCCAAACATCACGCGATTTCTTCTGCGCTATGCCTCGGCATGGCCGCTTGCTCAAAGCAACTGCGCCGCGTCCACCCATAGGCACCCAAACCCACCAAGAGATTAGCAACCAACGCTGCAGCAAAGATACCGCTGGGTCCTACAAGACGACTCCCAAGGTAGGCCAACGGAATATAGAGAACAAACATGCGCGCAATGGTCATGATAATCGATGGGACGGGCTTGCCCATGGCATTAAATGCCGAACTCGCGACTTGAATGATGCCTGCGGTACCGTAGCTGATGGGAACAATCCAAAGGTATTGAGTGGCGATCGCAATCACATCTGGATCCTGATTGAATAACAACACCAGGGAACGCGCCACAAACCCCAAGATTCCGGCCATGACCAGACCCCAACCCATGCAAAAAATGTAGCTCTTGCGCAGCGATCGCCGCACCCGTCCATAGAACTGCGCCCCCCAATTCTGTCCCACAAACGGACCAATACTGGCGGCCAAGGCCATCACCGCAATCAATGCCAGCGATTCCACACGGGAGGCCACACCAAACCCAGCCACCGCCGCCGCACCATGCACCGCCAGCAAACTCGTCACCACACCAATCGAAATCGGCGTAATCATACTCGAAGCCGCTGCCGGTAAGCCGACGGTCAAAATATCCTTCCAGCACCACAGCGTTTCCTCCCAGTCCGGAAACTGGGCCGAGAGCATATTTTCTTTAAAGCGCAAGACCAGCAGCGACGCCACCAACGTCACCGCCCGAGAAATCACCGTCGCCAGGGCCGCTCCCTGGAGTTCCAACCGAGGAAACCCCAGAACACCATTAATCAGCAGGGGATCAAGCACAATATTGATACCCGCTGCGAGGGTCATGATGATGCTGGGGGTCAGCGTGTTCCCCGACGCACGAATGGCGCTATTCCCCACCATGGGCACCACCAAAAAGACCATCCCGAAGTACCAGATCCGCATGTAGTCGCGCACAAAAGGCAACACATCAGGGCCTGCCCCCAACGCCTTAAACAACGGATCAATGGTCATCAAACCCAAGACCACAAACAAAATCACCGCAGTCAACGCCAGCGTCAGACTATTCGTCGTAAAACGCTGCACTCGGCGCATATCCCCTTCACCAATGGCGCGGGCAATCACCGAAGAGGCACCCACCCCTAATCCCATGGCCAAGCTCCCCAGGGTCATGACCACAGGAAACGTAAAACTCATGGCTGCCAACTGTTCAGTCCCCAACTGCCCGACAAAATAGGTATCCACCAAATTGAAAGCAATAATGGCAAACACGCCCCACACCATGGGTAACGTCAGCTTAAAGAGCGTTGCTCCCACAGGCCCACGGGTGAGGCGACCTTGGCTGGAAGAAGAAGGGGGTGAGACCTGAGCAGGCATGGAGCGGCATCCCGAATGATGACAGTAACCCCTGCACTGTAATCCATAATTCGAGACCGCCGATGCTTCGCCTAGGTCAAGGTTTTGGCAGACAGCCAACGCTCCACCGTTGCCACCATTTGCTCCGGGGGCAATGACTTCGCAAACGAATCATTCGCGCCCACGAGCTTGGCACGAATGCGATCCAAAACATTGCCACTAAAAATAATCAGTGGTGTCTCTTGAAAAGCCGGAATACGACGAATCTGACTACAGAGTTCATAGCCGCCAATGACCGGCATCACCAAATCAATTAAGAGCAAATCTGGTTTTTTCTCCAGCATGAGCGGCAGGGCTTGAATCGGATCCTGAACGCTCAGAAACCGATAGCCCGCACCCTCCAGAATACGCTGCATCTTGTTGCAGATGCTCGGACTATCATCGACACACATCACCAGCGGCTTGAGGCTGTCACTAGATGAGGGAGCAGAACTCGATCGCTTTCCCTCTCCTCGTTTGACGCTGGCGTGCCCCTGGGTCTGCCCCGCAGCCTGGGAGGACGAGCCATGGGCGGGCGTCTTACGGTCAGTCGTCGTATCACTGTCGCCAGCCCCGCCCTTATGGACAGAAGGCAAGGCCAAATCCGGTGTGATGCGCAGTTGGAGAATCCCCTGCTGCTCATAGGCAATCATGGACTGGCTAAAGCGACTCAAGTCCCACTGAATCAAAATCGCTAGCTCCCGCAACGACAGCTGTCCTTGAAGCATTTGCCCCAAGCGTTCATAGGTTTGGGGAGCCACCTGTGTTCTGAGACTTTCAGGCTTAATCAGTGCCGGAGCCAAATTGGGAGAGTAGGGGGCCAAATGGGCATTGCACCAGTCCCGCCACTGAGCTTCCACATCACAAACCAACTCATCCAGCGAAACGAGGGTCAGGGGATCTCGCAACTCTTCGTAATGCGTTTTCGTGCAGCTAAATTTTTCAATCAGCTTAAAGGCTTGAACAATATCGAACAGCACTTCAACAAGATTGGCATGAATCATCGTACAGGCGACTTCTCGACTGATGTGATTCGACTTCACCAAGCGGCGCAGCACTTCATACTCAGAATGGGGCGCGTCACGAGTCGCTGCCAGGGCCTGGAGTTTTGCGGTGGTTCCAGGACACGATTGGTTGATCAACCGCCGCCAGCGCCGCAGACGATGGAGCCCACCCCCCGCCCAGACCAATCGCCCCATGACGAAGTACAGACGCATCCGTGGGAGATGAACGGTGTCGAAGTTAAGACTGCCGGTGAGATTAGATTCAGAGGCTCGCTGAATTTGACGGACAAGCGTTTGAATATTGGGGAACGCACTGAGCTGAGCCGGTAGCTGCGCGGAACCTGACATGGTGACGCCCTGACATGATGAGATAAGCGGACAATTTAGCCGAATTGAGCCAAAAGCAGATGGTAAATACACGATTTCATCGCTATGTCTAAGTTACCCAAGCACTCTGTTTGACTCCCAGAGACCCATGAGAGGCACAGGAAATGATCAACTTTCAGCTTAATTTTTGACGCCTATCTCTAGCCAAATTCCAGGAAAAACAGGCTTGCGGCCTTACGTAGATGCCTCGACAGGCTGAGTCAGTCCCTCTAGCTGAGATTGCACAGGGGTAGACCAAAGACTCTGATCACAACTGGGGGGAACCAAGGCCCAGAGACCTTTACTCACAATCTCAAATGACATCGGTGTCTGACACAGGTAGTCGCCATCCACCTGAACGGGCAACCGCTTCTTTTTCTTCTTCCCACGGATTTCGACCTGCTGGGCACGGTAGTAGCGCACCTTAGGATCTTTGTTGTAGAACCGGGTAAATACGGAAACTAACCGGGAGGGTGCCATGAGCAAACTCCGCCCACGAATGACACAAACATCGAGATGGCCATCATCAACCAGGGCATGGGCTGTGAATTTGACAACACCGCCATAGAGCTGGCTATTGCCAATCACCACCATCAGCACCCGGCCACGAATGCGTTTGCCATCGATGCGAAGGTTGGTTTTGGTGCCGCGATAGTGCCAAGCCATTTGGGCGGCGCGTTTGACGTAGGCGATCGCCCCAAACCGTCGCTTCTCGCTCAAATCGACCTCCGCCGTCACCGCCGCATCAAACCCAGCGCTGGCCATGAGCAGAAAGTAGCGATCGCCCACCGCATCATCCACAATCCACTTCGCCTTTTTTTTCCCCTTTTGTTTCGACGATTTTGCTTTGCGCGACGCTTTTTTGAGCGACCGACAAACGCCCAAATCCACGGGACGCCGCTGGGCTGAGAGAAACGCCTCCGCCGCCGCCGGAATATCCATGGAGAGTCCCATCTCCCTGGCCCAAATATTCACCGTGCCACAGGGCAACACCGCCAGCGCCGTCTCCGTCCCCACCAAACCATTGACCACTTCGTTGACGGTGCCATCGCCTCCGGCGGCAGCAACGACCGTGAATCCTTCGGCAGCCGCCTCCTTGGCCAGGACCGTGGCATCTCCAGCACACCGCGTCGGGCGCAGCTCCACCTGCCAGCCCGCCTCCCGCCACAGCATCGCGGCTGCTTCCAGCTTTGGCTTCAGAACCTCCGCCTGACCTGCCTTTGGATTAAACACAATCAGGGTCCGATGGGGCACAGCAGGACCCACAGCGGCGGTGACCGCGGAGTCCTGGACGTAAGCTTCAGAAGATAAAGTCATGGCATACAAAAAACGTTGATCAAGCGCCTTGCAACTAAATTTAATTTCCCGAACTTTTAAAGAAAGAAATCATGTAAACTCCACCATTTCGTAGCAAGTCCAGCCGTTTACCGTGCCATCCTCCGATAGGGTGGTTCCACTCCAGTGCAAGTCCACACCAACCGAGGCATGGCCTGCTGGATTGATCGTGAGCGGGAGTTCATTGTGGTGGATGACTGAGCAATCCGGTTCTCGCCTCCTCAAACCCTGCCTAGGGTAGCGTTGATTGTGCGCAATGCTTCGTATCTGCCCCTGCATCTATAGATACGGGTTGAGACACGGGTTGGCACCGGTCGATTCAATGCTCCCACGCTCCCAGAAACCAGCGATCGCTGACCGATTTCCAGAAGAGCCCCCTGCTCGGTTCCCTACCCCCCCCTAACGCTATGCTCAGCCGTGTTGCCGATTCCATCTACTGGCTCAATCGCTACGTAGAACGTGCGGAAAACGTCGCTCGATTCATTGACGTCAATCTCAATTTATTACTCGATTCTCCTCCGGGAACCCAGCAACAGTGGCAACCGATTTTGGAAACCACCGGCGATATGGCGCTTTTTCAAGAGCGCTACGATCGCATGGACACCGAAACCGTACTCCAGTTCCTCACCTTTGATCCCGAATACCAAAGCTCCATTCTTTACTGTCTCCAGTCCGCTCGGAACAATGCGCGCTCGGTGCGCGAAATTATTTCCTCTGAGATGTGGGAACAAATCAATGAGTTTTACTTGATGGTTCGGGATGCCTCCAAAGCGCCCCTGGACTCTCTAGTAGACTCATCCGATTTTTTCAATGCCGTCCGGCAAGCCAGCAATCTTTTCGTGGGTACCATGGACAGCACCATGAGCCATGGCGAAGGCTGGCACTTTGGTCAGGTCGGGCGTCTCCTGGAACGGGCGGATAAAACCTCACGAATTCTGGACGTGAAGTACTTTATTTTGCTGCCCTCCATCGAAGCCGTCGGCACCACCTTTGACGAGGTCCAGTGGATGGCGCTGCTCAAATCAGCCAGTGCCTACGAAATGTACCGAAAATATCAAGGGGACCATCGGATTATCCCGAGCAATGTCGCTGAGTTTTTGATCCTAGACGATGAGTTTCCTCGGGCGCTGCGGAGCTGCCTCTTGCAAGCTCAAAGCTGTCTCCA
The DNA here is from genome assembly GCA_938017515.1 of uncultured Pseudanabaenaceae cyanobacterium. Classification (GTDB taxonomy): domain Bacteria; phylum Cyanobacteriota; class Cyanobacteriia; order PCC-9006; family JAAUQQ01; genus JAAUOP01. The sequence continues at coordinate 5,722 of CALIJJ010000248.1, forward strand.
CCGCATCACCGATACGCCCCTACGGACATGGCGCAATCCAGCGGAGCGTAGTCTCGGCAAACTCTGCGCAGGGCTCGACTACATCACGATTGACGAAGTGATGGAGCAGGGTCTCCACGAATTTCTGAATGATTTTCAAATTCAAGTCAACACGGTCGGAGACGAGATGTTTCACACCTTCTTTTCCCTTGAGTCCTAGCCCTAGCCCTAGATCGATCCTATGCATTTCTCTCTGCGTCATCGACTGAGCTACCACTACAGCCAACCCGTGCTGCTCACACCACACCAAGTGCGTTTGCGGCCCCGCTGCGATCTGAGCCAGCATCTCGACCAGTTCCAGATGGAAGTTTCGCCTGCCCCGCAGCAGCAAACCCATTGTGTGGACTTGGAAGGCAATGCCGTGATCGGGTTGAGCTTTACGGAGCCCACAGAAAAGCTCATCATCACCAGCACCGCATCGGTGACAACGCGACGGAACAATCCCTTTGACTTTTTGATGGCTGCCTGGGCGATGAATTTTCCGTTGGACTATCCCACTTCGTTGCGATCGCAACTCATCGCTTATCTTCAGCCAGAGGTCTCGCCCGATCCCGAAGCCGTCCAACTAGCCCAAACGCTAGCCATGGAAACCAACAACATTGTCCTCGACTTTCTGAGCTTGCTCAATCAAACGCTGTATCGAGACTGCAGCTATCAACACCGGGAACAGGGCGCACCCTGGCCTGCGGGGGTCACCTGGCGACAACGCTCGGGGTCCTGTCGGGATGTGACGGTCCTCTTCATGGAAGTCTGTCGCGCCGTCGGACTGGCGGCTCGGTTTGTCAGCGGCTACCAAGCCGGAGACCCCGATATGGACCATCGGCAGCTCCACGCCTGGCCCGAGGTTTATTTGCCGGGGGCGGGCTGGCGCGGCTACGATCCCACCCATGGTTTGGCGGTGGCGGATGGGCATGTGGCGTTGGTTTCGGCACCCGATCCAGCGTACGCAGCTCCCGTCGAGGGCAGCTTTCGGACACTGCCCCCCAGCGATATTGTGAGCGCTGAGATGACCTATGA
>CALIJJ010000249.1 GCA_938017515.1 uncultured Pseudanabaenaceae cyanobacterium
GACCCGCAATGCCCCCCATGGCACTCATGGCACCGAGCCCCAGGCCAACGCCACCAAAACCACCAACGACGCCGACTCCACCAATTCCCGCTGAGACGCTAGCTCCAGCGGCTGCGCCTAAGCCAATTGAGCCAAATGCTATGGGGTCGCCTTCGGATAAGCCACGATAGGCCCCGTAGGCAGCAGCGCCTGCGACAGCTCCTGCCCCGACAATGGGAACGGCACCAACGGAAAAGGCAGTTCCGCCTGCTGCAACACCAACATTGCCAAACACAGTAGTGACGCCCCAGCCTGTGGCGGCTCCGCTGGCCATGGCGGTTGAACCTTTGGTGAATTCTTGGGTCATTTCTGCTTACCGCTGTTTCCGTAATCGGAACTGTCTTGTCTGTATCAAGATTGTCTCTTTATTCCTGTTGTACGGAAAATACGGAGAAGAGTCAGGAAGTTGCGTGAATGATTGTGATCTCGAATGGTGTTACCCATTTTGTTAGGAGCCGCTGCTGCCAGTGCGGCAGTTTTTGGTGCCAAAGAAAGCGTGGAGGCGATTGCCAAAAACACCAAAGCTGGTGAGGCTCGTCGGTATGCCCAGGCTATCTATGACAATGCCGTTCGAGATTTGGAAACAGCGAAGAAAGATACAGCTGGAGGGCTAGAGTCACTAGGGCAGCAAAAGTTGGAAGCCTGGGACCAGCATCTGGGACGCTTCATTGCGCTCTACGAACAGCTCAAGAATGTTGAGCTGACGAGGCATGCTGAAGTGGGTGAGTTCAAGGTGGCTCAGCTTTCCCATGAAGAACTGGCTCAGATGAAACGGGTTTCCTTTCAGGCTCATGAGGTTCTTTTGGGGGGGACTGGTGCGTTAGGAGTCGGCGCACTCACAGGTGTTGCAAGCTACGGTGGAGCCATGATGTTTGCTTCTGCTTCGACTGGGACAGCGATTAGCGCATTATCCGGTGCTGCTGCAACAAATGCCACGCTTGCTTGGTTTGGTGGTGGTTCTTTGGCTTCTGGAGGGTTGGGAATGGCTGGCGGCATGATGGTGCTGGGAGGTCTTGTGACAGGACCAATTCTGGCAGTGGGCGGCATGATGTTCAAAGGACAGGCTCAGAGCAATCTTGCTCAGGCAAGAAGCGATAAAGCTCAGGCTAGAAAAGCAGTAGAGGAAATAAAGTTGGTGATTAGCCAACTCAAGCTGATTGATCAAATTGCTCAAGCCTTTCAAGGGATGATCATCCGGCTATCGCAGATTCTGGAACGAAGTCTGGATGAACTAGAAGCGATTATGGCAACGGCTGGAACAAATTATCAGTCCTATACGCTTCAGCAAAAACACCAAGTTTATCTAGCGGTAAAGGCTGCACAGATTCTGAAACTTATTTTGGATACTCCTCTCATGACGCAAGAAGGAGCAATTGATTCGAACTGCTGTTTGGTCTTGAAGCAGGCTGAACAATTTGAGGTGAATGTTCCAGCGAGTGAAGCGTAGGGAGAGATGGCAATGCTTCCCCAGGGTCGTTCTCAGAAAAAAATAGGTTCTCATCAACCCACTTTTTGGGGAAGCGCGATCGCTTCCCACCTCACCCAGTCTCATGCTGCTGCAACCGATAGCATGGTTGAAGGCATGGATGCTTTCAGAATCGCCGCTGAGAAGTTGGGAGCTGTGAACCCCAAAATTTCCCAGGGCAATCTGTTTGAATACATCGAAGCCGCTAAATTCAACGCAGATGCTGCCCTCAAAGGCTCAAACCTGAAGGCAGAGGTCACTGCCGCGATGGGCGACCCCCACGCCGCCGCAGACTTGCTGATCAAAGAGGGCGATCGCACCCTGCAAGCGGTCCAAGCCAAATCCATGAACCGGGCCAGCAATGCCACCGCTGCCATCAGCCAGGAAAAATATCGCGGCATGCAAAAGCTGGTGCCCTCCGACCAAGCGGAGCGCGTTCAAGAATTGGCCCAGAAACGTGCCGATCGCCATCCCCTCAAAGCCCAAGACTATCGAGATACCGCCAAAAATGTCACCGGAGAGCTGAAGGCAGGCAAGGTTAGTTCTGGCGGGACGACGTACCCAGAAAATCTGAAGGCGGCTCAATCCCCCAAGCTGTATGCAGCAGCCCAGGAACTTCGTGCTGTTGGAAAAGAGGCGATCGCCACAGGTGGTCAGGCCGCGATCGCAGGCGGCATCATTGCAGGAACCATCTCTGCGGTCAAAAATGGCCTTTCAGTTCGTGATGGGCACATCACCCTGGAAACTGCCGTTCAAAACACGGCCCAAGACGCCACAAAAGCTGCCCTTCGTAGCGGTGCCACAGGCGCGACCAGCAGCGTGATTCGTTACGGGGCAACCAAAGCTGGAATTCGAGCCCTCGGTAAATCAAATGTTGCGGTAACCGTCGCTGCCAGTGGGATTGATATTGGTGTTTCCGTACTGCAATTTGCCAAGGGAGAGATTTCGGCCCAGCAGCTTCAACATCAAGTTGGCCAAACCGGGACCTGTACCTTGGCAAGCCTCTATGCCGGGGCCGCCGTTGGCAGTGTCTGCGGTCCAGTGGGAACCGTTGTCGGGAGCATTGGTGGCTATCTGGTGGCAGGGATGCTGTATGAGTCCTCCACCAGCATTTTGTCCCAGGCCAAGTTAGCCCAGGCGGAAGCTGAACGAGTCACTGCTTTGGCGGAAGCGGCGAGCCTGGTTCTGCGGCAGGAGCGTCAGCGGTTTGAAACTGAGTTTGCGGAAGCTTTCCAGGTGCGTTGTGCAGAGTTGGACGCTTGTTTTGATGCGATTGCCACCAACCTCAACCAGAGCGATCCGCTCGCGACCTCAGTTGCCCTGTCCCAATTGGCCCTGACCCTAGGGCATCACTTGCCGTTTGAACGGTTTGAAGATTTCGATGCCTTTATGGAAGATCCTGACACTGCACTGCAGCTGTAGGGCTGTCATGGGGAGTTCCGCAACTAAGTAGGTGGCCTGAACTAAACGTAGCTTTCATCCTTGCTGGTTTCGGCTCCGCTCAACCAGCGACCCCCTGACATGACTAAGAGCCAAGGGCTGAGCGAAGTCGAAGCCCGGTTAGCGGGAGATTAATGTCTATCTACTTATTATCCGGCAAACGTATTGCCAATAGAAAAATAGAAAATCGCTAAAAAATTATTTTTAATAGCAATAAATCCTGATGGATTTCTACGAGAAAATCCAATTAAAAACAATCAGAATTGATCAGAACGGGAATGATTGAACTATCTGAGTAAGTGAAAGTAACCATTTAATTTTTTGTTTGCTTTTATGCTTTTACAGAGATGTGAAAGTGACGCAATGGCTTCCTGTTCGCTAACTGGAAGATTTTGCTAAGTATAAAAAATAAGTGATAGAGGATTGGCGTATATGCCCAATCAATCTATTGCACAAGGGGTTGCTTGCGTCTGTCTACCGATCTTAGAGCTGTAAGCGAGATCTACAACAGATTTCATTAAAACTCATGGTTGCCACTCGAAAAGGCTGGTTTCTCCAGGCAGGCTCTTCCCATACTTTGCTGTCTGCCCGGAAAAGAACATCGATGGTTTGGACCATCACGCTCCCATTCCTGTTGCTCTTGCTAATTGGGATGGTGGGGGTCGGTAATTTAGTGCTGCGTCACAGTGTGCAGGCGACCCATTCTTTGTCCGAGCAACTCAGCGAAGAAGTCGGCGAACGGGCCGTGGAGCAGCTTGAGGAACGATTGCGCAAGCCATTGATGCTCAATCAACTCAATCGAGGGGCCGTTGCCGAGAAAAAAATTGACCTTGCCCGTCCTGAGAGCGTCAGCCGCCAGTTTTTGACACAGCTTCAGACCTTTCCTGAGGTCTCAGCCGTGATGGCGACGGATGCCCAGGGGCGTTCTGTGGTGCTCACCCGCCTCTCTGACAATCAGTATCAACTTCAGCAGTTTTCTTTCGGTGCTGCGACTGCTGGTGAGGGGAATGCGGGTCGTCTGGGGCAACAAAGCTTGCTCGATTCATCGGGAGCCGTGCTAGAGACCCAAGCGATTCCGTCAGTGGACCTGCGCAATAGTGAATGGTACTTGTCTGCAGCAAAGCAGAGAAAAAAGATTTGGGACAAGCAATTTCAGACCGGGAAGGCGATCGCAGCCCAGCCCATTTTGAACGAGCAGGAGCAGGTTGAGCTCGTCCTGGCTGCCGCTGTCGATTTGTCCAAGATAGACGAGGCGCTGGACTCGCTTCGATTCATGGAGCAGGGGCAGATTTTTATTCTGGATGAAACGGGTCTACTCTTCGCCACGTCTACGAATGAAGTTCCCTATCAATACAACCCTCAGGGCCAGATGGTTTCCATGCAGGGAACTGACAGCAAAAATTCCATCACCCAGGCGGCTGTTGAATTCCTCTACCCCAAGTGGTACGAGATTTCCTTTGATAAGGACGAGTCTTTCCAAATTCCTTTTCAACGCGATTTGTTACAGCTCAAAGCTCGACGCTACGTGCCCTATCCTGGGGCGGATTGGCTGATTGCCGCTGTGACGTCCCGCGCCGATGTGGTGGGGCCGATTCAGCGTCAGCAGTATCAAACTGTTCTGCTGTGTGGATTTCTGCTGCTGGTTTCGCTGCTGCTTTGTATCGGGATTGCTCGGCACCTAGTGCGTCCGGTGCGTGCCCTCAGCCGGGCGGCAAAGGCGATCGCGCCAGGGAACTGGCAAGTGGATTTGCCGATTCATCGAACCGACGAGCTGGGTGATTTGGCCCAGTCCTTTGCGGGCATGAGCCAAGCCCTGCAGCAGAGCTTTCGCCGTCTAGAGGCCCAAAATCAACAGCTGGAACAACAGAACGAAGACCTCCTTCGGCAGGAGGCTCACCTGAAGGAACTCGATCGCCTCAAGGACGAGTTCTTAGCCAACACCTCCCACGAGCTACGCACGCCGCTTTCAGGCATTTTGGGTCTGGCAGAATCCCTCCAGGTGCAAACCGCAGAACCGCTGCGGCCCAAGCAGGCGGAAGTAATTAATTTGATTGTCATGAGTGCCTATCGCCTGAGTGTGTTGGTCAACGACATTCTGGATCTCTCCTGTCTCGATAACCATGCGCTCAAGCTCAATTGTGGTGCTGTGAACCTGCATTCTTTGGTGCAGCATGTTCTGGAGCTGTCCCAGCCCCTGGCCCAGCCGCGTCAGCTAGCACTCCATAATGCGGTCCCCTCAACACTGCCTGCAGTCTATGCCGACGGTCACCGGGTCCAGCAGGTTCTCTATAATTTGGTGGGTAACGGCATTAAGTTCACCCATGAAGGAGCCGTCACGGTTTCCGCCAAAGTCCTACCGCAGGAGAGGGTTGCGGCTGATCCTGTGCAAGATCGGCCCCAGGATGGCGGGGATTATGTTGCGATCACCATCACCGATACGGGCATTGGCATTGACTCTGAGATTCAACCGCGAATTTTTAATGCGTTTGAGCAGGGAAAGGGAGAGATTACCCGGATGTACGGGGGAACCGGCTTAGGGCTTGCGGTCTCGAAGTCCTTAATCGAACTTCACGGTGGCACCATTGAGGTGCGATCGCGTCCCGGCCAGGGCTCTCAGTTCCGATTCACCCTACCGTTGCTCGACTCGACCCGTCATCGAAATGGATTGCAGCCCCTGGCAGCTCAGCCTCTTCTGACGAACCCGCAGATGACGAACCCGCAGCAACGGCCGTCGCAACTTTTGCCACAGCTACAATCCTCGCAGCTCTCTCCCCTCAAGTCTCTGTCCCCAGCTCAGCCAGACCACTCACCCGAGCATCGGCTCGGTTCCTCGCTCAGCCCTTCGTCCAATCCTTTGCCCAGCCCATCGCCAGAACCGCTTCCGGCCAAGCCAGCCAAAGCTCGGATTCTGATCGTGGACGATGACCCAACGAACCTCAGAATCTTGCACGAACAACTCACGGCTGAGTCCTATGAGGTTGTTCAGGCTACGACCGGGGAACAGGCATTGCAGATCCTGGAGCAAACCCCCAATCAGGAAGGCATCGATCTGGTGCTGCTGGATGTGATGATGCCGCTGATGTCGGGCTATGAGGTGTGCCGCAAGCTGCGACCCCAGCATCCGATTTATCAGCTTCCCGTCATCATTCTCACGGCTAAGGTGCAGGCCCAGGATGTCGTGACTGGATTTAATGCCGGAGCCAACGATTACTTAAAGAAACCCTTCTCTCGGGACGAGCTGCTCAGCCGCATTGAAACCCACCTGAGCAACCGCCTCTATGGACGCTTTGTGCCCGAGCATTTCCTTCGCTTTCTAGAGAAATCGACGATCACCGATATTCGCCTGGGTAATCAGGTGAGCTGTGACATGACCGTGATGTTCAGCGATATTCGCGGCTTTACGACCCTGTCCGAGGCCATGACGCCCCAGGAAAACTTTGACTTTGTCAATCACTATCTGCAACAGGTCAGCCCTGAAATTCGCGGGCATGACGGGTTTATCGTCAAATACCTGGGCGATGGCATGATGGCCATCTTCCCCCAAAGTTCTGAGGATGCGGTGGATGCGGCGATCGCCAAACTCCGTCAGGTCGATGGGCTGAATCGCGATCGCCCTTCGCTGCCTCCGATCAAAATTGGCATCGGGATTCATTTTGGTCCGATGAAAGTTGGTATCGTCGGCGAAGACAAGCGTATGCAGGGCGATGCCTTTTCCGACGACGTCAATCTCACGGCACGGCTGGAGGGACTGACGAAGTTTTATGGGGTCTCGCTGCTGATTTCAGAGCAGGTGCTGAACCAACTAAATCCGGACCACTCCTACCAGATTCGTTATCTCGATCAAGTCACCGTTAAAGGGCGAGTTCAACCCTTGGCGATCTATGAGGTGTTTGATGGAGAACCCGAGGCCGTGCGCGATCGCAAGGCCAAGATTGTCAGCCGCTTTGAGGCCGGTGTCCAAGCCTACCAGGCGGGCGATTTTGCCACAGCCCAGGCCCATTTTGATGCGGTTCAACAGATTGCTCCCGAGGATATTCCCACCCGGCTCTACTGCGATCGCATTGCCGAACGGCGGGAGAATCCACCCGTTTCAGATTGGACCGGGGTCTCGGATTGGTCGCAGAAATGATGCTCAAAGATCTGTTTTTGACGGTCCCATAGGCTGATGATTGCGTCATACAACAGATTGAGACAGTCGGGGTTGAACTGCTGTAGGAATTCGTCCCTGGACAGCGACCCCGCCAGCCATTCCTTCGTGAGTCGTCGCTGTTTGGGCAGCGCCTCAAATCCATGGCACTGCAGCAAGAACGTGGCGAGGGGAGCGTTGGTCAGGTCGGCCTGGTGGGAGCTGACTGCACGCCCTTCGGACAGGAGGAGCCAAACCTCTTGCTGGATATCGGAGAGCGGTGCGTAGAGCCATTGGGGAGGCGGTAGGAACTGCTCCAGTCGTCTGGATGCAACCCTGGCATTTTGGCTGGGCAGCGCTCCCATGAAGGTCTCTAGGCTGGTCCGTTCACCAAAGGGTTCTGAGAGGGCTTCAATCAGGGCGATCGCCACCAGCTTACAGCTCAAGTAAAGCCGCCCCACCGCGAGATTGCGGGTGGCCTGTTCCTGCCACTGGTGATAGATCTCCGTGCAGGGCTCTCCTCGGAATTGTCGAAAAATCGATCGGAAATCAACCCGCTGGAAAAAGGCTTCGGTGCGCTCAATCGCTTTGCGATAGTCGCTGACGCTATAGAGGCCACCTGGACTGAATTGATGGTCATTTTCTGGCAAGAGATTCCAGGTGTCAGCCAAAAAATCGGCGGCACTGGGCTGGGCAAAGCTGCTGACGTCGCGGTTGGCGACTCGCACGGAGCGCTGCACCATCTCCACCAGATCGTCCGTTGGAATGCCCAGCCCCACCTGCTGAACCATCTGCTGCAACCGCACCAGCGTCACCTCGGGCAAACCATGACCGCCCTCTAGGGTTCGGTCGGTGGTGCGGAAGGGGATGGTGGCTTCGATACAGACGGCGATCGCCAGTCGTTGCGTAAAGGACAGCAAGGGCTCCAGGACCTTCATTGCCACCAATGCACTCAGGAATTCATTCTGGCCCTGGGCCGGGCTGAGGGCTTGTCCGGGCTCAAACCCAAATAGCCTGAGAACCGATTGCACCTCGGGGGTTTGGGGCAGGTTAGAGCGGATCATGATCACGCCATCAAATTCCTGCACCACCAGATTTAAAAACGGGGTGAGGTTGAAGGGGATACCGGTATCCACCTGTACATAAACAATGTCGTGAAATGCGCCAGCCAGCATCTCAATGGGGTCTTTCCGTCCACCCACAGCGACCACGTGATCAAAGTTATGAAAGAACCGCCAGCTCCCCACCATCGATTGCACGACTAGAGTCGCCAAGTTAACA
>CALIJJ010000250.1 GCA_938017515.1 uncultured Pseudanabaenaceae cyanobacterium
GAGGATACCTTTGGGCTGGGCTGGGATTGATATTGGAGTTCCTGTTTGTCCAAGTAGTTCGGCGGGAATCCCTAAGCGATCGTTTGCATGGAGAAAAAGCAGGTTTAAATTGGATAGCTGCTCCAATTCCTCGGGTAACGACATCAATTGATTGAAGCTGAAGTCAAGCTTTACCAGATTGCATAGCTGCCCTAATTCCCTGGGCAATGACGTCAGTTGATTAGCGCTACAATCAAGTTCGCTCAGATTAGACAACTGGCCCAATTCCTTAGGCAAGAATGTCAGTTGATTAGCACCAGAATAAAGCCACTCTAGACTTGATATTTGACTCAATTCCTTGGGCAACGATGCCAATTTATTATCACTTAGGTTAAGCACCCTCAAGTCCGATAGCTGACCTAATCCTTTTGGGACTGTCTTCAAATTGAGACTGAATAAATCTAGAAAAGTCGCCCTATGCACAAAAGCCCTGCGAATCCGCTTTGATGCCTCCAACTTCCCATCAAGAAATTCGTTCATTTACTATCCCTCCCACTATTGCGGCACTCACCAACTCAGCGAAATCAGATATCCTATAAACAGCACCGCCCATAGCCTAGCTAAAATTCCCGTCCCCGGTCGCAATTCTTACAGAATGCAAATCGATGCCCTTACCGTAGGGGTCGGCATTCCCGACCCGGCTTGTGATGCGTTGACCAACCTCCGAGGGCGCGGGATACGCGCCCCTACCCTCAATGTTGATTTTTACTTGCAAGATTGATGCTGCCGCAACCGATCGCCACCCCGATCTAACCCTTCAGCTCACCGCCCAAGACCGCACCCGCTCCCGCCACCGCTTCGACCATCCCAACGGCACCGCCCTCTTCCTCCAACTCCCCCGAGGCAGTCACTTCCACGACGGCGACCTCCTCCAAACCGACGATCGCCAAACCATCCTGAAAATCGAAGCCAAACCCGAACCCCTGCTCACCGTCACCGCCGACAGCCCCCTCGCCCTGCTCCAAGCCGCCTACCACCTCGGCAACCGCCACGTCCCCCTCGAAATCACCACCGACTACCTCCGCCTCGAACCCGACCCTGTGCTCAAAGACATGCTCCATCACCGAGGTTTAAGAGTCGTTGAGGAAATCGCTCCCTTTCACCCCATTGCGGGAGCATATAAGCACTCTCATTAGCTCGACCCCCATGGCCCTGCTGCGCCTGTTGCAACTCGCCTCCGCCACCCTGCCCGTTGGTGCCTTCAGCTACTCCGAAGGTCTCGAAACCCTCGTCCACAGCCAACAGATCACCGATCCCCAGACCCTGCACCACTGGCTCCGCCAAGAACTCAGCCTCGGAGCCATTCGCATCGAAGCGGCCCTAATGCTGCGGGCCTATCGCGCCAGCGAAACCCAAGCCTGGGATCAAGCACTGGACTGGAATCGCTGGCTCAGTGCCAGCCGCGAAAGCGAAGAACTGCGCCACCAAAGCTGGCAAATGGGGCGCTCGCTCCTCCGCCTGCTCGAAAAAATGGACCCGCCCCTCCCCGTCCCCACCGACATCCTGCAAACCCTGCGCCAAGAGGAATGCAACTTTGCCATCGCCTTCGGCCTCACCGCCCACCACTGGAACATTCCCCCCGACCAAGCCCTCCTAGGCTACCTCCAGAGTTGGGCCACCAACCTCATCGCCGCCGCCGTCAAACTGATCCCCCTAGGGCAAACCGCAGGACAACAGCTCTTGTTTGACCTGCAACCGGATCTAGAACAAGCCGTCACCGTCATCCTGGACCTGCCCGACGACCGGCTGGAAAGCTGCGGCTGGGGATTGGCGATCGCCAGCATGACCCACGAAACCCAATACAGCCGCCTCTTCCGTAGCTGATCCCGTCATCCCACATCAATCACGTGAGTTCTACAACCTTGGACTGCCCTCACCCCCAGCCCCTCTCCCAATTTTGGGAGAGGGGAGCCAAGACAGAAACTTTGATTTTGCCTCCGGTTCCCCTTCCCCCGAAATCGGGGGTAAGGGGCTAGGGGATGGGGGCCATCGCTATCAGCCCAAAATCATCCGTCAAGGCAACACCTTCTGCACGGGACGAACGCGGTTCGTCCCTACGGTAACCCTCAATATTTAAGGAGACCCTGTTGATATGTCCTCCAATTCCCCCCTCCGCGTCGGCATTGCTGGCCCCGTCGGCTCCGGCAAAACCGCCCTCGTCGAAGCGCTGTGTAAACAGATGCGCACCCAGTACGAAATTGCGGTCGTCACCAACGACATCTACACCCAAGAAGACGCCCAATTTTTGGTGCGCAGCGGCGCTTTGGAGCGCGATCGCATTCGCGGCGTCGAAACCGGCGGTTGCCCGCACACCGCCATTCGTGAAGATGCTTCGATCAATCTGACGGCGATCGAAACCCTCGAAGATCAGTTCAACCTCGACATCGTCCTCGTCGAAAGTGGTGGCGACAACCTCGCCGCCACCTTCAGCCCCGAACTCGTAGACCTCACCATCTACGTCATCGACGTTGCAGGCGGTGACAAAATTCCTCGCAAGGGCGGACCGGGGATCACAAAATCCGACCTCCTCGTGATCAATAAGATTGATTTAGCCCCCCATGTGGGTGCCAGCCTTGAAGTCATGGAGCGAGACACCCAAACCATGCGGGGCGACAAACCCTTCACATTCACCAATCTCAAGGCCGGGCAGGGACTGGATACGGTGCAATTGTTCATCCAACAACACATGCTCCCAAAAATCGAAGCCCAAGGGGCGATCGCCTGACGCATGAATAAAGCGTAAAAACACGGAGGTAATTGTTGCAATCGTTAGAAAAAGCGGGCTTTCTGTATCACAACGCACTTTTTCTAGAAGCCCTCATTGCATAATTGGAAGGCAAAACTCGTAGATCTATCTAATGGTGGTCTGTGAGTAATGACGCAATCGGATGATTTCAACTCCTTTGATACGGGAGCCATCTGAACCCTTTTGTGTTTTTTCTGTGGTCTGTGGAGAGCTAACAAAGCCATGTCAATGCAGTTTAATCGTCGTAAATTTCTGATCTTGGGTTCCGCAACAGCGGGCAGTGTATTACTCAAGTCCTGTGCGTCTCCCAGTAGTGACAGCGGCAGCGGCGACGGTGGCAGCAGTACCAGCGGCGGTGGCGACGGCGACACCATCAAAGTCGGTATTCTCCACTCCCTCAGTGGCACCATGGCCATTAGTGAGACCACCGTGGTTGAAGCTGAAAAGCTCGCCATCAAAGAAATCAACGAAGCAGGCGGCGTGCTGGGCAAGCAAATCGAAGCCATCGTCGAAGACGGGGCCTCTGATTGGCCCACGTTTAACGAGAAAGCCATCAAGTTGATCGATCAAGACGAAGTTGTAACGGTCTTTGGCTGTTGGACCTCCGCGAGCCGTAAAGCCGTGAAGGATACCTTCGAAACCAAGCAGCACCAGCTCTGGTACCCCGTCCAGTACGAAGGCCAGGAGTGCTCCAAGAACATCTTCTACACCGGTGCTGCGCCTAACCAGCAGATTGAGCCCGCTGTGGATTGGTTGCTAGAGAACGAAGGCACCGAGTTCTTCCTCGTCGGTTCCGACTACGTCTTCCCCCGCACCGCCAACACCATCATCAAGGCCCAGCTTGAGGCCAACGGCGGCACCACCGTCGGTGAAGACTACCTGCCCCTAGGCAACACCGAAGTCACCCCCATCATCACCAAGATCAAGGCGGCTCTGCCCAACGGCGGCGTCATCTTCAACAGCTTGAATGGTGACAGCAACGTCGCCTTCTTTAAGCAGCTCCAGGCCGCTGGCATGGGCCCCGAAGATTACCCCGTCATGTCTGTGTCCGTGGCAGAAGAAGAAGTGCGCCAGATTGGCCCCGACTTCCTCAAGGGTCACTACGCAGCTTGGAACTACTTCCAGACGGCTGAAACCCCGGCCAACGACAAGTGGGTGGCGGACTTCAAGGCGGAGTACGGCGACGATCGCGTCACCAACGACCCCATGGAAGCAGCCTACGTCATGGTCTACTTCTGGAAGATGGCCGTTGAAGCCGCTGGCACCACCGACATTGATGCCGTGCGTCAGGCTGCCTACGGACTCACCTTTGATGCCCCCAACGGTCTCTACACGATGAACCCGAACCACCACCTCTCCAAGACGGTGCGGATTGGTCAGATTCGTGAAGACGGTCAGTTTGACATCGTTTCTTCGACCCCCGGTCCCGTCGATCCCTTGCCTTGGAACCAGTATGTTGCTGATACCAAAGGCTTCTCCTGCGATTGGTCCGATCCTGAGAAGGGTGAGAAGTTTGAAGCTTAAGGTCACAGCTTAAGTCTTGGACTTGATCTCTGGGATGTCATGCCTAGACGTTTATCCCTGAGACTTCATGTCTGAACCTCAGTTGAAATGCTTGATTTTGAGTCTGATACTCGGGCTTAATTTCTAAGCTTGATGTCCAAGTTACATAACGAACGAACATCGCGACTTAGGCTAATGGGGGGCATATCATGCCCCCCATTCTTTATTTTTAGATAACTCTTTTTGGAGAGACAAATGCAAGGCGTCTTTGACGTTCTCTTTAACGGCTTAAGTATTGGTGCAGTCCTGTTGATTGCAGCCCTAGGCCTAGCCATTGTTTTCGGCCTCATGGGAGTGATTAATCTTGCCCATGGCGAGCTAATGATGCTCGGAGCCTACACCACCTTCATTGTCCAAAATGCCTTCAAACCCCTGGGCGATTCGCCGCTGTTTAGTGCCTACATTTTTGTGGCGCTGATCGCGGCGTTTTTTGTTGCGGCGGGGGTTGGGCTCTTTTTGGAACGGCAGGTGGTGCGCTATCTCTATGGCAGGCCCCTGGAAACCCTATTGGCGACCTGGGGCGTCAGCTTGATTCTGCGCCAGTTTGTCCGCAGTGTCAGTTGGTCCATTGCCATTGGCTTAGTCCTATTTTCGCTGTTATTTTGGGGCGGCCAGTGGGTTCTCAAGCGACGGCTGGACTGGAATCAGCTCAAGGCCAAGGCCCTGACGATTCTGTTGCCGCTGTCCAGCGCGATCGCCATCATCGGCGGCGTGGTTCTCAACGCCAACAAAGCCCTAGCGAAACCCTGGTTCAGTGCCCGCAACATCGATGTCACAGCCCCGAGTTGGCTACGGGGTGGCGTCAACCTGGGTAGTTTTCAATTCCCCGTGGCCCGTCTCTTCATCATTGGCCTGACCATTCTTTGTTTGCTCGGCACCTATTGGTTCCTGCAAAAATCCGCCTGGGGCCTGCGCATTCGCGCCGTCACCCAAAACCGCGAAATGAGCGCCTGCCTCGGCATCCCCACCAACACCGTTGATGCGCTGACGTTTGCCTTGGGCTCCGGCCTGGCCGGCGTGGCGGGTTGTGCGGTCACCTTACTGGGCTCCGTGGGTCCAAACCTGGGCGCGAACTACATCGTCGATGCCTTCATGGTGGTCGTGGTCGGCGGCGTCGGCAAACTCATCGGCAGTGTTGTGGCGGCGATCGCCATTGGCACCGTCACCTACCTGCTCGGTTCCGGCTATCTCCCGCTGTGGATGACACAACTGGGGCTCACCGAAACCCTGCAACCCCTGTTCGATTTCTTTACGTTCTTCTCCACCACCAGCATGGCCAAGGTCATGGTCTTCGCCTTGATCATCACCTTCTTGCAGATCAAACCCGCCGGTCTCTTCCCCCAAAAGGGCAGAACCGTAGATGCATAGGAACGGGCTTGGAATGCCCGCCCCTACAGCATTCATCGATTCATATTCCATCACCCATCAAAAATCGTGACCGCAGTAGCGCAAGCAACGAAACGCAAAGGCAAACGCTGGCTCAAGGAGGCCGGAATGGTGGGGGCGATCGCCCTCGTCTTTCTGGTCATCGTGCCGCTGATTTTGCCCGTCAGTCGCCTCCAAATCCTGGGGCGCTTCCTCTCCCTCGCCATCGTCGCCCTGGGCATTGACCTGGTCTGGGGGTACACCGGTCTGCTCAGTCTGGGCCACGGCATTTTCTTTGCCCTGGGCGGCTATGCCCTGGCCATGAATCTGAGTTTGCAGTTGCCCGAGGGACAAATCCCGGAGTTCTTCAGCCTCTATGGTGTGGAAAAACTGCCCTGGTTTTGGGCACCGTTTAACTCGTTTCCGTTTACGCTGCTGGCGATTTTTGTGATTCCGGCGGCGATCGCGGGTCTCCTTGGCTACGTCGTCTTCCGCAACCGGATTCGCGGCGTCTACTTTTCGATTTTGACCCAGGCAGCACTGGTCGTCTTTTTCAACCTCTTCAATGGTCAACAAAAACTGATCAACGGCACCAACGGCCTGAAGACCGCTTCAGCGGAGTTATTCGGCGGCCAGGTCGGCAGCCCAGACGTGCAGTTCAAGCTCTACATGCTGACGATTGTGCTGCTGGTCGGCGCCTATGTCCTCTGTCGTTGGCTCACGGGGGGGCGGTTTGGCCGCTTGCTCGTGGCCATTCGTGATGACGAACCTCGGGTGCGATTTTCGGGCTATGATCCCACCGCTTTTAAGGTGCTGGTGTTTGCCGTGTCAGGGGCGATCGCGGGCATTGCTGGAGCCCTCTACACGGTCCAGTCGGGCATTGTCTCGCCCCAGTATATGGACATTGCCTTTTCCATTGAGATGGTGATCTGGGTCGCCGTGGGCGGCCGCGCCACGTTGGTCGGTGCCGTTCTGGGGGCGCTGCTGGTTAACTGGGCGCGGGTGTTGCTGAGCGAACGGTTTCCGGAGGTCTGGCTATTTTTCCAGGGGGCGCTGTTCCTGATCGTGGTGACGGTGTTGCCGGACGGGATCATTGGTTGGTTCCGCAGTGGCGGGGTGAATCAGGTGCGATCGCTCTTGGGCATGGCTCCCCCGGTCAGCACCTTCCCCGCCGTGGATCTCAATGAAGAGATTCAGCGGGAGCGAGAGATTGTGCAGCAGAAGGATTCATAAGCGGTGGTCACCATGAACAAAATCCTCGACATTCAAGATGTCACCGTCAGCTTTGACGGATTTAAAGCCCTCAACGACCTCAATTTTTCGATGGAGCCGGGAGAGCTGCGGGTCATCATTGGCCCCAACGGTGCCGGAAAAACCACGTTTTTGGACGTGATCACAGGCAAGGTCCAACCCACAACGGGTCGTGCGCTGTTCAAGGGTCGCAACCTGCGCAACTTGCCCGAACACAAGATTTCTCGTTTGGGCGTGGGCCGCAAGTTTCAGACGCCTCGGGTTTATCTCAACCTCACCCCACGCGAAAACCTGGAGCTGTCCTACAACCGTCATAAGAATTTGTTCGCGACGTTGCTGGGGAAACCGAGTAAGGGCGATCGCGAAGAAATTGCCCAGCTCCTCGCCATCATTGGCCTCGCCGCCAAGGCCAACATTCCTGCGAGCGTCCTCTCCCACGGTGAGAAGCAGTGGCTCGAAATTGGCATGCTTGTGGCCCAGTCCCCGGACCTGCTGCTGGTTGACGAACCCGTCGCAGGCATGACCGACGAAGAAACCGAGCGCACCGGGCAACTGCTCATCTCCCTGGCGGAGACCCACTCCATCATCGTCATCGAGCACGACATGGAATTTGTCCGACAAATCGCCCGCCAAGTCACCGTCCTGCACCAGGGGTCTGTCCTCTGCGAAGGCACCATGGACGAAGTTCAGAACGATCCCCGCGTTATCGAAGTCTATCTAGGCGAACCCCAGGAAGAAGTTACCGCATGAGTTATTCCCAGTCCCCCAGCGCCGTCGCAAGTACAACTGAAGCGCCCAACCAGCCCATGCTGGACATCAACAACCTCAATGTCTATTACGGCGAAAGCCACATCCTGCGCAATGTAGACATGAGCGTCGCCCGGGGCAAAATGATCTGCCTCATTGGCCGCAATGGCGTGGGCAAGACCACGCTGCTCAAGTCGGTCATGGGCTTACTTCAGCCCCGCTCGGGCAATATTGTGTTGGATGGGCAACCGATCAATCGTCTCTCCACCGACCGACGCGCCCGCCTTGGCATTGGCTACGTCCCCCAGGGCCGTGAAATCATCCCCCGGGTGACCGTGCGGGAGAACTTGTTGTTAGGCATGGAATCTCTACCCAAGGAAGATCGCAAGCGCGCCACGATGGAGGAAGTCTTTGATCTCTTCCCTGTGCTCAAGACCATGCTCGATCGCATGGGCGGTGACCTCAGCGGCGGTCAGCAGCAGCAGCTAGCCATTGCCCGCGCCATCCTCAGCAAGCCTAAACTCCTCGTCCTCGACGAACCCACGGAAGGCATTCAGCCGTCGATCATTCTAGAGATCGAAGCGGCGGTTCGACGCATCATCGAAGCAACGGGCATCTCAGTCTTGTTGGTTGAGCAACACCTTCATTTTGTGCGTCAGGCCGACTGGTACTACGCAATGCAGAAGGGTGGCATTGTGGCATCGGGGCCGACGGAGCAGCTCAGCCAAGATGTGATTCAGGAGTTTTTGGCGGTGTAAGCGGATATCGACCTGAGCGGATGTAGAAGCGTCGGTTATCGCGATCAGCACTGTCAAATGCTACTGTCAAACGCTGGGTTTCGTTTGTTTCTGTCAACCCAGCCAAAGACGTTGTGAGATGACACTGTTTTGCGAAGCGCACAGCATCGTGGGGTGACCTCAGCGGTCAGGAATATGAGGTTTTGGTGTACTCCGTGCAGAACTCAGGCACGCGAGCTTTAATGAAAACAACCGACACCCACCTCCACAACGCTGTCCTAGAGCCATGAATCACCGCTGGAACCAAGCGATCCTTCGGACCCTGCCCTTCACCCTTGCGATCGCCACCGCCAGCCTCAGCTGCTCCAGCCAAGCCAAAGCCCTCGACCATAGCTGCTACCCCGACATCCTCACCGCCGACATGAACCAGCCCCACGACGGGGTCCTCATCGGCGTCCCTCCTCACTACGACTGGGCCAAGGGACCCCGCATCGGCATGGGCAATAACCCCGGTAAAGATGGGCAAAAATTCCATGCCGCCGTGCCCCTAGGAAGCGTTACAGAAACTGAAGGCAATCAGTCCACCAACACCCGCGTTCAGCTCCGCAATATCCGGGGCTATTACCTCAGTAAGTCACAAAACAAATGGATTTTGATTACCCAATCTGAGTCGGTCGGTGGATCGAATTTCAGGGCTGATTTTAAGGGCAATGCTTCGTTTAAGGCTGACGTAAGACAGGAAGCTTCAGGTGGATTGTCCGTCAGCCTGCGCCATGGCGAAGACACCAAGCATGTGTTTCATTTTTGGGGCACCAGTCGGGGGGACATTGACCCTGATGATGTCGCTGCAGCGTTTGCCAGTGTGGAAGCTCGGTTGATCGTGGGCGATCGCACCCAGCCCGACGATCGCGACCAGGCCAAGTACCTCGTCAGCGCTGGCATGGACTACTGGAAAAGCAAAACGGCGAAATGGGACCACTTCAAGACCAATGGCGATGCCTTCATTGGCCGCAAGCGTCTTATTGGGAAAGAATGGACCACGCTCACTGCTAACAGCCTAACAGCGGAACAAATTCGTCAAACTCCTCCTCCCTTTCAAGGTGAGTTTTGCAAGCGTTAAAATTTCATGCTTTCAGCAAAGGAATACAACAGTTCCGAGGTGATGAGATTTGGTCCAGAATAAAACTGCATAAAGCAGTCAAGACAACCGAAGCAGATAACATATCATCAATTGCTATCTGTACTGCGGTACCGCCATGCGACTTTTCACTCAGGGATTTGGTCTTCAGATTGGGTTGTTTCTTGCTACTTTAGAGATTTTTTTATTACTTTCACCTGAATTATCATACGCAGAAGTTATTCCTGATCAATCCTTAGGAACTGAATCTAGCAGTATTCGGGTTGAAACAGCTCCAGTCAATATCAATACAACTTTGATTGAAGGAGGTGCCGTACGAGGCGACAATCTATTTCATAGCTTCTTGCAGTTTGATGTCAATACAAATCAACAAGTATTTTTTTCGCCGCCCTCTAATATTGAGAATATCTTTAGTCGTGTAACGGGGTCGTCTGTTTCAGCTATTGATGGGACGCTCGGGGTTCAGGGAGATGCAAATTTATTTTTGCTCAATCCCCAAGGTATTGTCTTTGGTCCCAGTGCGGCTCTTGACCTCAATGGCTCCTTTTTGGCCACGACTGCCGATAGATTTGACTGGGGCAACGGCCTCAGCTTCAGTGCCGTCACCCCAAATGCTGCACCGTCGTTGCTAAATGTTCAAATCAAACCAGGGTTGCAATATGGCCAGAACAATCGCAGCAGCCTAGTCAGTCAGGCTAACCTTCAGACCCAGGGGCCACTGGAGCTGGCGAGCCAAGTGCTCAGCCTGGAAGGTTCAATTTCCACAGATGGAAGCGACGTGACGCTGCAAGGTTCTGACATAACGTTGACCGATATGGAGCTCTTCACACGTCTGGAGCAAGGGCAGGTGGGTAAGGCGGGGCATGTGAGGATTGAGGCCGATCGCCTGACGGTCAACGGACCTTCTTTTATTAGTACCGAAGCATTTGGGGAGGGCGATGGCGGCAAGATTGACTTAGTGGCAAGCGATCGCATCCTCCTCCAAAGCCTCGTTCCTAACAGTGGCAACGCCTTCCAACTTCGCCAACGCTTTGATGCCTCTGTCTACGAAGCCGGTCAAGCTGGCGAAATCCGCCTCACGGCTCCCACGGTCATTCTAGACAATGCCGATTTGTTGAGCGAGCTGCGCAACAGTGCCACCGGTTCCGCTGGTGATGTCCTTATTGATGCCAACACCATCACAATGGACACCTTCGCCGATATCGAGACCCAGTCTTTTGGCCAGGGCAACGGCGGCGATATCACCCTCACCGCTCAAACGATCGATATCCTCGGTACGACAGAGCTGACAACACGATTGCAGTCTGATGGTGTAGGCAAGGCAGGAGACCTGACACTAGCGGCAAACACCATTCGGATGCGTGAGCAGTCTAAATTACGCACGGAAGGATTTGGCGATGGCGATGGTGGGCAGATTGAGTTGAAGGGGAGCGATCGCATCGAACTCATCAGTGAGTTTCCCGAGGGGGGCTCAGCCTTCGACTTTCGTCTCTTGATTGAATCCTCTTCCCAAAAAACAGGCAGTGGGGGTGACATTGTTGTCACAACCCCCAATCTTCTACTGGACAATGCCGATTTCGTCAGTAACATTCGCGGGAAAGACGGCAACGCAGGCGATATTTTAATCACGGCTGACGTTATTAAAATGGACAACTTTGCCGACCTTGAAAATCAGTCATTCGGTGAGGGAAACGGTGGCAATGTTGTGCTGAAAGGGCAAGAGATTCAGCTCCTGGGCAACACAGAAATCACAACACGATTGAAGGAAAACGCGGAAGGCAATGCAGGCAATATTTTGATCGAGGCTCAGCGCCTTGAAATGTTGGACCGTTCGAAAATTCAAGCTGAGACCTTTGGCCAAGGCAATGCGGGCAATGTGACACTCAACATCCCTGAAAGTATCGTCCTCAAAGAAAATTCAGAAATTGATGTTCGCAATGGCAGAGGACAGGGAGACTCCGGCCGTATCACCGTTACGGGTGGCTCCATGACGCTGATCAATGCGCCTCTCCTGGCTCAAGTGTTAGGGCGTGGCAAAGGCACCGGCATCTCGGTCAATCTCACCGGTGATTTGCTCATTGATGGTCAACAGATTAAAGAGGAGACCATTAATGGTCAAACA
>CALIJJ010000251.1 GCA_938017515.1 uncultured Pseudanabaenaceae cyanobacterium
AATGACTGCGCCCAATGACTGCGCCAAATGACTGCACCGTCCAAGCGATGCCCCCCGCTATTCCCCCAATTGCCAGGGGGTGGTGATGATACTCTCGTCCAAGATTCGCTTGGGACGGATAATCACCACGAGTTGCCCAACAATGTTCTGGGTCGGTGCTTCAGGAAACCAATTGAGGGCTAACTCCCCATCTTTCTCAACAAAGAAATACCCATTTTCGACCCAGGTGGTGGCAGCGCGATCCACCACCACCATGACCATCTCCGCCGGTCCATCGGGCATGTTGGGGAGTTTTTCAGAGTGACAATGGAAGGCAACGGGCTGCTCGGCCCGAAGAACCATCTGCCAACCCGGCAGCGCGACCCAGCTCATGGGCTGCTCGGCGCTCACCACACGAAACGCCCCCGCCTCATCCCAGGCTGGCACATCTAGCTGCGCCAAGGACAGGGGAAAGGTTCCGGCCACCGGGACCATGCGAGGCAATTCTTCTTCTTGCTCTAGCCGATACAGCGGCAACATCGGGGCCTTTTTCTCAGCCACCACCGTAAAGTCAGTCAGGAGTTTTTGCAGCAGCTCACGGGCACTGTCCGTCTGGGCGTATTTAAGACCCTGGGCAATGAGGCGCGATCGCTCCTGCAAGTCTTTTTTCCCCCGCGCCCGCTTCCAGCAAAAATAGGCGACGGCATCACCGGGCTCATTGTCAAAGCCGGGAGGTTGGGTCGCCAACCACTGCATTTCGCGAAAATCCTTGGCGACGGCCCGAGCTTCGTCCATATCAATCCGTCGCTCTAGGGCATAGCAAGCTCCCTTGAGGCGATTTTTATGATCGAGCTGACGCAGCTCATACAAAATGTCGCTACCTCGGCGCTGGTAATGCTCCAGCACAGACTCAGGCGCTTGTTGCTGAACGAGCGAGTCATAGACCCGCACACCAATGCTCACCTGAAGCTGCTGAGGCGCTTCAAACCCCGTGTCTTCAAAAATACTTTGGGTGGAGTAACCCGCATTCTTGAGACGTTCGCAGGCACGCCCCCAGGCAATCCACCCTTCTTCCTTACGGCGCAGCTTGAGCAGTAGCGCCTGGGCCTCTTCCTCGGAAATTTCCTCAACAGGGGGGCGAAAAGATTGAGTGTGGGAGCTACCCTGGGCTATTTCTCCCTGGGAGCTGGTTGCTTGAGAATTGGACATGGCTGAGTCGCCGACGAAACGCTTGGTGCGAGGGAATATTACCCCCAGCTCACCAAGTATAGAGAACTGTTGAAGCGGGCATACCGCCTCGTTACAGAACCTCAAATCTGCCCTTTAACCCCACCCACCTCCACCGGCCCTTGCCCCAGACGAGCAATATTTAAGCCTCCAAGCCCTTCCGTGCAACGAGTGCTTCATGATTATTTCATGAAGGTATTTAGACATATTAAGTGTATTTTTTCTATCACCACGATATGATTTCACTACGGTGCGTTCCCTGTGTTCAGAATCCTTGAATCGTCCCCCTGTAGGGTTATTGCAGATGCGCATTCCTGCTCAGAGAGCATTTAACAGATTCGTTTTTTTACTCGGTGCGATCGCGATCGCCCAGTCTCCCCTAATGCTGCGGGCTTCCAAACTTGGACAGATTTATCACATCCTAATTGCAGGGGGCGGACTGATGATGGTGGGTGGAGCCGCCCATGAGATTCGTCAAGAACCCAGACGACGCTGCTACTGGCATGCCTGCGCCAATGGCAGACTGAAGCGAACACACCAGCCCATGCTGGTGCCTTTGGCGAGCCGGGCCGATCAGCCTGATCTAAAATCCGTGGGTAAGACCATCCCCGTCATTTACAACGCTCCCACCAAGGCAGAAGCGCTGAGAATTTTAGATCTATGGCGTCAGTATCAGATCCAAGCTCGGCTCGATGAGCAGGCCCAAGCCTGGAACAAAGACGGTGCTCCCCAGGAACCGACACCGAAGCTCCAGCCCTCATCAAGCACCGCCGTTCATCTCAAGCAATCTCAGGAAATCCCCATTCAAATGCTGTAGGACAGACCTGGGTTATGAGCCCAGCTCCACAATTTCAATCCCCCCTTCCCGGCCTAGCTTCAGGGCAATCTCGCCCACCAAGAGGTCATGGGCAAGCTTGCCAAAAATCGTCCAGCGCCAGTCTTTCATCGCCCGAGCGGTTTGACCGAGGGCGATGTGCTCCAGCTCGGACTTGGTCGCCAGCAACTTCGGAGCCACCTCCTCTCGCTCGCACACATGCTGGAGCAACGCTTTCAGCAGTGCAACGGTATTTTCATTCGCCTGGTCTGGAATGTAGATACTTTCAACCGCAGGGCATTCCTCTAGGGGCAAATCCTGAGCCTTGCGGATACAGCGCAAGATCCCCCGCTTAACGAGCCCATCGGCCCGACCCCCAATCCCTCGCACCTGCTTGAGTCCATTGGCATTACGGGGAGGATTCGCTGCAATTTCGCGTAAGGCATTGTCTTTCAGCACCCATCCCCGGGGACGATTCTGGGAGATAGCCTGCTCCTCACGCCAGAGGTACAGTTCCCGGAGCACCGCCAAACGGCGAGGGGTCGGGCTTTTCAAACGCAACTTCCGCCAGAGAATTTCTGGATCTTTTTCGTAGCGGCTGGGTGCCAGAAGGTCCTGAATTTCTCCCTCAATCCAGGGCATCCGCTCCCGTTGTTCCACTTCTTGGCGCAGATGCTCATAGACAGGGCCAAGGTAGGTCACATCCGCCAGGGCATAGTCCAGATGCCGGTCTTGCAGCGGCCGCCGGGACCAATCCACGCTTTGCATACTCTTGTCGAGGTCAACCCCGGAAACGGCTTTGACGAGTTGTCCATAGCCGATCTGATTACCAAAGCCACAAACCATGGCGGCAATTTGCGTATCAAACAGAGGCGCGGGAGAGAGCTGGAACTGCTGCCAAAAGATGCCCAGATCTTGCTCGGCAGAATGCATGACTTTGACGATATCGGGATTCTGGAGCAGTTCAATGAGGGGAGTCAGGTCAATGTCGTTGAGGGGATCGATGGCCGCTGCGTGCTCCCCATAGGCAATCTGAACCAGACAGAGCTGCGGATAGAAGGAATTATCGGTGAGGAATTCAGTGTCAATCGCCAGGTAAGGCGGCACTCCGATCGCTTCAATAAAGCTCAACAGCGCGTGGGAATCACGAATCAGCAATGCCTTACCCTCTGGGAATAACTTCCCAAAGACTGAATTCTACTCCATAGCAAACACTCACCCAATGCTCACCGTGCAAACACTCCCATGGAGAACCATGAAGCTAACGGGGGCGCAGCAGGCGGGAATATTCCGCTAGCACCACTTGATAACAAACGCAGGAAACAGACTCCAAGGCTTCACCATCTAAGATCGTGATCTTCCCTCGGGAAGAACAAATCAATCCCTTTTGCTGCAAGAGCTGGGCCGCAATATTGACCCCTGGACGCTGGGTTCCCAGCATATTGGCAATGAACTCTTGAGTCAGAGGGATCTCGTTGGAACAGAGACAGTCGCGCACCAATAACAGCGAACGGGCGAGACGCGCCTCGATCGTATGTTTTCGGTTACAGGCTGCATTTTGAGAAACCTGGATCAATCGCACTTGCGTATAGCGGAGCAACAACCGTCGCAGAGACTCACTCCGGTTAAACAGGTCTTTCAAGACATTGGCGCTGCATCGTAATGCGTTTCCTGCAATTTGAGTCACCACCTGATGGGTGGAAACACCACTCCCCAAAATAATCGGCAGCCCGACCATGCCCTCATTGCCAACTAAGCTAATTTCAGTGCTAGAGCCATCTTCCATGATGGAGACCAGCGAAATCATGGCCGAAAGCGGAAAATAGGCAGCATCCATGAACTCGCCTGGCTGACAAATCACCTGCCCAGCATCAAGAGAAAGAAGCGTTGCGTGGGGGGATAAATACTCATATTCTGCCTCTGAGAATGCAGAAAGAACTTGATTCTGTCGCAGAGTATGACCACCAGGAATGGACATAAGCAATGGAGAACAATTGAATCACCGACGTCTCGCAACGAAAATGCTCCAGGAGAACACAAAATGCAACTGACAATCGCAGCTTGGCTCCTATAGCAGTCCCTGCGATGAGCATCACTTCGCGTCCACCTTATTTCCAGGGATGCAGGGAGGAGACGTGACTACGAGAATAAAATTAAATCTCTATTTTCTTCGTACGATACCGTACATAAGAGATAGGTTTCGACTTTCTTCATGCCTAGCCGATCATAAATTTAAGAAATTATCGAAAGTATCTGAAATACTGGTCGGAAGCAATCGCTCACACTCTTGAGAAGAGTACTGATAGCACTCACAAGAGGCATGCTCTAGGCCCATACGATTTAATATCGTGAGGCTCCCTCGACGGTAGCGAATCAATCCCTCTCCCTGGAGCAACCGTGCGGCTTCCGTAATGCTGGCGCGGCGAACACCCATCATTTCAGCAATTAAGGCCTGTTTCAGTGGCATCTGCTTCAACTGAGAATAGTCCTGCATCATGAGGAGCCAGCAGGCTAGACGCTGCTCGATGGTATGCCAGCTTCGACAAGCTGCCAATTGTGCAAACTGCATCAAGCGAATTTCCGTGTAGCGCAGCAGGAGCAACTGGAGGGCACCTCCCCGCTGAAACTCAGACCGCAGGGTTGCTGCAGGCACCTGCAGGGCAGTCCCACCAATTTGAACAATGGCATCATGCAAATTACAATCACTCCCCAAAGCGATCGAGAGCCCCAGCATTCCCTCATAGCCAATCAATCCGACTTCAATGCTTGACTTCGAAACTGCTTCCAGCCGCGCCATCAAGGAAATGACGACTCGCATGGGGAAGTAGACAAGCTCGATATGCTGACCAGAATGGTAGAGAACCTGACCCGCAGCGAGCTCCACCACTTCTCCTTCGGCAAGCAGACGGCTAGCTTCTCGTTCAGGTAAAGCAGCAAGCAACCGATTTGCTGACATGGGGGATCAGCCTCCCTTCGAAGTAGGAATAGCAAGCACTCAAACTTCTAATGACATACAATAATTCTCAACTCAAGAAAAACATTCTTAGATTAAGATTTTCCACAAAAGTCCAATAATCTCAACCCTTTCAAACCGAAACGTGAAAGCAAGAATCACCGAACCAATGAGCCTATTTATCTTTAGTCTAATGCTTGGGCAGAAAATTACTTTAAATTTCCGTATACAAGCGTTTAATGTACGCCATCAGACAGACGGAGCATCAGGACGTTGAGAAACTAAACAATAAGAAGAGATAAAAATTAGAACGTTTAGTGACGGCTTTAGCGAACAAATTATGATGCCGGTGCGTAATCGAACCTATATTTCATTTTTAATGTCTGCTTAATCGAGGCATTCCCCCATGTCAGACGAATAGATCGAGCGACTTATCGTTCATCATATCGAGCAGTTTTTGTCTCACTTTCTAGAGAAACACGATGCAGAGCAACACGATGATGGATTGGCATATTCGGTCCTTTATCAACGTCAAATCCTAGTATCCAGCATTGTGGAACAGCGCTTCGCGTTCGCTCAGATGCTTGAGAATGCTTGCACAGCGCTCCATTAACAACCACAGCTCCCTGCACTGTTACATCCAAATTTCTTCATGGGAGCGTTGGTTCGAGACGAGCGAATTCCCTTAGCACGCCTACCTTTCCAAACTTGAACCGTTGGGCCCAGAACATTGGCAAGCCCAGGCCGAGAGAGTTATCGCTTGGGTGCTCAGCCCGCATGAGCGGCATTATTACAGGAAAAGTGAGTATTCATGACAGCGGAGAAATCATGGCATCGAGACCGTTGCGATCGCCAGGTTCGAGGCTTGTATCCCTATCGACCCTATAAAGGTATTCTCAAGCCCAAAAATTTCCTCTTTAATTCCTATCTGCAAGACTTTACTTTTCAGGCGGTGCAAGTTTGCAATCTGGAAACGTCAGGAAGCATTTCATCGTTGGAAGCTTACAATAGACTCCAAGAGCTCTGGGCAGAAATGGAGATTATTCAAACTGGATTAGACCTCCAAGAAGAGGAGGATGAGCAGTAGCTGAAGCCTAGGGTTAGAATCAGAAAGAATTGAAACTAGTTAGCTCTTAGAGACACCAAAAGGTTTCATAAATTTGACTATAAGCACATCAATATTGATCAACCTTTTCAATTAGAGAGATTTTATACAAGAACGCTGAGTTCCCATGGATATCCAATGCTCTTAGCTCTCTTAGTGGGACAAATATTAGCAAAAAGGATGCATAGCAAATCGGATTACACAGTGGGTGAGAAAAAGCTCATCATCTCTGCGGAGCATTACCTCAGTCACTAGATTGTGACGCTCAGAGTTTTGATTTCAGTTCCCATAATTCGAATCAACAAGCATCTTGATGGGAGCAATGGATCAGAAAAAGTTTTTAGTCGCCGAAAACCTGTAGCAAAAGACCAGAAGAATAAATCTCCCGGCCCTTTGCTACAGGTTTTCGGCTTGCCGTAACTTTGTTACTCCCCAATGACATTAAATATGTAATTAGGAAATTCGCTGTTAGTAGAAAAAATATAACAAGCTTATTTCTATTTTTATGTTCGATAGCGTACACAACAGTCATTTCAATGATGATTCTCCTTGCCAAATCTAGAACGTCAGTCATTATTTCGAGAAGGCAGGTCCAGCAAGGGAGACAAAAGTAAGAGGACAGAAAAAAGAATGCCACAGCCGTTGCGCAAGAGAAAAAATATATCGGTACGATTCACTCAGTACTTTTACTCACCCAGCGGGTAAGGAAACCATGCTTTCCAAAGCAGCTCTGAACTGGATCAAACGGAAACAGCCCACCACAGTTCAGGCTCGGCTTGCCCTTATGCTCACCGTTCCTGCCAGTACCCTTGGCGTTTTTATCTCCACCGTCATTGCCCCAGGCAGTGTCGGCCAGGGAATCTTTACCCTGCTCAAGGTCTGGCTGGTCCTGCTACCGCTGGTCTGGGCCACTCGCATTGATGGCGATCGCCTCCGTCTTCCTCGACTGACGCGCCAAGACATCCTCGCAGGCTTAGGTTTGGGACTGATCATGTTCGCCGCCATCACCGGAGCCTATGGCCTTTTCGGCCCACAGTGGATTGACTTCAACGATATCCGCGCCAAGGCAGCTCACGTTGGCCTGACCAGTCCCGTGGTCTTTCTGGTAGGGGCCGCCTACTGGACCTTCATCAATGCCTTTATTGAAGAAGCCGTCTGGCGCAATTTTATCTATCGCAAGTGCGAGGTTCTGGTGCCGCGTATCTCTGCGGTCTTACTCGCCGCGTTCTTCTTCACCCTTCACCATAGCTTGGCGTTGTGGTTCTACACCCAGGATTGGCGGGTGGTGGTTTTGGGGTCCTTGGGTGTCTTTCTGGCGGGGGTGAGTTGGTCTATTTGTTACAGTCTGTCGCGATCGCTCTGGCCCGGCTATCTCAGCCACATTTTGGCCGATGCGGCGATCGCCCTCGTCGGCTACCACCTACTCTTCAGCTAATCTGGAGCTAGCCTCTTGAGCGAAGAACACACCTTTCATGACCACCGCCGCCAACATCCTCAGCCAAGCCCAAGCCCTCAGCCGTGAGCAAATTTGGAATGCGCTTCCCGAGGACAACCGAACCGATGCCATTCGTCAGGAACTCGCCGATGCCGGTCCCGGAGAGGCGATCAATATTTATAAATCCTGCTTCTGGAAAATTATCGACGGCAGCATGCAGCGCCTCGTCGATCCCCTAGAGCTGCTGCCACTCATGATCGGCATCTACCTGCAAAAAGGCGGCACCGAACCCGAGAACGAAATTGCCATGTGGGCCAGACTGTTCAAACTTGAGTTGTAACTGCTCAGGCGTAAATTGTAGAAGTGAGAGCCGAGGGTTTCGGCTCCGCTCGGCCCTCGCGGGCCATCTTGCAATAGATGTCGCGAGTTGAGCAAAACCGAAACTAGCACGACTCCCACCAAGACCAGCGCTAGCGCAAGCCCAGCGAGGATTCCAAGTTTTCCAGAACCAACTCTGTAATCACCTTTTTGTTAAGGCGACAGAACTGCGTCTCTGTCGAGTTAAACGACTTGTTCTCCCAGTATTTGTTGCTGGGGGCACCGCCACCGCACATATCGTAGTATTGACAACTGCTGCGGCAGGCTTCCGTGCCAGCATTGATTTCACCATACATCCGCTGGAACTTTTCGCTGCGGGCCGCATCCTCAAAGCTATCGGTGAGGAGGTTACCCAGGATGAAGTTGTCATAGCCTGCGCCATCCCCATCCATGGCCAGCAGTTCCGGTGAAAACGTCGAGAAATTGCCGTTATTGTCGATATTAACAATGGCAAAGGGCGTGACCAGATCGCTACGCTCCAGTTTGACGCCGGTATAGACATGATTGCAAATGCGATCAAATTCCCGGACCTTGAGGGCACCTTTGGCTTCCTTATTCAACTCCCAGAAGCGTGCCATGAACTGACGATATTTATCTTCACCACCCACTTCACCGAGGGAAGAGGATTCATTAATACCTTCAATTTCTTCGACATTAAAGCCGACTTGCTTGATGTCATTTTCCACAAAGAATTCAAACATCTCATCGGGATGATCCAGCGCTTCCTTCGTGAGCACAGAAATCACGTGGAAGCCGATACCGTTCTCCTTCAGCAGCTTGATGCCGCGCATCGCCTGGGCATGGGTTCCGTTGCCTTGCCAGTTTTTGCGGTGGGCATCGTGAATAAACTCAGGTCCATCAATGCTGACCCCTAACCAAAGCTTATTCGCCTTAATGAAGTCACACCATTTCTGGGTGATCAGCGTACCGTTGGTCTGAATCGAATAGGTGTACTCGATATTCCTGTCGTTGTATTGCTCACTAACTTCGCCAATGCGATCGAAGGCAGCTTGATAAAACGATAGGGGCAACGTCAATGGCTCACCGGCATGCCAGCAAATCGTAAATCGACGTTCGAGGAGCGCGCTAGTAAAAATTTGCTTGAAAATTGGCTCAATCAGATCGAGGGAGATCTGGTTGTTCACCTGACGTCCTGGCAAATAGCAATAGTCACAATTGAGGTTGCAAAGGGACGTGCCTTGAATAACCACCAAAGAAATCGGACCAAAACCCTCAAATTCGGACCCAGCTTCACTCGGTCTTTCCTGCATTTGTAGCATTGCAAATCCTCTGACTAAAATTAATCAAACCGCCTTGCTCCAGTCCATCAAGGTGGGCCAAAACAAAAACTGGAGAGACCAACCGGCCCCCCCAGAATGCCCGAAATGCATGGCAGTCTAATCAAAGTCAATGCAAATTAAATCATTGGAATCTAAATTACAGAGGAATCTAAATTACAAACCCAGGCCCTGCCAGTAACCGTCGCCCCAAGACCAGGACAAATCACCCCAGTCGGACCAGTCAGCCCAGTCGCCCCAATCGACCCAGTCGCCCCAGTCGCCCCAGTCGCC
>CALIJJ010000252.1 GCA_938017515.1 uncultured Pseudanabaenaceae cyanobacterium
ACGGCGGCGGACGCTTTATGGATGGCGTGCCCCAGTTGCAGTTCAACAATGGTTTGGTTGCAGCCTCTGCGGTTGAACATATTTCTGTTTCACCGGCCCCTCGGGACGGAATGAAGCTGGTGCGGGCTTACGATGGCGATCGCACCATCAGTCTCAACTCCTGGGCGCTGGACCCTCAAACCGCCTACCGCATCACCATCGATGCCGACCTCGAAGATCAATTTGGTCAAACCCTGGGCGAAGCCGTCACCCTGGACTATACCCCCGGTGACCTCGCCGCAGAGATTTGGGCGCCGAGCGGGCTGAATGTCTTTCCGGCCAATCAGGATGTACAGCTCAACCTTTCAGCGGTGAACCTCCCCGATGGGACCTATAAAGCGGCGTTTGCGGTGGTGGAGCCGACGGATTTAGTGGCAACCAATTCGGCCTATCCCCGCGAGAATCGTCCGTCACTGCTGCCGGACAAGGCCCAGTGGGAGTCCTTTCCACTGGATCGTGCGACAAACGACATTGCTGATATCGCTGTCCCTCTGCGCGAAAAGCTAGGGGGCAACACAGGCATGCTGGCCTACGGGATGTCCGCCCGTACCACCGCCTACGAAAGCAATGGCGAACAGCGCTGGCAGGAACCGAACTACTACGGCCTGGTTCAGCTCACCAATTTGGGCGTCTTTGCCCAATGGTTCCCGGAATCGGGACTGGTGCGCGTGAACCATTTATCCGATGGGGCTGCGGTTGAAAATGCAACGGTTGACATCTATCGGTCTTACCTCAACAGCGATAATCCCCCTGCCAAGCCCACGACCTGTGCTACAGGGAAAACTAGCACAGATGGAACGCTCAATCTCTCCGCCTCGGCGCTGAAAACCTGTATGGGCGGAGCCGATAGCTTTGCGGAAGCCCCCAGTTTGCTGGTCGTCGCCCGCGAAGGCTCTGACTGGGCCCATGTTCACAGCCAGTCCTACAGCGGCACCTATGGCTACGGCATCTACGCCGGTTGGGAGGGCAACCAGCCCCAGTCCCGGGGCACGGTCTTTTCCGATCGCTTTCTCTACCAGCCCGGCGAAAGCGCTTGGCTCACAGGCTCCGCCTACTATCTCGACCAGGGAGAGTTACGCCAGGATAAAAACACGGCCTACCAAGTCAAACTCCGCAGCCCGGAGGGCACCGAAATCGACCTAGGCAGCCAGACCACCAATGACTTTGGCACATTCTCATTGCAGTGGGAGATTGATCAGACGCACCCCCTGGGCTATTACGAGGTGGAAGCCAAGTCTGACCAAGGCATTACGCTCAACGGAGAGCTGCGCGTTGCCGAATTTAAGCCCCCTAATTTCCAGGTTGATCTGAGCGTTGCCGAGGGCTTTGCCACCGCGGGCGATCGCCTCGAAGCCACGCTCCAAAGCGACTACCTCTTCGGTGCTCCGGTCCAAAATGGCGCGGTGAATTACTACGTCACGCGTCAGCCCACAACGCTGGAGTCCAGTGGGTGGGAGGAGTTCAGCTTCGGTCCCCAGTGGTACTGGCCCGAGGAACGCCCCGTTGTGACCACGGATGTACTGGAAACGAGCGAAACGTTGGATGAATCCGGTCAGGGAACGCTGGCGGTTGAGATTGCCGATGACTTGCCCTACCCGATGACCTATCGCATTGACGCAGAAGTGGTGGATGCCTCGAACCTGTCTGTGGCGAATTCTCAAACGGTGACGGCGTTGCCGAGTGAGACACTGATTGGGCTACGGAATGAGTTTGTCGCGGATACAGGAAAAGTCTTTGAGGTGAAGGCGATCGCCACCGA
This sequence comes from uncultured Pseudanabaenaceae cyanobacterium, assembly GCA_938017515.1. GTDB lineage: Bacteria > Cyanobacteriota > Cyanobacteriia > PCC-9006 > JAAUQQ01 > JAAUOP01. The sequence goes on from CALIJJ010000252.1 coordinate 1,799, forward strand.
CCCCCAGGGGAACGCCACCCCCGGTCAATCCATCAAGCTTAGCCTGGAGCGCATTACCTACAGCAGCGTCACTCAGGTGGTGGAAGGCAGTGCGACGCCCAAGTATCAGGTGGCTTATGAGGCTGTTGCTGAGCAGACAGTGAAATCGGGGAAAGTCCCCAAAGCTGTCTCGTTCACCGCAGCAGAAGCCGGTCCCTACCGCATTCGAGCCGTCCTGTCGGGAAAGAATGGCGATCGCGCCATCACCGACAGCCGCATTTGGGTCAGCGGCGATCGCCCCATCTACTGGGGCAGTCGCTACAACAACAATCGTCTCGACATCCGGCTTGACAAAGACCAATATGCTCCCGGCGAAACCGCCACGGCCTTTATCCAGTCTCCCTACGAAGCTGGGGAAATTTACTTTGCCGTGGTCCGCCACGATCGCCTATTCGAGAAACTCATCCCCGTTGAAGGCGGAGCTCCCCAGGTCCAGTTCACGGTGACGCCTGAGATGCTGCCCAACGCCGCCGTAGAAGCGGTGCTGGTGCGTCAGGGTGAACCGCTGGAAACCCTTGAGCCCGCCAGTCTAGAAAATCTAGTCAGCGTTGGTTTTGAACCCTTCAAGGTCGATCTTGCGGGTCAATATATCGATGTCGCTGTCCGGTCCAGCCAGGAAGAACTGTTTCCCGGTGGTGAACAAACCCTCAACCTGACGCTCAAAGATAGTCAAGGGAAGCCGATTAAAAAAGGTCAGTTCACGGTCATGGTTGTGGATGAAGCCGTGCTGCAACTCAGCGGCCATCGCCCGCCGGACCTGGTTGAGACGGTCTATGCCGAACAGGATATCTCCACCCGCTTTGCCGATAACCGGCCCGATGTTGTGTTGCAAACCCAAAGCTCTCCGCTGGAAAAGGGCTGGGGCTACGGGGGCGGCTTCTCCGCTGGCGGTGAGAGTACCCGCCTGCGCCGCAACTTCCAGCCGCTGGCCTACTACAACGGTTCAGTTCTGACAGACGACAAAGGTCAGGCCCAGGTTGGCTTTACGCTGCCGGATAACCTCACCACCTGGCGTGTGATGGCGATCGCCACCGATGGAGCCTTGCACTTTGGCCAAGGGGAAACCACGTTTGTGACGACGCAACCGCTGATTACGGCCCCTGTTTTGCCACAGTTTGCCAGACCCGGCGATCGCCTCTTGGCGGGCCTCTCGGTCACGAACACGACGGAGCAAAAAGGGTCGCTCAAGATTGAAGGCGTTGTGAAAGACGGCTTGCAGATTGGCAAGAAAGAGGGCGATCGCGACCAACTCAAGACCCGCGCCGAAAGCGGCACCCAAGCCTATCGTTTCCCCATCACCGTCACGGGGGATGCAAGCAATCAGAACCTTGCTCCAAGCAACGCCACGCTCCAGTTCCAAACCCAACTCGGTGGCGAGGAAGATGCCTTTGAGTTGCCGTTGCCCATTGTTCCCCTGACCGTGACCGAGCAAGTCGTCGAAAGCGGTTCCACGGGCGAATCGGTCAGCATCCCGCTCAATGTAGCTCAAAACGTTGTCCCCAATGTCGGTGGCCTCGATGTTCTGCTCTCCAGCACCGTCCTCAGCGATATCCAAGCGCCGGTCCAACAGTTGCAGTGGAGCAAAGACCTGCCGAATTTAACGACTGCGGCGAGTCGCCTGAGCATTGCGGCCCACCTGCAAACGCTGAGCCAAACCTATGGTCAAGTGTTGAATGAATTTGATGCGCAAGCCGTGGCGAAGGAGGCGATCGCGCAACTCCAAACCCTCCAGAAACCCGATGGTGGTTTCAGTAGCTGGCCCGGTTTCGAGACCTCTGATCCCTTCGT
>CALIJJ010000253.1 GCA_938017515.1 uncultured Pseudanabaenaceae cyanobacterium
GCCTGTGGAAACCGTCGCTTCCCTGCGCGTGATTCCTAATCTGTTGGTCTTCCGTCCTGCGGATGGCAACGAGACCTCTGGTGCCTATAAGGTGGCGATCGAACGCCGCAAAGAGTCTTCCATCATGGCCATGACGCGTCAGGGCCTGCCTCAGTTAGCAGGTTCTTCCATTGAAGGCGTTGCGAAAGGTGCTTACACCGTCGTCGAGTGCGATGGCACGCCTGATTTGGTGATGCTGGCAACGGGTAGTGAAGTCAGCCTTTGTGTCAATGCTGCCAAGGAACTAGGTGGCAAGGTTCGCGTGGTTTCGATGCCCTGCCGCGAGCTATTTGAAGAGCAGGATGAAGCATACCGCACTTCCATTCTGCCCGTTGGCGTTAAGCGCCTCGTTGTTGAAGCTGGCACCACCTATGGTTGGGGCAAGTATGCGGGTGACACCGGTGCCGTCATCGGTGTTGATACCTTCGGTGCTTCGGCTCCTGGCGGCACGATCATGAAGGAATTTGGCTTCACGGTTGAGAATGTGGTTGCGAAAGCGAAGGCGCTGATGGCGTAAAGCTTTTCTGATTACAACTCAATTGTTTGAATGATGGAGAGGGAGGCTCGAAGGGGTCTCCCTCTCTTTTTATTTGAAACGGGGTGTAGATGATTGATTGAGGGTGAAGGCTTTCGGATCAAGGAGAGTAAGTTTGACTATTTTTTCGGGCGGGTGCGATCGAATCCAAAGAATCAGGCGCGTTCCTTGCAGAACCTGAGGGATTTGAATAGGCTGGGAATCAAGGAAAGTGAGGGAGGGCAGCAGCGTTTGCTTGAGCTGTTCGCGGTTGGGCTGAGTGCTGCGGAGGTGGGTCGTCGAATTCGTCCAGCGTTTGGGATGACAGTTATTCGAGCTGTTGAGGTTAGCAGCCCAGAAGCCAGAGGCGCGATCGAAATTTCATATTTTTATCCCGGTGCTGATCTCAGTGTGATTCCAGAAGTTGTTTCGATTATCCCGAAGATCTATCGGCAGGAGGCGTGATGGCTGTTTACTCTTTAAAGTCTGTTGAATCTTCTGAGTTTTATCAGCTGGAGCCCGTACGCCAGGTTATTACTCATGAGGGGATGAGGCGATTTGCTATCGCAACTCTTAAAGATTTTGGTAATTACGGTTTAGGTTGGCCGAGTGATTTGGTCGAACCTTCCCTGATTTTTGATGCTGATACATCTATGCTTTGGCTTGGCGTGGATGAGCGAGTTGTTGCTCTGAATGTGCAAACAGGCCGGGTTGAGGTTTCTCTGAAATTGGATTCGGTTTTGTTTGATATTTTGTGGGTTGATGGGGCGATCGCCATCGTCTGTGAGCTTGAAGTCTTGGCCTTCAATGCCAGCGGAAGTTTGCGTTTTGTTCAGCCCTTGCCGGATGTTGTGAGCGGGGCGATCGCTAAGGAAAAGCAGCTCATCCTGGAAACGCTAGAAAGTCAGACTTTTGAGCTGAATATTCAGCAAGGCGAATTGAGAGAACTGATGAAAGCTGCATAATTTTGAACCGCAACAGCTTTAGGAGCTCTGATTCAATTGGCTCTGCTGTGTACTCAAATGAATCTGACGACTTTCGTCTTGGAAGCCTAATATTACTGCCTTAATGGTAGTCCCGATTGCAGGATAATCTTCAGATGTGACGTTCCCATTATCCTTGACATGAATGATTTTAACTAATCCTTTAAACGGCACATTTGGGATAGAAATGAAAAATCCAAAGGGTCTGTGCTCCTGTACTTGGCATGAAACTCCCGACCCAACTGGGACTTTTTTCTTGAGAACTTTCCAGTCATCCACTTCTTTCATATAAAGTAACTTTGCGTTAATAAATCTAACCTCAGAAAGATGCTTTAATTAACCGTAATTGTCTACCAATTTCTGGATCTTGTGGACAGTAAATAGGTTCGCTAGGCGTCATCAATCAGTCGTAATGGCCAGCGATCGCCCACTCTCGCTGCTGCGCCACAAACGCCGAAATATCCTCAATCTCAATAATCCACTCCCGCGAATACCGTAGCGCAGCCTCCCCTCGTAAACCCAACTGAATCGCCCGACGTTCTAACCGCTCACCCACCGGAGAATGAGCCGGGTCCCACTGCAACCGAACATCCGATGTCTTCAGCAACCGTTGCCAAGCCTGAGGACTTTCGCACCGTTCAGGAATGTACTTCGAGTGAGCCGCCTGGGACAGAATCCAGTCAAATGCCGATCGCTGCATCCGAATCGCCAAAACCACCTCCTGCCCTTCCTTGCACCCCCATCCCGAACGATACATCATCCACAGAAAGTTGGGCTTAATCCAAGTCATCCGCGACAGGCTAAATTCACCACCAAAGTAACCGTGCTTTGCAGCAAAGTGGCCAATGCTGGGTTGATAGGCTTGGTAAACAAAAACGGATTCTGCGTCGTGTTGTGCCAGGATGACGCGACCCTTGGGTGGCCAGCGGGATTGTTGATTGAGATAGGGCTCAGTTTCAAGATGCATCATTTTTTCTCCTGGTTCACCTACTCAATCCGAGTCAGATACTTGGGCGACACATGGTCCACGAGCCAAACCCCGTTATCTGAGCAGAAAAAATCAAAGCCATCCCCATACATGGTTGCAGTCTCAACCTCAAAGATTACTGGATAACCATGGCGAGTGCCCACCCGCTTCGCCGTGACCACATCCGACGAGAGGTGGACATGGTGGCGAGACATCTTTTTGAGGCCAGATTGTTCGATGGCCCGTACCGACTGCGAACCCGTGCCGTGATACAGAATGGTTGGGGGTTGCTGGGGCTATAGCTGCAAGTCAATGCTGACGCTGTGCCCTTGATTGGCACGAATTTTTTGGCCCGTTTCATCAAAGCTGAAGCGCTGCTTGTCATTGGTGGCAACGACTTCCTCTAGCTCTTGTTGCGTCAAAGATAGGCCATGGCTCGTGCAGGCTTGCAGCAAACGCTCCACCTCAATCCAGCCACCG
>CALIJJ010000254.1 GCA_938017515.1 uncultured Pseudanabaenaceae cyanobacterium
GTCAGGGGATCGGTCCCGCCCGAGCCAATCGACTAAAATGCAAAAGGCCCATTTCTGCAAGACCTATGCGTGTTTCACTATTCAAAGTCTGTGCTTTCCTCGCGATCGCCAGCAGCCTTCTCTGGAGCAGCACCCCCTACAGCGCTGCCCTCGCTGCTCCCCAGTTTGAAGGCACAGCAATTGCCCAAGCAACCGCCAACGACGATCTCCCCCGCCTCAACGGCAAAGCCACCGTCGAAATGGTCGTCAACGGTCAAACTATTACCATCGAACTCGACGGCACCAAAGCCCCCATCACCGCAGGCAATTTTGCCGATCTCGTCCAGCGCGGTTTCTACGATGGTCTCAGCTTCCACCGCGTCGTCAAAACGCCCAACCCCTTCGTCGCCCAGGGCGGTGATCCCCGAGGCAACGGCACCGGCGGCTTCATAGACCCCGACACCAACCGCGAGCGCAACATTCCCCTCGAAATTCAGCTCGACAACCGCGACGAGCCCTCCTATAACCGTCTCCTTGGCAGCAAAACCCCTGCTCTCCAACACAAACGCGGCGCGATCGCCATGGCCCGCTCCCAGAGCCCCGCATCCGCATCCTCACAGTTCTACTTCGCTCTAACCGACCTCGAATTCCTCGATGGTAACTACGCCGTCTTTGGCTACGTCACCGACGGTATGGATGCCGTGGACGGGATTGAACAAGGCGATCGCATCACCTCCGCCCAGATCACCGCAGGTGCCGAAAATCTCAAATAATCGACTGAAGCATTGGCTGAAGCGTTGATTATGGCGGGGGGCGTGGAACACATGCCCCCAGGGATCTTGGGCAGCCCCAAGATCCCAAGATCTTTCAAAGATCTGGAACACCAACCCCTACCCTTGATCAACAGCGATGTTCTGGGGATTGCGGGACGGAATCAGCACAAAGACAATCATCAGCGGCAACATTGCACAGAGGTATAACCCCATCCGATAGCTGCCAAAGACTGCATTAAACATTGCCAAAAACGAAGGACCAATAGCACTGGCCATCACCAAGACCATCATTTCCACCCCGGCGATCGCTCCCAAATGCTGTCGCCCAAAATAACGCGGCATCGTCACCGTCGAGAGGGTGCCAAAACAGCCGCCACTAATCCCGAGACCGGCGATGGCAACGAGCCGAAAAACATCACTATCTAAATGGGCCATCCCGGTAATGCCAATCGCTTCGAAGACCATCATCACCATGAAGAGGAACCGCAGTTGGGTGCGATCGGCCATCAGACCCACGAGGTAGCCCGTGAGCGTTGAGAAGACAGCGATGGGCAAAAACAAGGCGACGGTTTGTTTCTCGGCTAACCCCACCGCTGCACCGATATCAACGATGTGAAAGGTAATGCCAGTGACGCTGAGGGATTGGGTGGCGAGGGCGAGGGTCACTGCCCAAAAGGCTAGGCTGCGGAGTGCCTCGACCCGCGTGAAGTCACGAGCCTGAGCGTGGTTGGCAGGATTGCTTTGGGAGGGTTGGGATAGTTCACGGGATGGGGTGGGGGCGATCGCGGCTTCTCCATCCATGACTAAACCACACTCCTCGGGATTATCGCGATACAGCAGCCATCCCAGACTACTCATGCCCAGACCCACCAGTAGTGCAAGGCTCAGCCAAGCGCCCCGCCAGCCCAACCCATCAATGAAGAAGCTGAGCAGTAAGGGGGCTGCAGAAAAGCCAAAGGACAGGAAGAGTCCGGCGATGCCTGATGCCATGCCGCGACGACGATCAAACCATTTCCCAAGGGTTGTACGGCTCACAAGCGTTAACATGCCCTGACCGCTGAAGCGTAGGCTGACAAAGCCGATGCAGAGTAGGAGAAAGGTGATTGTGCTGGTAGGGATGGCAAGGAGATTACCCAGGAGCAGGGCGAGGCGATCGCTCATGCTGAGATAGACCAAGGTCAAGGCGAGCCAAATGGATGCTCCCACAACAATAGGTCTGGCACCAATGCGATCAATCCAGGTTCCGCCGATGGGCAACAACAAACCGCTGGTCAGGGTTCCAATCAAATAGGCATTGCTAAGCGAGAGTCGAGACAGTCCTGTGGCGAGAATTAAGTGGTCCGTGAAGACGCTGACGCCTGCGGTTTGCCCTGGAATGCTCATAATGATGCCGAGGGTCGTAACGACGAGGATGACCCAGCCATAAAAGAAACGAAGCCTGCTGGGCGCGAAGGGGACGTTCGGTTGCAGGATGGCAATGCGTTTGAGTTGATCCGAATGGAAAAAAGTCAAGGATAGAGGCGGAATGAGGAATGCCCTTTGAGTGTCACCCGTTGAGGGTCACATTGGAGGGTCACATTGACAGAAGGGGTTTTCGGTCACGCCCCTGGGAGTATGGAGGGCCTGTAGAGCAGAGCTATGCCTTGTCCTCGGAGGTCGGTAATGCCTGCGTCATCCAATAGCAATTTCGCCCGGATTGTTTCGCCTGATAGAGGGCTTGATCCGCCTGTTGAATCGCGGTTGTCAGCGTGCTGAACCTGGGATGGGTACACAAAATCCCAAGACTGAGGGTGACCTGAGCATGGGTCAAGGAGCTTTGGTGGGGAATGGCGCACTGAGCCAGTTGAGCCTGAATTTTTTGTGCGACGTGCTCTGCGCCATGGATATCGGTGTTCGGCAACAGCATAATAAACTCCTCCCCACCGTAGCGAGCGACAAGATCAGATGCCCGAACAACTGATTTTTGGAGGCTTTGTGCGACTTGATAGAGACAAGCATCCCCGGCGGGATGACCATAGGTGTCGTTGTAAAGTTTGAAATGGTCTACATCACCAATGATGATGGCAAGGGGTTGAGACTCGGTGCTCATTTGCTGCCAAATCAACTGAGCATATTCATTAAAGAAAAACCGATTTTTGATGTTCGTGGTTGCATCAACGGTTGCTTTTTCTAGGAGTTCAAGATTCACGTGGTGAAGCTGTCGGCTATTCACCAGCAGCAGCATCAGAGCAGTGCTGCCTAGCATCAGAAGCGGCATCAGGATCGGCAATGCTACGCCGAATCTGAGGGCCACACTACACAAGATAAGCCAGGCGCATCCCCCGATGCCCAGGCTCAAGAGTTGGTGACGCAAGGAGAGGGCCATGAGGCCGTAGCGGGTGGCTGGCAGCCAAGCGAAGAGAAAGATAATCCCCAGGAATTGGGGAGGATGATAGAGAAGATTGTGCTGCAGTAAGTTGTGCACCAGGGCCGCATGAAGATGGACACCACTAGAGGGCTCATCAGTATCAAAGGGCGTCACAAAGGGATCAAAGCCTTGGGCTGTGACGCCGACCAGAATAATTTTGTCCTGTAAGGCTGCGGCGGGAATATTTTCCGCCAGAATCTCGGAGAAGGAATATTGCTGAAGTTGTTCGACAGGGCCTGGCCAATTCGGCCGAAGGCGAGGATGGGAGCTTGGTAACTGGATGTCCGCAGGATGGTTAAGCTGGTGGACTTGAGCGGCGCTCAGCGCCAGGGCTGGAATACCTCGGACTTGGGCAAGGATAGTTTGGGAAGCGGGTTGTCCTGGTGCGAGATGGGGGTAAGGTGGGGCGATGGCAATGTGGCCGACGGCGATGGCCGCTTCATTGAGGGCGGGACTGGGCAGCCAAGGCTGATGATTGCCGTGCCAAGCGGTTGCTAAGACCACTTGCCCATGGTCTGTCATGGCCGCTGCAAAGGCGCTATCGACCGATGTCTCCTCGGAAAAAATGAGATCGAAGACGACGGTGTTGGGACGGGAACGGTTCAGAATCTGGAGTAGGTCAATGTAGCGATCGCGTTCCCAGGGAAACCAACCGAGTTCCTGCAAGCTGGGCTGATCAATTTTGATTAAAACAATCCGCTCATCCCAGGGCTCAGCCCCTCGGGCTCTAAAGAGGAGTGTTTGTGCCAGAGGCTCTGACGCATGGACAATGCCCAGGCCCCACAGTAGCAAAGACATCGCAATGCTCCCCATGCCCGGCAGCCAGAGCCAAGGGCGATGCGAGGGGATGATGCTCAGACTGCCATGGGATAATCGCCGTCTCTCCCGACCGAGATGTTTACCCTGAAACAATCGGAAGCTCATAGCGTTTCTGGGTTCCTAGGGGCGTGATCACGCGCAGTTCGATGTTGCCTTTCTCCGTCGTAAATGGCAGATCAATTTCAAAATGACCCGTGCGATCGGTACTTTGGGGAGAGCCATTCACCAACAAAACATTCACCGCATCGGTGTCACCGACTAATCTGAGTTGGCCATTGTCAAGACGCGCGAGATCCAATCTGACATCTGGATCATCGCGGAGGGGAGCAGCAGGCTGGGGGGGCTCTTGGGGCATGGTCAAGCTCTGGAGCGCTTTACCAACCGCAACGGTTTCTCCCTGCGCCTCCGCATCGACTCGACCGGAGAGGGTTGCAATGCCGGTTTTGCCGCTGGGTTGAACCGACACGCCAAACTCTGTACCCCGGACGCCTGCAATACCTGCGGGTGTGTGGATCTCGAGTCGAGAGGCGGGATTTTTCATGGGACGAACCTTCATGCGGACTTGTCCCTGGGTCACCTCCAGCAAAGTGACCCGTCCCCCCTTGGCAGTGGTATGCAGTGTCTTAATTTGAAATCGAGTGTTTTCTGCGACGTGAACGATGCCAATTCCCTGGTCTAGGGCTAAAATTGCTCCCGATTCTGCTTGGGTTTCTAAAATTTCTCCCACGTGCTTTAGCCGTAAACCATTCCAGGCAATTTGACGAACCTGTTGTCTCTGGTAAATGACCTTACCTTGGAGTTTTTTTACTTCGAGCCATCCGGCTTTGCCGATCGGTATGACGCGAGCATAGGTAGAACGGAGACCCGCAAAAAACATTGCGGAAAAACCAGCTAGGTGTAAAAAATATCGCCTAGAAAACATGAAAATGAAGAAGTCACTTTGTCGACTTTTATCTATCTAGAAAATATCACTTAAAAGTTCGAAGCAGACTCCGTATTATGACTGACTTATTGCAGACCCATGAGACTTGAAATAAACCTAGTTTTGCTGGGAGGTTATTGCAAATTGGACTTGACCCTCTGCTCTTTCTTGGAACCACATTGTCCTCGGAAAGCGAAACGAGGCATGATGAAGGGGTGTGAGTTGTACGGTTCACGATGCGACTTAACACCTTGCTGTCTATCGGTCTGGTTATGAACTGGATTGCCTTCTCCGGTGCCTTGGAACTGGGTTTTATCTATGGTCTCGTGGGCTTAGGAGTGTATCTCTCATTTCGAGTTCTGGACTTTCCCGACTTGACCGTGGATGGCAGTTTTCCTCTGGGAGGAGCCGTGGCTGCGACGTTGATTGTGAATGGCCTGTCGCCGCTGCTGGCGACGGCGATCGCCATCCTGGCAGGGGGGCTCGCTGGACTCTGTACGGCTTGGCTTTCGGTGCAGTTCAATATTTTGAACCTGCTCGCCAGTATTCTCACCATGATTGCGCTCTATTCGATCAACCTGCGGATCATGGGGCAGCCGAATGTTTCGTTGCTGGGTGAATCCACCCTCCTAACTCCGTTACAGGGTTTGCTAGAGCAACTGCCCAAGCTGGTTGGGGTTCCACTGATTATGTTTGTGGTTGTTATCGCATCTAAGCTCTGCCTCGATGCGTTTCTCGCTTCCGAAATCGGTCTGGCCATGCGTGCGACGGGCTCCACGCCTACCATGGCAGAGGCCCAGGGCATCCGTACCGGCAGCATCATCCTCGGGGGCTTAGCCCTGAGCAATGGGCTGGTGGCCCTGGCCGGGGCTTTATTTGCCCAGACCAATGGTTTTGCCGATGTTTCGCTGGGGGTGGGAACGATTGTCTTTGGTTTGGCCGCTGTGATTATTGGAGAAGCCTTGATCGGGGTCGTAACCGGTGGTGCACCGCTCACCGTGCCGCTGCGGACGCTGGGCGTCTTGCTGGGAGCGGTGGTCTATCGATTGGCGATCGCCCTGGCCCTCAATGCTGACTGGATTGGGTTACAGGCCCAAGATTTGAATTTAGTCACGGCGGTGCTGGTTGCGATCGCCCTCATCGTGCCTCAAAGTCGCAAACTGCTTCAGCGAAATTCCTGAGCTTGCCACGCCCTGCATCGTCAGAATTAGCAGTTTTTTCGGTCGCGTCATCCGTAGGTTTGCGAGTAAAAAAATGGTAAGACCGCTTAGATCATTGTGCTGACCAACGGTTCACCCTAGATATGGGTCAGGAGATTCAAAAACTGCTCTCTTCATTGCCTAGGGCAATTGGCTATGGCACCTAATTTTGTTCATCATTTTTCTGCGGCAGCAAAAAGTATCACGCAATCTGAACCCCTCTCCCTTCGTCTCAAACACCGTCAACGAAAGCTACTGATTCCTGGCTTGCTGGGGGGGGTCGTGCTCTTCGTGACTTGGGTTTCCTATTCCAGCTACCGAACAGCTCGGGCACTGTTCCTAGAAAAACTAGAGGCCACAGCGCTACAGCAGGTTCAGCAAAGTGGCTACCAACTGGATCATTGGTTGCTAGCGCGTAAAAAAGAGACCTTGACCCTGGCGAACACGCCCACCCTACGCTCGATGGATTGGGATCAGGCCGGTCCGTTTCTCATCCCGGAACTTGAGCGACTCAGTGATTTTTATTATTTGTCCATGATCAACCCCGATGGGAGCTACTACAGCACCGAAGGAGGCTGGGCAAAGGGAAAGAATTTGAAGGATCGTAAGCATGTGCAAGCGTCCATGGCAGGCCGCACCTATGCCTCGGATCCGGTCCGATCTCGCACGCTGGGTGGCCTAACCATTGTGGCGGTGACTGCCCCCATTTGGCCCGATCCTGACGCAGTGGAGTCACCTACGGGCCAACCGAAAGGCGTTCTTGCAGGGCTGATTGATATTGAACGGCTGGTGACCATTACCGAGGGCCTAGAGTACGGTCCAGATAGCTATGCCTTTGCCCTCAATTCAGAGGGATTGGCGATCGCTCATCCCGACCCCACGCTGATGAGCACCATCAACGACGAAAACCCCGTTCGACTGACCGATGAATCCCAGGGAGAACTGGCGACGATTGCCCAGCGTATGGTGAAGCGAGAGAGCGATATCCAGCTGATTCAACGCTCGGGAGAATCTGTGTATGTTGCCTTTTTGCCCCTGGAGGAAGCGGATTGGTCCATTGCCCTCGTGATTCCTCAGCAAAATATTGCGTCACAGCTGCGGCTTTTGGACCTGCTGACCTGTCTGGTCGTCAGTTTGGCCATGGCCCTGTTATTGCTGTTGTGGCGGATTCAGCACTCTGAGCAGCGTCGCCTGCGGGAATCGAAAGCCTTGGCGGATTCCGCGAATCAAGCCAAGAGCGAATTTCTCTCGAACATGAGCCATGAGCTGCGGACACCGCTCAATGCCATTCTGGGTTTCAGTCAGCTGATGCAGTCTGACAGTAGCCTTGCAACCAGCCACCGGGACCATCTGACAGTCATCAACCGCAGTGGCGAACATTTATTGCAGCTGATCGACGACATTTTAACAATGTCAAAAATTGAAGCGGGTCGCATTATATTGTCCTGCAATGATTTTTCCCTCTATGGTTTTTTGGATGAATTGCGTTCGATGCTGCGGTTGAAGGCTCACGAGAAAGGCGTTCAACTCCTGTTTGAAACCGACAAAGATTTACCGCTGTACATCAATACCGATGAAAGTAAGCTGCGTCAAATCCTGATCAATCTCCTGAATAATGCGCTGAAATTTACGGAGTCTGGCTATGTCAAATTACGGGTGACCTTGCAGGAGCCTGAGGCAGATGCCTCGGAGCCGCTCCAGAGCATGGCTGGAGAAACATTAGTGCCAGAGCCTGCCCAAGTGCTAGAGCCTGCCCACCCATTGGTTGCTGGGAGCGATGGAGCCGAAGTCAATAACCCAGCAGCAAGTAACCCAGAAGCCAATAACTCAGAAGCACATCACCCAGCAGCACATCACCCAGCAGCCTTAGAGACCAGCGCCTGTGACGCTCCCGCTCAGTCCCATAGAACCCTGCGATTTTCGGTGATTGATTCGGGCCCTGGCATCAGGACCGACGAACTGCCCAATTTATTTATCCCCTTCGTGCAGACCGAGACGGGACGGCGATCGCAGCAAGGGACGGGCTTAGGCTTGCCGATCAGCCGAAAATTTTCTCGTCTCATGGGGGGCGATATTACAGTGATGAGTGAACTGGGGAAGGGGAGTACCTTCCACTGTGATATCTCTGCCGGTATTGCCCAATCAGCGCTGAGGGCTGACCAGCAGAATCGTCAGGTGGTGGGCCTGCAAGCCAATCAGCCTGCCTATCGGATGGTTGTTGCGGAAGATAATGCTGACAACCGTCGGTTGCTCAGCCATCTCTTGAGGGAAGCTGGCTTTGACGTGCAAGAAGCTAAAAATGGTAAGGAAGCCCTGCACCTATGTCATGAATCGCCTCCCCATATGCTGTGGATGGATCTGCGTATGCCGGAGATGAATGGCTTGATGGCAGCTCGTGCGATCAAGACTGCGCCTCAAACATCACTCTTGGGACAGAACCCTCCCATCTTAGTGGCAGTGACAGCCAACGCCTTTGATAGCGATCGCGCCCAAGCCCTAGAAGCGGGATTTGATGACTTCGTGGCTAAGCCCTACAAGCGCCAGATCATTTTTGAAAAAATCGCTGAGCATCTCTCGGTTCAGTATCGTTATGCGGATGAACTGGATGCTGCCACGGTCTCGGTTAATCAACATCGTTACTATGCCCTTTCCGCAGATGCCCTCAGCGGCCTGCCCAGTCAGTGGCATCGGGATCTCAAGACGGCAATTCTCCAGCTAGATAGCCCAACCATTGAAAGTATTGTGGATGAGGTGCCCCTGCCAGAACTGCGACGGGCTCTGCAGGAACTGACTCAAGACTTCTGTTATGAGACATTACTAGAACTCCTGCAGGATGAAGATGAGTCAGCAACTGTAGCAACGATGCCTTCAGATGCAATCGACTGAAGCTGAGAGGGAGCACGGGCCTGCGGGTCAAGGTTGGGCAAGCGCCAAAGGTGAATCGGTCAAGGGGAATTGCCCCAGGGGAACTAGTCAAGGGGAATTACAGGATGCATCCAGCGCTAAAGACCTGATCCAACCGAGTCATACCCGTGAGTCACACCAGTGATCGCCCCAAAAACCATTCATAGCCTTCCTTCAATTTCGCCTTCCCCTCTGACTCAACAATGGCACCATGGGTTAGGATAATCCGATCAAAATCCCAGTTCAGCACCCGTCTGAGCGATCGCTCCACCGCATCCTTATCTCGGGTTCCCCACTTTTCTAGTCGGGTGGGTCGCAACTGGTTGTACGACCCCAAAACACGAGCTGCGAGCTGGGTGCCTAGCGTATCGCCTTCGCCAAAGTTGAAGGCAGTATCCGTCACGATGAGGGTGCGGCTGGGGCGATGAAAAAATACTGTTTCATTGGCGGCAACAATCCGAGGTGGGATCCATGCTGCAAAGCCTTCGAATGGAACGTAGTCCAGCTCGCCCTCAAAACTGCCCGCCTGATTGAGCAAACCATCTAGCTGCAAATCTGATCGTTTTTCGGCTAAGCCTTCGATGCCCCACAGGGTTGCTTCTGGGTATAGGGCCTGGGCTTGTCCGGCAAAGAGATGATGAAAGAGGTTGGGAGCAATAATATGTCTGACTGTGCCTAGGGCATCAAGCTGTGGGCGATCGCTCTCTCGCAGATGAATCGGAGAAATCAGTACCAAATCTCCATTGCCTAGGCGCACAATTGTCATTCTGGTGCCAATCTCAAGGCCAAAAAATTGCAGGGGCTGAGGGGTGGCCCAAAGGTTTTCAGTGATGGAAATGAGATTCATGGGGAGAATTGAGAATGCAGAATTGAGACTGGCGAGAGCTACGGCATATCTAACGTCGTCCTTGAGGCGATCGCGCCCGTTTTCACCGGGAGTGCTGCAAGGCGATCGCCATCCAGTACCAACGGAGCCGCAATCTGAAGAATTGCTCCGGCGGGCTCGAGGCCTCCACAACATGTGTTCATTATCGTTTAATCCCAGGCGGATTTGCCATCGTCAAGCATTGCAGGAGCGTTTCACGCGACTGACCCAGGTTTGGCAGCGGTTTAAAAGTTCGGAATAGGGCAGTTCACTCTCCATAATCCCGTCCATCGGCATCGAGTCGAGTAAGCCAGGGAACCACCGCCGTAGCTTTTTGCCTACGGTGAGGCGGAAGATAAATTCTAGGCGCATGAGGCGCGATCGGGGAAAGCTATAGTCTGCTAGCTCTCGCACGGCATGCACATCGGGCAAGCGCTGGGCTGAAAAGGCAGGGAGAGCTTGCTCCCAGTTGTCTTGACATTGATCAAGCAGTTGATTAAACACCTGGACATCTTGGAGAGCAGCATTACAGCCTTGGCCAATCGAGGGAGAGACGGCATGGACAGCATCACCCAGCAGCAAGATGCGATCGCCGACATGCATGCGATCGCACTTCACTTCCGGCACCTTTGACACAGGGCGCTGGAGCAGGGCGATCGCCTCCTCAGGCGTCATTAAGTCCCCAATAGGGGGACAGTTTTCCTGGAAATAGGCACGCACATCGTCAGCACTATTTAGGGGGGTTAGGGGATTGTTGTCTGGGGGAAAGATCAGCGTACCGTGGAGCCAGTGACCGGGTTGAGGCGCCATAATCAAGCGTTGCCCTAGATTGATGCTCCAGAGGTGGATGCGATCAATAGCGAGTTCAGAAGCCATATCAGAAGCCTGCTCAGAAGCCTGATCTGGATCAATGCTGGCACGATTCCCCTGGACAAAAACGGACTTGTAGACATCCGGCGCAAAGCTTTTTTCACAGCTCATGGCACCTGTCTCAACCAAGATATCTCGGACCCGAGAGCTGGCTCCATCTGCTCCCACGAGGCGATCGAAGGAGGCCATGAACGGCTTCTCGGTTTCTGGTTGTAGTGTTACGGTCTGTGCTGAGTCATTCAGGGCGGTACAAGTCACCCCAAACTGGATTGTCACCTGATCGCTGTCTGGGTGTTCGAGTAGCTTCTGCAACAGGCAAAGAACGAGTTGGTTGCGATCAATGAGCAAAAGAGAATTTTGACGTTCTAGATAGCGAGGCTCCCCCTTTTGGCGATGCATACAGGCCCCTTTAGAACGGTTGCTGTGTTTTTGTAGGGCCTTTTCCAGGCCAGGAATCCCCTGAATGGCCCGCAGTCCCCGTAATTGAAGCGTAATGGGGAACGTTCGCTGGCGATCGGGCGCAATCTGTCGGGGGTCGGGACGACGTTCATAAATGGCGATTTGATAGTCGCCTCGGCCTAGGAGGTAGTGCGCAAGTAGCAGCCCTGTGGGTCCGGCGCCAATAATGACAATTTTTTGCATGGTTGAAGGGTTGAGAGTAGAGAGCGGGGCTATCAGCGTTCTCGGGAAAGACGCTCAAAGATTTGATCTACTGGGGCAACACACTGCGGGGACCTTTATTGAACTGATGCCTAATGCAGGCGGTCAGGCGTTGATGCAAAAGTATCTCTTGCTCGGTCTCTCCATCTACCATATCGCTTTGTCCGTAAGGCCCATTCATAGTTTCCTTGCACCCAGTTGCGAATCCCTAAGCAATAGTCGGAAAATTCCCCCTCGGCATGAAGGCTTAACTGAGACAGAAGTGCCTCTAGCTCTTGGGCCAAGCGACAGTGAGTAGACTGAAGTTTTAAGAATCCCTCTTCTGGAGACAGCGATAGTGATTTACAAAAAATCAATGCGCCGTTAAAGCTTTCATCTTCTTCAACCTCTTTATGAAATGAAAAGAAATCATTGGTTAGTGCAATCAAAAATCCTGCTTTTTGTCTGGCTTCTTGCAGCAAAGGATCGGCAAATTGCTCGTTCGTTAGGACTCGGCCAAAGGAGAGTTGAGCGTAGTCGAGAATGACTTGACTGCCAATACTAGAAGGGCGAAAGCTTTCATAGTTCTCGAAAGAAACCGTCGTTCCTGTCTGACGGTGTTGTACTTCTTGGATTGTGCCTTCAAAGTATTCACAGAAAGCAGCATAGAATTGTTCCAGAAATTCAGAGGGAGGATAGAGGGACAGCAGACGACATTTAATATCCCATAACGATTGCTCCCATTTTGTCTTGGGAAATCCGGCGATAAAGCTATAGGGATCAATAAATGGTTTGGTTGCTTCAATGACGAGTTGTAGAGATTCGGGTTGATATCGCAGCGCGCCATCGGCATAGGCATCGTCAAATAAAAAGAGCCAGGCCACAATCATTGCTCCCAGCGTCTTTACCTCAAATGGAGCCTCTGTCCAGGTCATATGGGCCAGGGTTCCACATTGAATTTCACGAATATGCTCCAGTTTAGAAAGCGGAACTAATTCATAATGCTGGCACCATTTCACCACGAGGTCGTCTAATTCTGGCGATTCTTGATAGGTCAGGGATAGTAGAGGGAGTCCAAGGGAGCTGCTAAGGCTCTTGACCTCGTCTGCTGGGATAGCATTTACGTCAGACATCAACATAGGAATGGCGCTTTATATCAGTGGTGCAAAGGGGGATGTACACCTTACCTATTGGTCGGATGGGTGCTGATTATGCAAATGGTGGCGATAGGAAGTGACCGCACAGAACTTCAGCGCTGAAAGGCCAATATCATGCGCAAAACTGAGTCATACGAAAATCTAAGACTGTCATCTAAAACTGTGCAAACCATGACCCCCATCTTGCCCGGTGCACCTTGGCTGATCGCCCATCGCGCCATGCTGGGCGTTAACCAACCCTACAAAATCACGCTCAACGGCCAGGACTACGTGCTGTGGCAAGATTCGCACGGCAATATTTTTGCGCTCGCTAACGTCTGCCCCCATCGTCAAGCCCCCCTATCAGACGGCTGGATTTGTGAATCCCGTAACACGCTCGCCTGCCCTTTCCACGGCCTCGAATTTAATGGCAGCGGACAATTTTACGACGCAGATCAGCAACGCTTCAGTACCCAATCGCTCGCCCAAGCCCTACCGCTCTTTGTTCAAGGGGATTTCGTTTGGACCTATGGAGCGACTGAATCTCAAGCCACTACCATCCCAGAGCTGCCCCAGCGTTTGAGCCAAGAGATGTGCTTTGTCGGCATTGCAGGCGATCGCTCCATCTCAGCGGACTTTCTCAGTACCCTACGCATCAACTACGACTTTCACCACGTCGCCGTCACCCATCGCCATCCCTTTCGCATTGCTCAAGTCACGGTTGAGGGCTATGAAACGGATGGGTACCATGCGCAATTGACGCAGCATGTTGTGCGCGATCGCAATACCCTCGGTGAACTGCTCCAAAGACCTGTCCTCGCCTTTAGTCCCCAGACCTACAGCAATCAGTTTGAGTACCATTTCCCCACCCTCACCAGCCTCAGCACAGAATTCCCCGCCGGGAAGATCATCAGTCTCCTCGTGATTTATCCCGAAACCGAACACCAAACCCGAACCTTTACACTGTTGTTTGCACAAGTCAGCCTCAGCTTGCTGGTGCCCCTGCTGCGTCGCTCCATCATCGATGCCTACAATTTGATCGTGGAGCAAGATGTCACCATGCTGGAACAGTGCTATCCCCAAGCCTCAGCCAAAATTCGTCTCCCCTACGACGGCATCATTTCGGATGCCGAGACGCTCTACCGCAACTGGCCCGTTGCTTCTCCCCGCGATTGCTAAGGGATTGCAACAATCAAAATCACCATAGAAACGGATCATTGATAATGAAACCACACCCTCAATGAAGCCAAGCCTGTGACCTCTGACTCTCCCGATACCTCAGTGACGCCCGTCGAGCATCAAAATGTACCCCAAGCCCACCAGGGCCTGCATGATTTTCTGTACAGTGCCGCTGACGAACATTCTGCGACCAATGCTGCGGATCCGATCATGGAGCGGACTGTGACGACGCCCGTGGCGGTTCAAGCTTGGTGCGACGAAGCGGAGGGCAGCAAAGTCGCAGGGGTCTATGCGGTGCTGGATCGCGATCGCAATCCCCAATTCATCAGCTATTCCCGCAATGTGGCGCTCTCTCTCCGAGGTCACATCACTCAGAAAGGGGAAGAGAGCTGTGCCTGGATGACCGTACAACCCTTTCGCATTCCGAAGCGTGATGCCATGGAGCAACTGCGAGACGAATGGATCGCCGCACTGCCCAGCCCCCCCCCCGGCAATGTCGATGGCACCTGGGCGAGAAGTGTCCGAGAAGCGGCAACCCAGGCAATGTCCCCTGCGGAACGGGAAGCCTATGAAGCGAAAAAGCTAAAACTTCGCCGTGCCATGGCTGACGGCACCTTGAACAAAAACGTCATCCAAAATGAAGCAGAGAAGCGTCAAGATCTGGCTGCTGCCATGAACGATGACAACTGGAGTGCAGTCGTGAAAGAACAGACTAAGGAGACCGAAGCCGATTAGGGGGGGAGAGTCTGTCACTTAGGGCCAATATCGCTCAGACCCTGATCAAGCCCGACTAAAGCCTGCGATCGCCTCTGCGATCGCCTGGGGCTGTTCCAAATGGGGCACATGGCCCGCCTGATCAATCCAGACCAACTCACATTTCGGGATTGCTTGGGAAAAGGGCACCGCATCCTTCGTCCCCAAAATCTTGTCCTGCCGCCCCCAGAGCAGCAGAGTTTTGGCCTGGACCTGGGGCAAGCGCGATCGCAGCTTCGGATAGCCCCCGCTCTTGGTAAAGGCTTTCAGTCCTTCATCCCATCGCGGCATCAATAAATGTAGTTGCGCACACAATTCTGCGTCGGGTGTAACGAGGCGATCGCCATCAAAATAAGCATTGAGGCTAATCTTGCGCCGCACATCGGGCCGTCGTAGAAACTCCACCGCCCATTGGTCTAGGGGAGGGAACAAAAACTTACCGATTACGGGTCCATTTTGGTAGCCCGCACTGTCCAACAGCACTAGGTCTTCCACCAGCTCTGGATAGGCTAGGCAAAAATCGATCGCCGCTGCACCGCCCATCGAAGCGCCGATCAGCGTCACGGGGCGCTGAATTTTTTGCTGAATAAAGGCATGCAGGTGGGTTTTGATGGTGTCGGGATTGAGAGCAATGTCGATGGGGCGATCGCTAAAGCCAAACCCCAACATATCCACCAGCCAAACCTCTCGCTCGCCATAGTCCTTCTGGGTCAGCAGGGGAAATAAACGCCGAAACTCCAAGAGCGAACTATCAAACCCGTGCAGAATTAAGACCGGGGGGGCATCTCGGTTTGCTTCTATCCGATTGGGTTCTCGGTTGGTCCCTGCATTGGCATACGCCGTTGTGATGGGCTCGGTGCGCAGGGGGGTGGCAATGGGCTCGAACTGGATGGCCTTGGCCAGCGCGATCGACGTGGCCTCCGTGAGTTGAGCAGCCGATTCCGGCAAAGTGGAGCGGGTCATGGAGATGGGAAGAGGAAATAAAGCTGACAGGGGAAGCAAACAAGAACAAACGGCGGACAACTGATAAAATGCGCGGAAGATTAAGTCAGTCAGATTATGTTAGTCAGCCCACAGGGTTAGCACCCTGGCACTACCTTACTAGATGCTCCCCGAGGAAAGATCCCATGCCTGCCAGGTTGATCTCGCGTTTTTTGTGTTCCCGACTCGCGATGGCCTCCGCGTCCGCTCTCATCCTGAGTCCTCTTTGGCTTTCCCCAGTCTGGCTCGCTCCCAATTCCGCCAGTGCCCAGGCTCGGTCTCCTCGGGTAGAGCGGCCAGAGTTAGAGGTGGGCGTTCAGGGTCAGCCGGTGGCAGAACTTCAGGCAGTACTGAAGTTGCTGGGCTTCTATACCGGTGCCGTGAGCGGCACCTATTCTGCTGAGACGAGCCAGGCGGTCGCTAGCTTCCAGGATGCGGCTGGGATTCCCGTTACAGGGCGCGTCACGACTCGGACCTGGAATCGGCTATTCCCCCCCGCCGAATCGACCCTCGCGAGCCGACCCAGTACGGTCTCAGTGCCCTTAGCCAAACCCCAGACGCCCATCCTCAGCACTGAACCGGCGGCTCCGGCTCCCAAACCGGCCACGGTCACCGTTCCCAAACCCGAACCGGCTAAACCCGCCCGTCCGGCTCCAGTGCAGGATGTCGCCCCTAATCCCTTCCCGATTCTGCGAGAGGGGGCAGAGGGGGATGCGGTGGCACGGCTGCAAAATTTACTCGCGCGTTTGGGGGTCTTTGACGGCGTGGCCGATGGTGACTTTGGACCGATGACCCTAGAGGCGGTCAAGGCAGCCCAGGAAAAGCTCGGACTGGAAGCCGATGGCGTTGTCGGGCCTGCGACCTGGGATGCCCTGAGACGCTAGCCCGCCAGGACCATCCCCCAGTGCAGTGGTGTTACGCCTTGGTGGTATGCCTTGGTGTTACGCCTGGGCAACGGGGGCTGAGAGCGAGACTGTCGTAGATACTGTTGTGGAAACCATGGCGGCCACGAGCTGTTCCGGCGCGATCGCAAAGGGCAGGTGATGAATATCCGACTCAGGCTTACAGGCTAACGTCGCCGCATGGCGCAGATCGGTGAGCGTTGTCTGGGCCAAGCCGAGATCTTCAAGGGAACAGGGCAAGCCCAATTCCCGATAGAACTGGAGCAACTGCTGTCGTGCCGTCGCCGCCAGCTGATTGCCCTGCATCTCTTCGAGCCGCAGCTGTACCAAAATGCCGTAGGCCACTTTTTCGCCATGGATCATGTCGTGGCAGGCCGGGAGATGGGTCAAGCCATTGTGAACCGCGTGGGCTGCGACGGTGCGGCATTGAGCCCCCCCAAGACCGCCGATCACACCGGCTAGTAAAACAGATGCGTCAACAACTTCTCGCCAGGCTTCCCCCCCCGGTTCTGCCAAGGCGTCCGCTGATTTTTGAAAGAGAATATCGCGCAACACCCGTGCCTGCTGCACTGCCGCGATGATTAAGGTCTGATTCGAGGCACCGCTGCTGACGGAGGCTTCGTACCATTTGGCGAGGGCATCACCGATACCCGCCACCAAGGTGCGTTGGGGGGCCGTCTGAACCAGGTCGTAGTCCAGAATCAGCAATTCCGGGCAGTGGGCCAGGGTGACATCGTAGAGAAAGGCCCCTTCATTGGAGTAGACATTGGAGAGCGCAGTCCAGGCCGCACAGGTCGCTGCGGAGGTCGGTACTGTGGCGATGGGAAGGTCGCACTGAAAGGCAATCAGTTTGGCTGTATCTAGGGCTTTGCCGCCGCCTAGACCGATGATGAAGTCAGCCCTGTGCTGGGCCACGGCCTTCCGCAAGCGCTCCAGGGATTGCTCACTGCAATCGGGGCTGTAGCTGATGCGCTGGTCCTCGAAACGCTCCAGCGCTTGGTCGAGGGTGTCTGATAAGGCGTTGAGTGTCGAGTCGCCGCCAATCACGAGGGGGCGATCGCCTAGTTGTGCCAGTTGATCCGCAGCCTGTCCGAGCATTCCTTGACCTCGCACCACCTGGGCCGGAGCAAGATTCATGGTGATGCCCCCATGCGCCGATGCCGCAGCCGCAGGGGAAGACTGCGATGGGGAGGAGCTAACCGATGGCTTGGCAGAAGCCTGATGGGCTGACGCTTGAGACGATGGCACCGAAGAAGACTTAGACATAACAGAATGAAACCCACGCAATGGGGCCCTTGGCCCTAACTAGGTCTATGGTAACGATTGTTCAACCATCTTCCCAGAGGGCGCCTAGGTAGAGATGCCCGTCCCTTGTGGGTGTTAGGCGATCGCCATGGATTTCGAACTCTCAACGGTTGCTCCCTCCAGCCCATTGTCCACAACCGTTTCAGCAGCAGTGGCCAGAGCCGAACGACGTTGGCGGCAAAGATTAATCGCATCGTAGGGAGAGAGACGCAAGCCGGTGAGGCGATCGTAGGGCAAAGGCTGTTCCGTATCGAGCTGAAACGCTACCTGGTCATCCTCACTCAGAAACATAAGCGCCGCCATAATCTGCACCTGAAACAACTGCTGTAGCTGCTGTGAGGAGAGTGCGCCCTGCTGTCGAAAGTAAGTACCAACCGACATCTGAGGCGGACAGCACTTGGCCATCTGCTGAGCCGTCCCATAGCCAAGCCATCCCTGATGCTGCATCAACCAAAATAGACTGTTACTGCGGCTGGGTTTCGTTGCGCCCACTAAAAATCCCTTGTCAAACCATAGTTGATAGGACTGTCGCCCCCGTCGCATTGGGCTGCCGATCATTCCCTGACTGGACTTTTTACTCTGAGCCTGGACGTGCAATGATCCGGTCAGCTGCATGCGCTCGATGAACTGCAAGAGCTCATTCCAGGGGCATTCTGCGAGGGAACCAGTCATGTACATGGCGTTGTCCTTTGAGGAATCATGGGTAACACTCAAGTTCTATGTATGTGCAGACCAGGGGCAGTTATGCAGAATTTGAGGGGTAGCGAAAAAATTACCCTCCAGATCCAACACAACACCAAGGAAACACAACCCCAAGGAACAGACGAAAAAAAAGGGGGAATCAGCGTAAGCCGACTCCCCCAGAAACCCTCTTTTTCGTATCGATGTAGACGGAAGCTACTTGAACTATCACGCAAGCTCTCCCGTCGAGGCGGTTCTTGCCTAACCGCCTCGCCTAGGACTGAAGT
>CALIJJ010000255.1 GCA_938017515.1 uncultured Pseudanabaenaceae cyanobacterium
CAGCGCTTCCTTTTCCCTATTTTCTGGATTGCGCCAACTGAGCTGGCCGACGTACAGGGCATTGGTTTGCTCAACACCAGTGACATCATTGGCTTGATAGAGCCGTCGTCGCGAGAAGGTGTAGGGGTTACGCAGATTGGTGGCTTCGGCGCTGAACATGACCAAATCGGCATTCAGTTGTCTGGGCAATTTAGTATTGCTGTAGTAGAGTGCGCCTTCGAAACCAAGCTGCAAGAAGATGAGGATATCAGCGAAGGCAATGCCTGCGATCGCCGTCAACAGCCGGGGCTTATCGTGAATCAGCTGCCGCCAGCCCAAGGGGGTTCGTCGTTTCAGGGTTTGCAGAATTTTCATCATAGAAATTACGGTCAACGGTAGGGGCGGGCATTCCCGGCCCAATGCAGAATCAAAGCATCACATCGATCAGTTTCAGATCATTGTTTAGACCCTTCCATCGGGTGATTGCACAGGATATGCGCCCTACGGGTTGAGCTTGATTTGGGTCGTGACCTGTAGATTCGTAAATCCAGCCACCTGCTCCCGCGATCGCTCATCCAGTTGAATCTGCACCTCGACGATCCGAGCATCGATATTGGCAGCAGGGTCCGTATTGACCACATCCTGTCGCTTAATTTCTAAACCAATCCGCTCAACGCTGCCCTTCAGTTCGCTGGGCAACGAGGGGCTGGAAATAGTAACGGATTGACCCGGCTGAAGCTTTTGAACATCGCTTTCATAGACCTCGGCGATCGCCACCATCTGCTGGGTCTGCCCCAATCGCAGCACCCCCGCATTGGCGACGGCCTCACCGGGTCGGCTCAGAATCTCGAGCACCGTGCCTGCCTGGGGCGCTTTGATGTAGGACTGAGCCAGGTCAGCTTCAGCCCGCTTCAGGGCAGCCTGCTTGGCTTTGAACTGGGCCTCGGCACCTTGAATATCCACGGGGCGTATTTCGGTGATGCGATCGAGATTTGCTTCAGCACTGCGGATTTGTTCCTCTTGTCCCGACTGAATGCGGCTCAAGGTGGCCTCGGCTTCGTCAATTTCCGCTTGGCGAGCCCTGCGAATGCGATTGAGACTGGCTCGGGATTCTTCGAGCTGCTGACGGTTGGCATCGGCAACGAGACGGACGCTATCTCGCTGGGAAGCTGCGATCGCCCCCTCCCCAAATAGCGCGTCATAGCGCTGCGTCTCAACCTCCGCATTCCTTAGCTCAGCCTCGAAGCGAGCAATCACAGCTTCCTGGGAGGCAATCTCTCCCAGTTTGGTCGCTTGCAACCGCCGAATCGTGGCTTCCTGACTGATGATTTGGTTCTGGCGCTCCGCCCTGAGCCGAGCAATCTCAGCTTCCTGCGCCCCAATTTCTCCCTGCTGAGCCCCGGCTCTGACCTTGGCCAGGTCGGCCTGGGCGATCGCCACCTGCTGCTGCGCCTCGGCGACCGCCGCTTCCCGCTGCGCCCGACTATCCAAAATGGCCAGGGTCTGCCCTGGGTCCACCCCATCTCCTTCTTGCACCAACAGCTCCGCCATACGCCCAGCATCGCCGGGAGCCGACAGCGTCACCACCTCCCCCGAAGGCTCCAACCGCCCCAGGGCAGTCACCGTTCTTGCGATGGGCACAGCGACCTCCATTGTCGTCACGGGCATCGGCTGCGATCGCCGCTCTCCCGACACATAGAGACCAGCCCCAAGCATCAAAACCCCAAGAGCCAGAGCTCCAGCCATACGCTGACTAGGAAAATGCAGAGATTGCTGAATCACAGGCCATACCCCTCTAGAACAAATGAGGACACCTCAACTAAACGGTTTAGTTTAGTCATACATTCAGAGTAACTAAACCGTTTAGTTTAGTCAAATCAAGTATCATCATGATGCGATGGTTCGCGACCTCAACTCACGGCGGAGCAGGCATCCTGAGTCCATCAAGAGGGATCTCCCGATGAACGCGGGCCCTCCCTGTAAAATGTAAAGAGATAAAACCTATAGAATTTGCTCACTGCCTGATTCAGTTCGCCGCTCCGCTCCCCAAGAGCGCTTCATTGCATGACCCGCCCATGACCGAGAAAGTCCTTAGCAAACGTCAGCAAATCCTCAAGGGAGCCAAGCAAGAATTTTTGGTCCATGGCTTCGCCGCCACTAGCGTCGATCGCATTGCAACAGCCGCCGGAGTTTCCAAGGCAACGATCTACAGTCATTTCAAGGGCAAGGAGGGTCTCTTCAAAGCCCTGGTTGAAGAATTGGCTCAGCAACGTCTCGAAGAAATTAGTCCCCAGTTGCTGCTGGGACAGCCCCCTCGCCAAGTGCTGCGTCACATTGCGGAGGAGGCGTTGAATAATGCCACGCGCCGTGAGGAGTTTAAGGCGTTTCACCGGCTGTTGATTGGGGAGTCCGATCGCTTTCCGGGCCTGAGTCGAACGTTTGTGGAGTGTTTGATCAAACCAGGAATTGAGAATCTAGCGCAGTATTTGGCGAGTCAGCCGCAGCTAAAGATTACAGACCCAGAGGCGACAGCACGGATCTTCATGGGGTCGATCGTCCACTTTGCGATGGTTCAGGAAATTATGAATGGGGCGGAGGTGTTGCCGATGGAACGCGATCGCCTCGTTACCACCCTGGTGGATCTGATTGCCCCGGAGTCGCAGTCGTTATGATGTGACTGTGCTAGCGAGTTCAGTCAGTGCCGCCAATGCCTTCTCCATTTCCTGGCATGAATCCCTATTGGGAAGAGCCGCAGCTTTGGCCTGAGGTTCACAGTCGCTTTTGAGGAAGAGATGCCGACGGTAATGGTGCCGTTGCAGAGGGAGGATGCGAGTGCTTTGTTGAATTTACAACAGGTTTTGAACGCAACCTATGAACGCAACCGATGAGCGAGCGGGATGGGACTTGGTGATGGATTATGGGCAGGAGCCGCCTGCGCCCAAGCTTTCGGCGGAAGATCAGGCTTGGCTTTCGGAATTAGCGGAGTGCTAGAGGCGATCGCGAAAGGTCTCTAAAATGCGATCGAGTGCTTGCCGCGTGGGGTGACCACGCTGGTCAACAAAATCTACAGTCAGGACGGCATGGGCTGCGGGGGCAATGCCGTGGCGGTTGCTGCCGGAGGAGTCAATTTCAGTGAGTTCGATGTGGTCGCCAAATTCTTCGCGCAGGCGGGTGAAGCGTTCGACGGTACAGAGGCCATCGCCGGTGAAACGGAAGCCGAGGGGGATACAGCCTTGTTGGGCGCGTTGGGTGGCGATCGCCAGTTCATCCTCTGAGACACCGAGCGATCGCTTATGCCCTTTGGTGATTCCTAGGGGCAGTGAGGGCTGACACAGCACGGGAGCAAGAACGGATTCGTCGGCCATGAGTGAGAGGACAAAACCTCCGGTGAGGCACATGCCAATGACGCCAACACCGCGATCATCACAGCGACTCTTGGCTTCGCGGCAGAGGGCTTTGAGCCAGGTGGTGATGGGGCTGGCTTGTTTTTTAGCGAGGAGTGAGAATTCTTTGCTGAGGCAGAGTTGGACGGTGTACTTCGCCATCGTACCGAGGGAGAGGGGCACATTGGGTTCGCCAAACAGGAGGGGCAGGTAAACGGTGAATCCGGCGGCGGCGATGCGATCGGCGAGGGCAACGCAGTCGGGAATCATGCCGGGGAGTTCGTGCAGGAGGACGACGGCGGGGCCGTTGCCTTTGTGGAAAACGGTGCGGGTTGAGTCTTCGGCGGTGAATTCGAAGCTTTGGAAACCGGGGAGGGGACTCATGGGGTTACTCCTTTGGGGTCGAGACAATTTTGAGAGGGAGGCGATCGCCAAGGAACGGATTCTATCGGTACGGCATTGAGATTCTTCCAAGCGGGGCGCGGCGGCAACTGAGACAAGATTCTGCGGCAACCATGTTTCGTGGGGGACTTTGCAGGCAAGACTTTATCGTTCAATTTTGCGGCGGCTGATTTTTTTTGATGAAATTGCGGCTCTCCGCAGGCGCAGCGGCTCTCCGATTCTCCGTTTATTTTGTCAAAATATTTTCGGGGCATCGCACAAGCCATACCAGCTCCGAGAAGAAATATCAGCGAGTGGGAATGGCTAAGGCCGATTATGCTATGCTATCTTCTTGTGCCTGGTGGATACCGACCGCGCTTTGCGGATTGGAAAAAATCCGCCCAAGAACGGAACAGATATTTAGATAGACGCTCGAAAAGACACCACAAACACAAAATGCTCAAAATCCGACTAAAGCGATTTGGAAAGAAACGCGAAGCAAGCTATCGCCTCGTAGTAGCCAACAGCACCTCCCGCCGCGATGGACGCCCCATCGAGGAAGTCGGCTTCTACAACCCCCGCACCAACGAGACTCGCCTGGACGTTCCCGCCATCGTCAATCGCCTCAAGCAAGGTGCTCAACCCAGCCCAACAGTAAAGCGTTTGCTCGAGAAAGCCAACGTATTTGAACAGGTCAAGGGCTAATGCCCTAGGCGATAGTTCAACTGTGGGAGTAGCGATCGCGTTACTCCTTTTTTATTATCAGTTTTGTCGCTCAACACGGCGTTACCAATATCTACTGGTATCCTGCGATGAAGCCCTATGTTCGTGTCTTCCGTTTCTGTGGTTAACGTTGACTCCCCATGTCCTCTCCCAACTACGTTGAACTCACTCGTTTCTTGATGGAGCCCCTACTGGACTCCCCCGAACACCTCAAGGTCTCCACAGAAGTTCTGGGTGGAGGCTCTAAGGTCTGGGTCCGGGTAGCCCTTAGCGAGGAGGCCGATCGCGGTCGCTTCTTCGGTCGAGGTGGACGCAATATTCAGGCCGTGCGCAACATTCTCAAAGCCGCCGGTGACAATGCAGAGCAAAAGGTCACCCTAGAAGTCTTTGGTGCAGGTCCAGAGCAAGAGGATCGGGGCCGAGGGGATCGGGGCCGGGGCCGCGAACGTCGTCGTGATGAACCTTCCAGCTATTCTTCTTCACAACCTGCGGGGGAGAGTCGGTCCGACCGTCCCAAGCCCAAGCTCAAGTTGCGTAAACGCAACGACGACGAAAACTAGCCCTCTCTAGTACTCCTGTTTGCTTCAATTTGTAACTCAATCTCTGCGGAACGCTGAGCCAGGGTGCTAGCGTGAGGGAAACTGGGGGAACAAGACCCAACAGGAGTCTATGGCGGAAACCGAAATTATTGAGTTGCCGAGTGTGGAAAGTGCGATCGCCCTGGCTGGCGACCATGAGGAAACGCTCAAGCTCTTAATGAAGCAAACCGGTGCGAATCTGGTCATGCGGGGACAAGCGCTCCACATTGCTGGCACCGAAAATCAGATTTCCCTCACCCAAAAGCTGGTCGCTGGTCTAGAGCCTCTGTGGAGTAAGGGCACCGCCATCACCTCCGTCGATATTCTCACGACCCGCCACGCCCTCGACACCAATCGCCAGGACGAACTCAAGGAGCTGCGTAAAGACAGCATCGCCCGCACGCGCCGTGGGGATGAAGTCCGAGCCAAGACCTTTAAGCAGCGGCGTTACCTCAAGGCAATGCAAAAGAATTCGCTCACGATCTGCGTCGGCCCTGCGGGTACTGGAAAAACCTATCTCGCAGCGGTTCTGGGGATTCAGTCATTGCTGGATGGTGACTTTGAGCGCTTGATCCTCACAAGGCCAGCGGTCGAAGCAGGCGAGCGGCTGGGCTTTTTGCCCGGAGATTTACAGCAGAAGGTCAATCCCTATTTACGACCACTGTACGACGCCCTACACGACATCGTGGACGCTGAGAAAGTCGCGAATCTGATGGAGCGAGGCATCATCGAGATTGCGCCGCTGGCCTACATGCGGGGGCGGACGCTGAATAATGCGTTTGTGATTTTGGACGAAGCCCAGAACACAACACCAGCCCAAATGAAAATGGTGCTGACCCGTCTGGGCTTCAAGTCTCGCATGGTGGTGACCGGAGATCTGACCCAAACGGACCTGCCGGGAAGCCAGCGCTCAGGCCTGCAAATTACCCAAAGCATTCTGCGCAATGTGGACGGGATTGCCTTCTGCGAATTTACCCAGGCGGATGTCGTGCGCAACCCGCTGGTCCAAAGGATCGTGGCAGCCTATGAGAAATACGAGTCGAAGTCCCTTCCCAAGCGATCGTAAGCAGCACGAGTCATTATTCAGTCAGACCGCTGGAACCAAATCCGCCCTCACTGCGAACGGTATCGCTGAGACTTTCGGCGTCTTGAACCGCCACATAAATCACGGGGCTAATGATCATCTGGGCAATGCGCATTCCTGGGGTGACTTCGAAGGTCTCTGCTCCGTGGTTAATCAAGATGATTTTGATCTCGCCACGATAGCCTTCGTCCACGGTGCCGGGGGTATTGAGGACGGTGATGGAATGCTTGAGGGCAAGGCCACTGCGGGGGCGGATCTGGGCTTCGGTGTTGGGCGGTAGCTCGATGGCGATACCGGTGGGAACCAGAGCGGTTTGGTGGGGGGCGATCGCAACCCCCTCCGTGGCATACAAGTCCATCCCCGCATCTCCGGGATGGGCATATTTTGGCAAGATAGCGTTGGGGCTGAGGCGTTTGATTTTGAGCTGCATCGCGTTGAGCTGCATCGAGAAGCACCAAGGAACAAGGATTTGATCAGACCCCAATCTACCGCAGGGGTCTGCAGTCTGGACCCTCCAGAACTGTAAGGTGTGCCTCATAGCCCTGATGCCATAGGTTCCTCCGACTACTCCAGCATCGTTTAATTCTCGGCCTTCAACCTCGGCCCTCAAGCCAGGTGAGGCGAAGGGACGATTACCCAGAACAATCTGGTATAACCACCCCCTTGAGATGCTTTTTATACTCAAATCATCATTTCAACCTCAGCCCTATCTCAGAATCCCTAGATAGGATAGAAAGGTAAAGATATTCAAACTATCGACCTGCTCTAGCCCAGGCAACACTGCGAACCATGAAGAAACGCTATTTTCTACAGACCGGCGCAGTCCTTGCCGCTGGATACGCTCTCTCTCGTGTGCTCCCCTCCCTCTTTCAAGATCAAGAAGCCCTCGCGGCAGCGGAGGGTGAATATGAAATTGTTAAGACAGAAGAAGAGTGGCGTGAGATCCTGACACCGGAAGAGTTTGCGGTGCTGCGCAAACATGCCACGGAACGGCCATTCACGAGTCCGCTCAATAAGGTCAAGGAGGCAGGCATCTTTAGCTGCGCGGGCTGCGCGTTGCCGCTCTATGATTCGGAGACGAAGTTTAATAGTGGTACAGGCTGGCCAAGCTTTTATCAATCCCTAGAAGATGCAGTTGCAACAAAAACAGACAATTCTTTTATGATGGTTCGCACGGAAGTCCACTGTCGTCGCTGTGGTGGACATCTCGGTCATATCTTTAATGATGGTCCAAAACCAACGGGTAAGCGTCACTGCATCAACGGTGTTGCGCTGAAGTTTGCGCCTGCCTCTGCCTAAAGTGCTCTCGGGTAAGAATCCTTTGCCCATCGTCCGTCAATGAAAAGAGCGAAGCTGAAACCCAGCTTCGCTCTTTTTGTGATCACGTCTTATGGTTGCTTACGCCTGGGCTGTTCATGCCTGGGCTGCTCACACCTGGATGCTCACACTTGGGATCAAGACATCGGGTGCAGCTAGAGTGAGAGGCTGAAGCCACCGATGCGCTGGGACTGTGTACCACCGAGGTTCTGCTCTAGTTGCAGCAGACGCTCGATGCGATCGCCCGTGGCAGGATGGGTCGAGAACAGATTCGCCAAGAAGTTGCGCTTCGGCCCATTCATGATCAGCAGGGGCTGATAGGCCGGGTTGCCGCCTAGACTCATGGATTTGGCACTGGCTTCCAGACGACGCAGGGCATTGGCCAGAGCGCGAGGATTACCCGTGAGGCGAGCCGCCCCTTCGTCCGCAGCAAACTCACGGGTGCGAGAGATACCCATTTGAACCACGCTGGCGGCGAGTGGAGCAATCATGATCGAAGCCAGGGCCACAATCGGATTGCCACCTTCGGAGTCACGGCCACCACCAAAGAAGAAGGCCATTTGCGAGAGCCAGGAGATGGCACCGGCAACGGTTGCTGCTACAGCTTGGGTGAGAGTATCGCGGTTGGTGATGTGGCTCAGTTCATGGGCCAACACGCCCTCCAGCTCATCGCTGGGCAGCATCCGCAGAATGCCTTCGGTCACAGCCACAGCGGCATGTTCGGGGTCGCGGCCCGTGGCAAAGGCGTTGGCAGCTTGACTAGGCACGATGTAGACGGCAGGCATAGGAATTTCGGCCCGCTGACTGAGACGTTGCACCATGCCGTGGAGTTCGGGGGCCTGGGCGGCGGTGACGGGTTGGGCGCGGTAGGCGGCGAGGGCGAGGCGATCGCTATAGAACCAGGACCCCAGGTTCATTACAGCGGCCATCATTAGGCCAAAGGTCGCGCCGCTGGGTCCACCAATTGCATGACCAACAACGACCAAGATTCCGCTCAGTAGGGCGAGTAGGCCCAAGGTTTTGAGTTGATTCACAAGCACTCCTTTTTTGGAGCCCCTAGAAGTTCACCGAGTGTTGTGGCTCCAATGACTACATTGTAAAAAGCTTGCTGGGTGGGGGGTAGGGAGGCGATCGCGATAAAAATTGGCGGTTTTCTGTAGAGGTCAGGTGATGTCGAGGCCCAAATGTTAGGCCGACACAAGTTCGCAAAGGATTCTCGCAATTTCAGCTTGGCTATCAGTGCTGAGTTCCCCCAATTCACGGCGAATCATTGATTGACGTAATGTGATGAGGTGATCGAGGCAAATGGTGGAGGCTTGGCGTAATCCACTTTGGCCAAAGTCCGGGTGCTGGCTGCTTAGCACAATGTCTGTGGAGAGCGGTGCGTTAGGGATACGGCTGGTGCTCAGGGCAAAGATGACGTGCTTGTAGTTGCCAATCCAAGCAGTAGGCAGGGCGCACTTTGCTGGAGGAAAGGTCGTCGAAGGGAAATTGGATGAGGACGATTTTACCCTTCATAGCTGACTGGCTTTCCGTCTTCGAGGGTGTAGATGTCTTCTTCGGGGTCGTGGAGGAAGGCAAAGCTGGGGTTGATGGCGATGGCGCTTTCCCACTGAGCTGAGGTCAGGTCGTCATCCTGAATCGTGGCAGGATTTGAGGCGGGCAAGAGTAGCTGCCGCAGACGCTGGGAAGCGGCTTCGATGATTTCCAAAATCTCTTCGAGGGTGAGTTTTTGGATGGCTTCGAGGACTTCGACTTTACTCATTGAACAGGGATGAGTTCGCTACTTTGATCTTAGCTTGGATGCTTGACGCTTTATCTGCTGACGCCATTTCTCAAAGATCTCTTTGAC
>CALIJJ010000256.1 GCA_938017515.1 uncultured Pseudanabaenaceae cyanobacterium
GAATATGCTCAAGGCTCGCGCCCAGGCGGCGAAAGCCCAGGAGCAGCTTCAGTCTGCGGTGAGCAATGTTGGCACCAGTTCTTCCATGGCAGCTTTTGAGCGCATGGAGGAGAAGGTACTGAATGCGGAGGCGCGTGCTCAGGCTGCCGGAGAATTGGCCGGTGCTGACTTAGAGAGTCAGTTCGCAAGCCTGGAAGCGGGCAGTGATGTGGAAGATGAGCTGGCGGCGATGAAGGCGCAGCTCGCCCCCGCAGCTCCTGCGAATCAAACAGCACTCCCTGCATCTGAAACGTCAGTGACTGATGCTGCGACACAGCAAACGGCTGAGCCTTCTATTGTGGATGCGGAGTTGGAAGAGCTGAAGAAGCAGTTGGATGGTTTGTAAGGCTGCCGCCTGACTGTCTTGAATCTCTTTTAGAGCTTTTTCTTTCAAAGCCCTCAGTCTTTCAAGGCTGGGGGCTTTGGTTTTGCACTCTTATTCTCCTCAGTTCCTGATGATGCTTTTCTCTACGGAAAAATTGTTTGTCGTATAGATAACTTCTGATGGCGAATTCTTCTGGAAAAGCCACTGAATAAAGTGAATCGATCCACGGATGGTCTTAGAGAGGTGATATGGGACTGTTAGATCGCGCTAGCCTTGTTGCTCGGGCTCATCTCAATGCGCAAAGGAATAGTACGCAAGATCCTGTACAAGCTTTAGACAGCTGCGTTCAAGATATGCAGGATAACCTACTGTACCTGCGTCAATCTGTGGCTCGGGCAGAAGCAAGCTGTCAACAAACTGCACGTCAATATAACCACAGCCAATCTCAAGAAAAGACTTGGTACCAAAGAGCAGAACTAGCTCTCAAAAGAGGGGATGAGAATCTTGCTATCCAAGCTCTAGAGCGCAAAAAACGCCATTCTGTGGAGACTCAAGCTCTCAAAACGCAACTTGAGCAGCAGGAACAGCAAGTTGCTCGGCTCAAGAGGAGCTTGGTTGACTCTCAAGGGAAGATTTCCGAAACCAAGACCAGAAAAAACATGCTTAAGGCACGTCTTCTTGCTGCCGAAGCCAAGACGACCCTTGCAACGTTACCTTCAGTTAACAATATTTCTGATGTACAGGCTGAACTCATAAGTGTTTACCAGGCCATGGTTCAAGCTATGGAGCAACGGCAGCAACTTATCCAAAAGCTGCACAAAAATGAATTGTCCTTGGTCGAATGGAAACAGAAATTTCAGCTAACAACAGCAACACATGGGGAATTTGAGCAGGCAGCTCAATGTTTAGAGCAACAGCAACAATCAGAAGCCTTGGTCGAAGGGCTCGAAAAGCAGCTAGAAGCCAAAGATGCCAAGATCGAAGCTTTGAAAACCCGGCAGATACGGCTAAGAAAGGAGCTTGAAAAAGGCAAGCGTACAGAATTGGATCATTCTGGGACGAGCAGCGTAACTAAGAATGACGAAAGTATCGCAACGACTGTCTTTGAGCGTTTTGAGAAAATGGAGAAAAGAGTGCTAGATGCTGAGGCACGGGCTCAGGCTGCGCACGAGTTGGCAGGCTCCGATTGGGAGAGCCAGCTTGTGAGCCTTGAAGAGGACGGTGATTTGGAGGATGGGTTGGCGGAAATGAAGAGACAGCTGGCGGATTCATCTCCGAAACTGACTTCAGTATCTGCTTCAGAAATGGCTATGACGCCTGTAATGCTTCAGCCAACAGCTCAACCTTCTGTTGTGGATGCAGAGTTGGAAGAGCTGAAGAAGCGGTTGGATGGCTTGTAAGAAGGGGCTTAAGTCAACATTTTCTTCTTTGAAGCGACTTATCCAACAGCACGATGGTTGTGGCAATAATTTTTTGGAGTTATTGATATGGGCGGGATTCCCGAGTACTTAGCTGTTCAAGTCCTGACCAAAATTGCAAGCGATCCCCGCTTAGTCGGTCGAATCGTCGAGGAGCTTGGGGCTATGCCCAACATTCCTTCTGAGACTTTGGGGGGAACGGTGTTTTGGCAAGATCTTGCTAATGTCCAAGGATGGAAGCTCCAGAAAAACTGGGTTTTCGGGAATTGTCGTATTTTGGACCCAGAAGATATTCGGCGAGCGTGGGGTGGTGAAACGGCACTCCGAAAGGTCTTTGAAGTCTTGCTGTAAGAAATTGGCCAGAAGACACAGCTCAGCCTCCTAGTCTTCTGTTGTGAATGCGGAGCTGGAAGAGCTGAAGAGGCAGTTGGATGAACGATAGGAGTAAACAGTTCGTTCACAAAGCCTACTGTCTAAGCCCAGTTGCTAAGCTGTAAGCAGTCTCCGCACGATCGCCATGGTCAGCACTGCCCCAACCCCAGCCCGGCAACGCACCGCCGAACAGCGGGTGCTATTTCAAAACATTAGTTGGCAAAGCTACCAGCAAATTTTGGATGCTTTGGGCGATTGCCGTGCTGCAAAACTGACCTACTTCAACGGTTGCCTCGAAATCATGACGCCGCTTCAAGAACATGAGGGTAGCAGCAGCCGGATTGATCAATTCATCAACGTCGTCACCGAAGAAACTGACCAGAACCTCAGCAGCCTCCAGTCCACGACCCTCAACAGACCCGAACTCCCTGCTGGAGCCGAGCCAGACCAGTGTTACTACATTGCTAATGAGCCGTTAGTGCGCGGGAAAACAATTGATTTAGCTACTGACCCACCACCGGACCTAGTGCTAGAAGTCGATATTACCCACACCGATATCGACAAAAATGCTCTCTACGCAGCCATGGGCGTGCCAGAATTTTGGCGCTATGACGGACAAAGTCTGACGATTTATCATTTGCAATTAGGTCAATACCGAGAAGCTGAGACCAGTCTCTCATTTCCGAACGTAGAAAAATCCTTGCTCTACCAGTTCCTGCAAGACTGTGATGAGCGTGGAGAAACCGCATCAAAACGCATTTTGCGATCGCGACTCTAACATGAGCGTTAACCGAATGTGTCACACTCATAAGCTTCTAGGCCGATCTAGGCCGAAAATCGAGACAATCGGGGAAAATGAAAGCTTCAACCGCGATCGCAAGGAGGTCTCTACCCATGGGTAAAGCACAAGACATCTTAGACAGCCAATTCGAAGCTGAAGTGCTCAACAGCGAAGGCCCCGTCCTCGTAGACTTTTGGGCCCCGTGGTGCGGTCCCTGCCGCCTGATTGCGCCCATGATGGACTGGGCCGCAGATACCTACGGTGAGCGCCTCAAAGTCGTCAAAATGGAAGTAGACCCCAACCCCGAAACCGTCAAAAAATACAAAGTCGAAGGTATCCCCACCCTCATCCTTGTCAAAGGCGGTGAAGTCGTCGAGCGCACAGAAGGGATCCTCAATAAGGATAAACTGGCCTCTATCCTCGATAGCCACGTTTAAACTTAGGAACACCGTTTCATGCAGTTTGCCGATCGCCTCAAGCCCCTTGGGGCCAATGTCTTTGCTCAGATGGACCGGGCCAAGGCTCGTGCCCTAGCCGCCGGTCATGACCTGATTGATCTGTCACTCGGATCTTCAGACCTGCCTGCGCCGAGCCATGCGCTGGAGGCGATCGCCCAAGCCCTGCCGGACCCCGTCACCCACGGCTACCTCCTGCACCACGGCACCCTGCCCTTCCGCCAAGCCGCCGCCCAGTGGTACGAGCGCAAATTTGGCCTCGCCGTGGATCCAGACCATGAAGTGCTGCTGTTGATTGGGTCCCAGGAAGGCACCGCGCACATTCCCCTCGCTCTGCTCAATCCCGGCGATATCGCCCTGCTCCCGGATCCCTGTTATCCCTCCCATCCCGGTGGCATCCACCTCGCCAATGGCAAAATCCACTGGATGCCCCTCACCGCTGAGAACCAGTTTTTGCCCGTCTTTGAGGACATCCCCACAGAAGTCCTAGCCCAGGCCCGCATGATGGTGCTGAGCTATCCCAATAACCCCACGGCGGGCATTGCTACTCGAGATTTCTTCGATACAGCCGTGGCGTTTTGCCAGGCCCATGGCATTGCTCTCGTGCATGATTTTCCTTATCCCGACTGGGGCTTTGATGGCATTGCGGTGCCGTCGGTGTTGCAGAGCGATCGCGACAAAACCACATCCATCGAATTTTTCTCCATGTCCAAGTCCTACAACATGGGAGGTTTTCGGGTGGGCTATGCCATTGGCAACGCTGAGCTGATTGGGGCGCTGCGGACGGTGAAATCGGTGGTGGATTTTAATCAGTATCGTGGGATTTTGGCGGGGGCGATCGCTGCCCTAACTGGCCCCCAAGACTGCGTCGAAATCACAAATCAACGCTTCCAAACCCGTCGTGATGCCTTTGTGCGTGCCTTGCACGGCATCGGCTGGCAAGTCCCAACGCCGCCCGCCACCATGTACGTCTGGGCCAAGCTACCGGAACCCTGGCAAAAGAATTCGATGGAATTTGGCACACGCCTGGCCGAAGAAACTGGGGTTGCTGTCTCTCCAGGCATTGGCTTTGGGAAATCCGGTGAGGGCTACATTCGTTTTGCTTTGGTCCATGAGCCCGTCCGCCTCGAAGAGGCAGTCCAACGCATCAAAACCTTTCTAAGCGCCACAGCCTGAGCGCGTCACCCCCCTAATTCCCCTTCATCATCCGAGCCATATCCCGCTTGTCCTGCTTCTGCTTCAGATCCTCCCGCTTGTCGTGGAGTTTCTTGCCCTTGCCCAGGCCAATCGTGACTTTGACGTAGCCCTTCTTGAGGTACATCTTCATGGGCACCAACGTCAGGCCCTTTTGCTCCACCTTGCCAATCAGCTTGCGGATTTCTTCCCGGTGGAGCAGCAGCTTGCGGGTGCGTAATGGGTCGTGGTTGAAATATTGGGCTGCGGTTTGGTGAGGCGATACGTGCACATTGAACAG
The DNA here is from genome assembly GCA_938017515.1 of uncultured Pseudanabaenaceae cyanobacterium. GTDB lineage: Bacteria > Cyanobacteriota > Cyanobacteriia > PCC-9006 > JAAUQQ01 > JAAUOP01. Next base: position 4,865 of record CALIJJ010000256.1, read on the forward strand.
CCAGGCCTCCGCATCACGTATCAGAGCAAAGCCATCACGCAGATTGACGCGACCCTCACGAATCGACTTCACTTCAGTCCCTTGCAACACCAGACCGGCCTCGAAGGTTTCTATGATTTCGTATTGAAACCTCGCCTGACGGTTATCGGCCACAATCTTGAAGCCGTCGCTGGTTTTACCGGGGTCTTTTTTCTTCTTGGCCACGACATCGCCTCGCGATTTATCCTTTCCTTCAACGCTTTTCCAGGGCACTGCGTTGCCCTAGCGCTTCTACCAGCTTACTCAATCACGCTGGACTCGCCCGAAAGTGACGCCCCCAACGTTACTCAATCACGATGGTCCATTCGTGGAGTTCGTAGGTGACGCAATTATTTTTCACGAGGGGATCCGCTTCCACGAGCGCCCGGGCCACTTCCAAGGACTCCGCCTGAAAAAGCAGCATACCGCCTCCCTTTTCAGCCCAGTAGCCACTCTTGGCATGGTGTCCCCGTTCGATGAGTTGGTGCACGTAGTCTTTGTGGGCAGGGACGTAGCGATCGAAAATCGACCGATCGACAATTCCCGATTCAATTTTGACAAACCAAGGCATAGCGTCAGGGACAAAAGGAAGATGAACGCAAAAATAGGCTGAACAGGGTTGCCTTACCTAATTTTTGCAAGGCCAATGGCCCCATCGACGGAACCATGTTGCTTTTTTAGCTTAGGGCCAACGGATGAGTTTGAACGAGTTTCATGCCCCAATCGAAAGAAAAAGTTGCCCCCCTTCGTCTGCCCAACCTGGACCCCATTGCCGACCCCGGCCCTAGGGCTCGTGCGGAGCATTCTGTGGAGTTAGAGGCTCATAGCAGAAATCACGACCCGATGCGTCGCCGCCGTCGCCGTCCCACGTTGCTGGAAAAAGTACGAACACTCTTCAATCGCTGGGTCACGATGCTGATTCCGGGACGCTCAGACCGTAGTCAGCGCTTTTGGAACCGCCGTAAGAAGCGCCGCCGAGGCCGTCCCGATGGAACCAAAGGGGCGGGCAGTCGCTCGATTTAGCCGCGGCCATACCGGTACCATTTTCCCTGAAGATAGGCTCTAGCTGCGTCATAGCCATGGCGCGGTTGGAGCCTTCTTTGCGATCGGGCTTGGGGAGGGCTGATGAGCCGAATGGACCGGTGTGACGTTGGTAATGGGTGTGACGCTGCTAACTCTAAATTATTGAGTGCGTCATTATTGAGTGCGTCCGATTATTGGATCATCTAGAGAGAATCAAACGTACAACGCTGGAGCACACGTTGGGTCACAACCAAACCGGTGAACAGAACCAGCACGAGCACGGGCCAAGGCACGGAAACGAGCCCAATAATCAGAAAAATCGTAAACAGAGAGACTGCAAGCACCAGCAGTAACGGTGCGATAAACGACATGGAGGCACCTCGGGACGATGGATTATAACTTCCCGCTATTTATATTGAAATAGTTGAGAAGCGTATCTTATCTTATCTGCTATATAAGAAAATCCAAAGTCATAGGGGCAGTTTTTTGTGAGGCTTAATGCTTTGTCTAGATTTTCGGCGCGATCGCCCGTGCTGGTTCAGCTGACGGATACTCACCTTTTTGCCGATGCCCAGGGGCAGATGTTGGACTGTAATACGGCAGCTTCGTTGGCCCAGGTGTTGGCTGGCCTCGCACCGTTACCGCAGCTAGATGCCCTACTGCTGACGGGAGATCTCTCCCAGGATGATTCGCCAGCGTCCTATCAAATGTTGGGCAATGCCATTGCGCCGTTGCAAGTACCTGCCTACTGGCTACCCGGTAACCATGACCAAAATACGGATGCGACAGAGGCGGTGCTGTCCCAGGCTCCGTTCTGTTCTGATAAATCCTTTCCACTGGGTGCATGGCATATTGTGCTGCTGAGTACGATGTTGCCAGGCCAGGTTCAGGGGCGTCTGTCTGCGGCGTCATTGGCATGGCTAGATCGTGAGCTGGGTCAGTATTCGCAGCAGCCGACGGTGGTGGCGCTGCATCATCATCCGTTGCCAATTGGCTCTGCCTGGATGGATGCGATCGCCCTAGAAAATCCCGAGGAATTCCTGGCGGTGCTCGATCGCCATCCCCAGGTGAAGCTTGTCCTCAATGGCCATATCCATCAAGAATTTGTCGCCCAGCGCAACGGCGTTGACTATTTCGGCACACCGTCTACCTGTGTCCAATTCAAGCCCCAGACGCCCAAGCTCGTCATCGACGATGTGGGTCCAGGATTCCGAGAACTCAAGCTCCACCCAGATGGCACCTACGAAACCCAGGTGATTCGTATCCCGTCTGCTTAACCCGGTAACCCGGAAAATTCCGGCAACAAAGGTCAGTCCCACTCCGTCAAGTTCCTTGTTGGCTCGCCGCTGACGGCCAATCCTCCCTTCTTCTGGCCCAGACTTTGCATGGCACATTCAGAAAAATCCCAATCGCCAATGGTGCAGCCCAAGATGCCTCGTTCTGAAAATCACTGGATTGAAGGCTTTAAAACCATCGGTCTGAGTGCGCTACTGGCCTTTGGCATTCGAACCTTTGTGGCGGAGGCGCGCTACGTGCCCACGGGCTCGATGTTGCCCACGATTGAAATCAACGATCGCCTGCTGATCGACAAAATGGGCTATCGCTTTGAAGAGCCCAAGCGCGGTGACATTGTTGTGTTCAATCCCACTGATGCCCTCGCAAAGCAAAATTTCACTGATGCCTTCATTAAGCGAGTCGTGGGTCTCCCCGGCGAAACCGTCGAAGTGCGCCATGGCGTTGTCTTCATTGATGGGGAAGCCCTAGAGGAGGACTATATCTCCGAGGCGCCCTACTACCAATGGGGACCCGCATTGGTCCCCGATGATCAATACGTGGTGCTCGGAGATAACCGCAACAACAGTCTGGATAGTCATGTCTGGGGATTTGTCCCGCGTGACAAAATTATTGGACGGGCCGTCGTGCGGTTTTGGCCCCCCAATCGCCTGGGAGGCGTTGAAGCCGATGGAGGTGCCGGTGTCGAGTCAAATATTGATGAATCCGGTCCGACTCCTGCTACGCTACCCAACGAGGCAGCGCTAAGATTTTAATTAGCGAGCAGCAGATAATGGCAGATGTCCCTGCGGATGGGTATCTTAGGGTCATAGCAGCAGCTCAAAACAGACCACAGTAAATCCAGAAGAGGAAGGTTAGCGTATCAATGGCAGAACAGGAAAATCCCTGGGTTGAAGGATTAAAAACCGTGGGCCTCAGCGCCCTGCTGGCCTTTGGTATTCGTACCTTCGTTGCGGAAGCTCGCTACATTCCTTCTGGCTCAATGCTGCCAACGCTGGAGATTAACGATCGCCTGATCATCGACAAAGTGGGATATCACTTCGATGAGCCCGAACGCGGTGACATCGTTGTGTTCCAGCCCACCGATGAGCTACGCCGCCAAAACTTCAAAGATGCGTTCATTAAGCGCGTGGTCGGATTGCCGGGGGAAGAAGTTGAAGTGCGGAACAACACGGTTTTTATTAATGGGGAGGCGATCGAAGAAAACTACATCTTCGAGAAACCCAACTATCAATGGGGACCTAAAAAAGTACCTGAAGGCCACTACGTTGTCTTCGGCGACAATCGCAACAATAGCTACGACAGCCACTATTGGGACTTTGTCCCCAGAGAAAAAATTATTGGTCGGGCTGTCGTAAGATTTTGGCCACCCAAGCGTATTGGCGGTGTGGATGAGCCTGATTATCCCGCTGGCCTAGCGCCTGCAACGCCCTAGCGAGCAACTCGGTTCACCAGCCACAGTGATGATGCCAGCCCGAAAAAGTGGGCCGCAATGATGTGCGTATTGGCTAACACGACAAAGATATCGACGAGCTGAATGAGATCGCTGCTATTGGCATTGAGCAGTCCGCCCCCAAAGCCTAGTCCCATGCGGGTGGCTTTGAAAAAGAGCGAGCCAGAGAATGCCTCTGCCCCCAGGATAATCAACACCAAGCCAATCAAGTTGGTGAGGATGCCCTTGCGCAGTAGCGCCAGCGTTTCGGCACGGCTGGGGCGAACGGTTTTGTCTACAACGCCGAGCTTGCGACCCATGCGAGCAAAACGAAAGGCCCAGTACGCACCGACGCCGAGGCCCACGAGTCCGGCTGCAGCAAAGAGTAAGCTGCCTCCAACCCCAGCACCACTGCCGATGCTGGTGGCACCTAACAGCAACATGCCTGCGGCCACGACTGCGAGGACGACTTGGAACCAAAAACTGGCCCAGCCCAACAGTCGGAACTCTGACGCGATCTTATGAACGGGCGGGTTAGTTGTGGAATCGGCCATAGAGAATTTCACACACACCTGAGCCTGTAAGCTCGCGATACCTTATGCTGTGGTGTATATCTTAACAGCCGCATCGCCACAGAAGTATGGGTCTGAATGGGCGGTCATAAAGTAAGTTCAAGCAAATTCACAGGATTTAGCGGGAAGCCGGTATTCAATCGATCAGCCACGTCAATGCTTGGTCACGTCCGAAATGACCTTTGAATGACGGGTCTATCGGCCGTGACGATATTTCACTCCTGAATCAATCAATATGGGCGGGGCGCAGGGTCAATTTAAGGTTCGGTTTTGGGGGGTGCGAGGCAGCATACCGTCTCCAGGGCCTGATACGGTTCGCTACGGTGGCAATACGCCCTGTGTCGAAATGCAGGTGAATGGTCAGCGCCTGATTTTTGATGGGGGGACGGGGTTACGAATGTTGGGGCGATCGCTCAAGGGCCAGACGAACGTAGAAGCTCACCTCTTTTTCAGCCACTACCATTGGGACCACGTCCAGGGTTTTCCGTTCTTTGAGCCGGCCTTTGCACCGGGGAATCGATTCCATCTCTATGGGGCGATCGCCCTTGACGGTTCCAGCGTGGAACAGCGCCTTGCTCTACAAATGCTGCACCCCAACTTTCCCGTCTCGCTCCAAATCATGGCCAGCAATTTGCAATTCCATGACCTCAGAGCGGGCGATACATTTGCCCTGGCCAGCCATCGCTGTATGGCGAACGCTTCTGCGGACAAGCATGCGGAGGGTCACGGCGCGGGCTGTGATTCCGGCATCACCATCGAAACGGCTCCCCTGAATCATCCAGGGGAATCGGTCGGATATCGGGTGAATTATCAAGGGCGGGCAGCTGTCTATGTCACTGACACGGAACATTATCCCGATCGCCTAGATGAGCATGTGCTTCACCTGGCTCGGGATGCAGATATTCTGATTCACGATTGCACCTACACAGACGATGAATACCATCACCCCATCACCAGCAAGGTGGGCTGGGGGCACTCGACATGGCAGGAGGCGATTAAGCTCGCGCGTGCAGCCCGAGTCAAAAAATTGATTATTTTTCATCATGATCCGAGCCATGACGATGATTTTCTGGATGGTGTTGCCCTGGCAGCCAAGGCGGTGATGTCCTCCTGTCAGCTGGCCCACGAGGGGTTGGAACTAGAAATCTTGCCCGTGGCGACATCGGTTCAGCGCGTCGCTTAGACTCTGTCCCTTAGACTCTATGGTGAGCTAGGGGATGTTTTCAGATCGGATGTCTTTAAGATTGTGTGGATTGCTTCTTCTCTAAATCGAGTTTTGACGCCCACGGCCGCGGCTCTGGGCAATTTTGATGGTGTCCACCGGGGTCATGTCCAGGTCATTCAGCCTGCCCTAGACTTTGATGCTCCAGTCATGGGGACCCAAGCAAAAATCGTCCCTGCGTCAGAGTCCCCAGAACTCGGCGGTAAGACCTACAGTACGGTGGTTACCTTCTCTCCCCACCCCCAAGAATTTTTCTCGGGACAGCCCCGTGCCCTGCTCACGCCCGCTCCAGAAAAAGTGAGGGTGTTGGAGGCTTTGGGGGTGGACCAACTGGTCTTGCTGCCCTTCAATCGTGAGTTGGCAAGTCTGTCGGCGGAGGATTTTGTCACTCAGATTCTGATCCAGGGACTACGGTGCCAATCCGTGAGTGTGGGGAAGGATTTTCGGTTTGGTCAGAAACGGGCGGGAACGATTGTTGAGCTGCGATCGCTCCTGGCTCCCCACGGTGTAAAGGTGGAGACGGTGGCGCTCAAGCAGTCCGAAGGCCGCAGAATTAGCAGTTCTCGGGTGCGGGAGGCATTGCTTGCTGGGGAGGTGGCGATCGCCAACGAACTGCTGGGCTATCGCTATCAGCTTCAGGGACCCGTCATCCAGGGTCAGCAACTGGGGCGGACCATCGGCTTCCCGACCGCCAATCTTCAGGTGGATGAGCAAAAGTTTTTGCCCCGCCATGGCGTGTATGCGGTTTGGGTGTCTAGCTTGGCCGTGCCAGGTTTGGAGCAGCCCCAACCTGGGGTGATGAATATTGGCGATCGCCCCACGGTCAACGGTCAAGCCGTCACGGTGGAGGTACATCTGCTGGATTGGCAGGGGGACCTCTATGGCAAAGGGCTAACGGTGGAACTCGTGGATTTCATTCGTCCCCAGCAGAAATTTGATGGGCTGGATGCCTTGAAAGCGCAGATTGGTCGAGATTGTGCCCAGGCTCAGGCGCTGTTTCAGACAACTCGCTAGCCAATTTCGCCCGCCGCAATTTACGCTAGATGACTGTGCAAAATCATTTAGCCAATCGCTAACGCCCCCAACCATGTCCGACCTTCGCGCCACCCGCATCGAAAAAGCTGAGCAACTCCGCGAGCTTGGCAAAAACCCCTACGAGTACCGCTGGGAATCCACTGCCACGGCAGCGGCGCTTCAGGAAAAATATGCGGACCTAGAGAACGGGCAAGAAGTGGAGGTGGAGGTGGCGATCGCCGGTCGCATCATGAACCGCCGGGTCTTTGGCAAGTTGGCTTTTTTCACGCTTCAAGACGAAACTGGCACCATCCAGCTCTTCCTGGACAAGAAAAAGATCCAGGCCAACATGGGCGAGGCCGATGAAAAAGCCTTTAACAACCTCAAGAACCTCACCGACGCAGGCGACATCATTGGCGTGAAGGGCAGCGTTCGTCGCACGGACAAAGGCGAGCTGTCCATCAGTGCAGCGGAGTACCTCATCCTGACCAAGTCGCTGCTGCCGCTGCCGGACAAATGGCATGGTCTGACGGACGTCGAAAAGCGTTACCGTCAGCGCTACGTCGATATGATCGTCAACCCCGAGGTGCGCACCACGTTCCGACGTCGGGCTAAGATCACCGCTGCAATTCGGCGCTACTTGGATGAGCGAGACTTCATCGAAATTGAAACGCCGGTCCTGCAAACCGAGGCGGGCGGTGCGGCTGCGAAGCCCTTTGTGACCTATCACAACGCCACGGAAATGCAGATGTATCTGCGCATCGCCACAGAGTTGCACCTCAAACGCTTGATCGTGGGGGGCTTTGAAAAGGTGTTTGAGCTGGGCCGGATTTTCCGCAATGAGGGGGTGTCAACACGGCACAACCCAGAGTTTACGTCGATTGAGATTTACCAAGCCTATGCGGACTATGACGACATGATGGCCTTGACCGAGGCGATCACGGTTTACGCAGCGGAAGACGTGCTGGGCACGTTGGAGATTGAATACCAGGGGGAAAAAATCAACCTACAAGCACCGTGGAAACGCATCACGATGCACGATGCCGTCAAGGAAGCGACGGGGGTTGACTTTGCGGCATTTGAGTCGCTGGATGAGGCCAAAGCTGCTGCGCAGGAAGCGGGCATCCATGGGGTGGCTGAGATGCCTTCCATTGGCAAGATTCTCAACGAAGCCTTTGAACAAAAAGTTGAGGAAAACCTGATTCAGCCCACGTTCATCATCGATTACCCCGTTGAAATTTCTCCTTTGGCGAAGCCCCACCGCAGCAAGCCGGGTTTGGTGGAACGTTTTGAGCTGTTCATTGTCGGTCGGGAGACGGCCAATAGCTTCTCGGAGTTGACGGACCCAGTGGATCAGCGCCAACGCTTAGAGGCCCAAGCGGCTGCCAAAGCTGCGGGGGACGAGGAAGCCAATGATGTGGATGAAGATTTCCTGACGGCGTTGGAGTATGGCATGCCACCGACGGGGGGCTTGGGTATTGGTATCGATCGTTTGGCAATGCTGTTGACGGATTCGCCCAGCATTCGCGATGTGATTGCGTTTCCGCTGCTGCGATCGGAGAAGGCCATGCAAAATGAACCAACGGAAGAGGCGTAACTCTGCCTTCGCTGACGGAGGCCGTAACCGCTTGAATTGTCCTCAGGACAGTGTGAGGACAGTCGAAAGCCCATTTCTGTAAAGGCTTCTCCCCATTTTTAATGATGTTTCACTCATGGAAATCAACTGTCCTCAGGACAAAAATGTGGACAAGTCCTCTGGATGTGTTACATTGAATTTGTCCTGAGGACAGTCCACTAGACAGGCCTCAGGACAACAAGGATTGAGACTTCCTGAGGTCTGTCCTGTGGAAAATCCATAGAGCTCAGGACAGTCTGCTGTCAATTAATCTCACCTGTTGTCTTACCCCGTTGCCGAGGTGAGCAATTGCAAGATGCTTTGTTTTGTGTGCAACCCTGCACTGGAGGTTTCCCATGGCAGACAATCGTTCTGCTGCAAAAAAATCAGTTAAAATGCGAGCGGATCAAGCGGATGTAGCCCAGAAACGTCCGCGATCGCGTGGAAAGTCAGTTGCTTATCCATCTGAATGCTACATCCCCCAGGCTGACTGGGCCGTATCAAGTCAATCCCCGCGTATCCCCCAAATTATCTATGTTGTGGGGGGATGGGCTCTGGCGGCTCTTGCCTTTTTCGGAGACTTCGGCGGGCATCAAAATGGTGTTGTTGCTCAATCCTTTGGTCAGTCTTTCAAACGCGATCTCTGCCAGGAAGTCGTGCAGCCCAATGCCGTACTCTCCCGCGAAGACCTAGCCCAGATGCTCACGATTCCTGAGCGTTCTGCCAAGTCCGCACTGCGCGAGATTATCGCTGAACCCTACTGCCAGTTACCTGGACTGGCGGTGCGGGCTGATGTCACAGCCATGCGCGAAGCCTATCCCCTTGCGTTTGATCCGCAGACCTGGTTGGTGCTGCTCTATGAGGGCGAAGAGTATGCGGGCTATGCGTTTTACTGGGAGGAATAACATGAGAAATGCTAGATTTCGTTGCAGCCTTGTCCTGGGTGCTCTGCTTTTAGCAGGCTGTGATGTTGCCTCCCCAATGCCACCCGTTGCAATGAACCTGCATCAACAGTGGCAGCTACAACCCGGCGATCGCATTGCAGGCTATGAAGTCAGCAGCGGCCTAGGCGATATTGTCATCGAACTAGCGGGAAAGGGGTTGTATCTGCCCAGGGATGGCCGTATTCAACCCCTGGATGCAAGCCCAGACTGTGCCCTCTTTTCCAGTCCCGAGATACCAGCCTATCAGATGCGAATCTGTGGCCTGAAGCAGAAGCATTGGGGCGATCGCAAACAAGGACAAAGCATTGGGCGAGGCGATCGTGTCTCCCTCGCCATGCTGCGTAAACAGGTCGATGGAACTTGGACAATGGTTGAGCCAGCAACCCAACTGTTAGAACAGTTTTTGGATACGCAGTAGGCCTGGGGCCTCTGCAGAATCGGAGGATGATGGAAATGAGGAGCATGGAACGATGGGGGCTGTGGCAGGGGACTGCTGCGCGAGCGATCGCCGGAAGTTTGGTCGGGCTTATTCTTGGGCCAACGATGGCTCAAGCCACGGTGGCGCTCGACTTTAGCTTGGAGTCTGAGTTGAGCTTGGCGGCTGAAACGTCGAAAGCCGCACCGAAAGCCGCACCCTCAGCCATCGTGAAATCATCGCTAGAAAACAGGCCGAAACCCGGTGGGGGCCAAAACTCGGTTTCACTGAGTTTTGCACCGCCAGAACCACCCAACGTTCCTGTCAAAAAAGTAGCGACTTGGCCAAAGCCATTTGCATCGTTTGCAGCCCGCTCGCCCTTCGACGGCGGTTCTCAATCCCTGGTGGCTCGGGTGGTTGGCCATGCGGAAGGCACCCGCACCCTGACAGGCGAGCCCACCTGGGCCTACTGGGGCCATGTTGATCCAGGAAATCGGGCCTGGAATCGGGGGACTTTTTCTTACCAGCATGCCGCAGACTCCCCTGAAGATGCCGATGCTAAGCAGCTCCGGCGACTCGCACAACAGGCGAAAGAGCTAGAAAAGCAGGCCCAGGTGAAGGAGATCAAGCTCTCCCGACTCGAAATGCTCAACGGCATTGACCTGGCCAACCAGGCTCCCCTTGCGGCCCTCGATCGTGGATATATCGAGTGGTTAGCCGAAGCGAAGCAGATGAATTTGCCTGAAACCGAAGCCATTCTCTGGGCGAGAACCTGGTCCTACTGGGATCCGGACCTCAATACCTGGAATGCTCCGGGACTCGGCAACACACGCAACAGCATTGAGACCGATCAGCAGCGACGACAGTGGGCGATCGCTCAGGTTCTACAGCACTGTTCCCGGGATGCTCCCCAGAACAGGCGCCGAGATCATCCAGGGGATTGCTCTGCTACTCGGTCTCGCTAATGTTGTCCTCAGGAGCATCCTGAAGACAATGCCTTAAGACTGGAAGGGTCCAAGGAGAACCGCCTCCACTGGTGGGTATAGCTCCTGCTAATTTGCATCAAATTAGAGCGGCTGACAGTCCATCCCTAAATTCTTTAGGTGATGCCAGTGCTAACACCAAAGCCAAAGCCAACACTCAAGCCACCGCTAACACCAACACCACCGCGATCACTGCCAATCACAGACAGTCCATAGCAGGTCGGTTAATCAACCCAGCCAGCGCTGCAACGCTGGCTTTTTCATTTTATATCGCTGCTTGAGTTGAGTGCGATCGCTGGCTTAGGGCTTGGATACTTTCCAGGCGACTTCTCCTCTGGAGCGATAGCCTGCCTTCGTGAACACAAAGCCCGCATCGGTGAAGCGATCGCCATACTGTCGAATTTCAGACTCCGGCAAATCTAAGAGATCCGCCAGCTCGGAAGTACGCAGGAGCCAGCCTCCCTTGGCGGCTTCTTCCAGGGTCTTGAAATAGGCAAAGCGATCGCGCTCGGGGGTGCGAGGTCCCATCTGGGAGGCGATCGCCGCCATCACCTGCATAATGTCCGATGGACCGGTGGACAGTCCTGCGGATATATCGGGGGGAGAACCTCCGGAGTTGCCCCCCCGGTTATCGGGAAGCCCCTGTCGCTCCAGGAATTCTGCGGTGTTGCCACCCTGCTGGATGAAGGCATGCAGCGCATCGAGCTGTCTGAGCTGCACGCCAGTGACAAACCCTTTGTTGCCGACTTTATATGCCTTAATCCCTAGCGCCTCTAGGCGCTTATACACGGCACTACGCGCTAGATTGTCGTATCGACTCGGAAGATCCTTGACCGGAAACCGATCGATTTCTCCGCTGTTCATCCTGTTATCCTCTGGACTATCCTGCGGATGAGTCCGCTTTCTAAAGGCATCCTCTCTATCCTTTGGACTGTCCTCAGGATACTGTAACCAGCGACGTCTTGACGAGGCTCAAGCCCAGATTGCTGTTGATGTGTGCGCCAGTCTGGCATGATGAGCTTGAGCATGACCTTGGACGTACATAATGACCTTGGATATAAGAGGTCGAGGGCAGCAGAGCTGAGACTTGCGTCATCAGTTGCGTCTTCCACGTCACCAAAGCCTCTGAATCCAATGTCTCTACCTGAGACTTGGTCATCGCTTTTAGCTTGTGTTGTTTGCTCAACCAATCAAGGCGATATTCTCTCCGTTGAGTGGACTTAAAGCATCAAATTGATTGAGGCAAAACGAAAGTCTAATGTGCCTTAAATGTCTTTATTGATGATTGAATTTCCTTAGAAAATCACCTCAGGGGGCGAGAAAGTCGTGAGAGTGATAAGGTCTATAGGCCGTAAGGCTCCCATGATTTTTAGGCGCATATTTACGGTTGTTTTAGACTGCCTTTATGCAATCTTTATTGTTTGAATAGCCTCGTCTTCATGCTCTGGCGAAAGACCTCCGTAAAATAGCTGAGATTCTAAAACTAATTGTTGAATGTAAATCTTCTCCCTGTAGAAATGGTAAAAGTTATAGACAGCTCGAAGATTGGCGCAAGTCTATAAACGCTAAATTTTCGCTCTTTAGCATGCTTCCTATACATTTACTCGCTAGATTTTCTGGCGGGCCGAAATGGTTTCGACATCCGCACCTTTCTCGAACCCGCAAGTCCTGTCTGACTTGCCCTAGGTTTTGCGATGCGTTAGCGCGATGGCGCAATGACCTTGTTAAGCCTGCGACCGCTCTACCCTGTTCTTGAGTTTCATATGACCCTCAGTAAGCGCCTTGCTCGTAATGAGTCTGTCTCCCTACGATCGCCCCTTGCAAATTTGATGGTTCTTGGGGCGGGCATCGGACTCCTCTACTGGTCATATCAGTATTTGCAAACCCGTATGACCTCCGTGATTAGTGTTGACGCGGTGGTCAACGGAGCCCTGGTGGAACTCAAGGCTCCTGAGGAGGGGGTGATTGAAGCCGGTGTGTTCCGAACGGGCGATCCTGTGGTCAAAGATTCTCCGCTGTTTAAGCTCACGAACACCCGCGCCAGTGAAGTCAAGGGTCAGGAGTTGGTCAGCCGTTTGCGGGAGCAGCAGTTGAAGCTGACTGGCGCCAAGGCGCGATTGAGCCAAAAGCAAAAGATGCTGGCTCTCGTGAGTCAGGATGCTGCTCAGCAGGTGACGCTAGAGGGCTCCGAGGTTGGGCATCAGATTCAGCAATTTGAGTCGGAGTTGGAGGGGGCGCGATCGCGGCTTAAGCTGGCCCAACTCAATCACCAGCGCCTTGCCAAGCTGCAAAAGCAGGGAGCCGTTCCCGCAATTGATGTTGACATCGCCAAGTCCGAGCAGGAGCAACGCGCCAGCGAAGTCAAAAGCTGGGAAAACCGCATTGCAGCCCAGCGGGTCAACCGCAAAGCCGTAGACCAAGGTCTGAGCCTGAACCGCACCCGTAGCAACTATGACCCGACGATCCGTCGTCAGGAATTGGAGCTGGAAATCGTTGGGCTTCAGCAAGAGGTTGTTCTCTTGGCTCAAGCCATCCGCAACACCCAAGCTGAATATTTGAAGGTGCGTGAGGAAACCCAAAAGAAACAGCTTGCCCAGGTCAATGCACCGGCCAATGGCGTTCTCTGGGAGTTGGCTGTTCAGCCCGGTCAGTTTGTCCAGCAGGGTGAGCCCTTGGGCAAGATGATGGACTGCGACCAGCGCTGGATTGATGCAGTGGTGGATGAAAATGCGTTGGGGGCTTTGCAAATTGGCACGCCAGCGGAGGTGAGGCTCCATGGTGCCGACGACATTGTTCTGCAGGGTGAGGTGAGCATGATTCGAGGCGGGGTGGGCCGCCTCGTGGCTGGACAGGATGTCTTGACACCGCTTCAGCGGAACCTGCCGCGTCACACCCAGGTGCGGGTCAAGTTGCCGGGTCAGGCGACCACGGCGCTGGTCTCTAACGCCAAGGTGGCCTCGGGGAATCTTTGCTATATCGGCTATACCGGACGCGTGACGTTCCAGAAAGCGGGGGAAGCATCCCAGGATTTGGATTTGTGGAGTCGTTTCCGCAGCATTGCTGGCCGCCTTGCATCCTAGGGAGTAGCCATGAATTTTGTAAAAATGTGGCGGCAGGATGTGTCCTGGCCCGTCAAGGCGTTTTTTGCCCTCAGCCTGTCTGTCTGTGGCACGGTTCTTTATCTGGGCCGATTGAATAGTCAGGGACCGTTGGACGCCTATCGCCAGCGACCGCCCATTTCGGTTCCCAATACGTTGCCAGATTTCCTCACAATGCCCATGGGGGCAGAGCGGATCATCCTGCCCTTTGCGCTGATTCTGCTGGTGACGGCGGGCCTGCGCTTTATTAAGCCGAATAATCTGACACGCTTGATTCTGCGGCCGATTCTGATTCTATTGGCCGTGCGCTACATTGCTTGGCGAGCGCTCTCGACGCTGGATTTTGCGACGCCCCTAGAGCAGGTACTGGGGCTGACGCTGTTTGGCGTGGAATGTGTCTGCGTCTTGTCGGCGATTTTGAACTCGTTTCAAACGATTTTTTCCACGGATGGGCTGCGATCGCGCCAAGCCGATCAATACTCCCACGATGTCATTGCCGGGGAATATTTGCCCACCGTTGATGTTTTGGTGCCGACCTATAACGAGCCTGAGCACATTGTTCGGCGCACGGTCATCGGCTGCCAGGCGATGGATTATCCCCACAAGACAATCTACATCCTGGACGATACGCGCCGCTCCCACATCCGGGCCTTGGCCCAGGAATTAGGTTGTGAGTACATCACCCGCCCCAACAATGACCACGCCAAGGCCGGAAACCTCAATCATGCGCTGGAGCATATTCAGGGGGAGCTGGTGGCGATCGTCGATGCCGACTTTGTGCCGTTCCGTCATTTCCTCACCCGTACGGTCGGATTTTTTCAGAAGGAAAAAATCTCCCTGGTGCAGACTCCCCAGAATTTCTACAATCCTGACTACCATGCTCGTAACTTAGGGCTGTCGGATTTTTTGCCCAATGATCTGGAGCTATTCTTCGGCTACATCCAGCCCTGTCGGGATGTGTTTAATAGCGTCATCTGTTGTGGTAGCTCCTATGTTGTGCGACGCTCCAGCCTCGACGAGATTGGGGGCTACTTTACGAAGTGCTGCGTGGAGGATTACCAAACCTCCCTCAAGATGCTGACCTCGGGACAGCGTATTGTCTATCTCAACGAAACCCTCAGCATGGGGGAGTCCACCCGGACCTACAACGATTTTATTGACCAGCGATTGCGTTGGCTCCAGGGCAACTGGCAGGTCTATTTTTGTGGGGATGAGTTGCCGTTGGGACACATGACCCTGGGGCAAAAGAGCTTTTTGGTGACCCAGTTTATTGCCTGTATTCAGCCCTTTCTGCGACTGGTGCTGCTTGTGACGCCGCTGTTTTGCATCTATGGCAACCTGGCACTGTTGGATGCAACGCTGTCGGAAATTTTGTACTATTTCGCGCCGTTTTGGTTCTTTAGTATTGCGGTGCAGGGCTGGTCTACGGACTACCGCATTTCCCAGTTCTGGTATGACGTCTATGAGACGACGTTTTGTTTTCCCGCAGTGGGGCGCTTGGCGCGGCTGCTGGGCAACCCCTTTCGGAAGGTGAGCCGAGTGACGCGTAAAGGCATCAAGCTTGATGCCAAGAACTACAACTTCGAGCATAGTTTTCCGCTGATTATTCTGCTGACGCTGAGCCTCGGCTGTGTTGCAGTACAGCTTGTGGGTCAGTGGCTATGGCTGTGGCCTGCTCCCTGGGATAACCAGTTCCCAATTTATTTTTGGCTCGGCTATAACTGCCTCTTGATCGGTGCCTCGATTTTGTCTGCTGTCGATCAGCCTGTTCGACGGACGATGGATCGGTTTCCCGTAACCATGCCCTGTCGTTTGGTCGTCGCTGAGCAGCCTGGGATTGAGCGGGAATATGCTGGACTTCTCCAGGATTTATCTGAAGGGGGAGGGTCTGCTCAGTTTGAGTTTCCTCTGGCTTTGGTGCCGGGAAGTGAGGTGCAGCTGTGGTTACCCCAGGAAAACTGTCGGATTTCGGGGACGGTGTTGCGAGCGACAGTCAAGAGACAAGACACAGTGGTTTCTGTCCAATTTCCGGCGTCTCTGCCGCTGAAGAGCCATCGTCAGCTCGTTCGTCTGCTCTACTGCAATATGACCCATTGGAAGCGCCGCAAAAAGCCAGGAGGCTTGGATGCGCTGTTGGCGATTGTCCTGGTGGTGCTTCGTCTCCATCCCCTGTTGAAGCGCTATCGAGCATCTGCTTAAAACGTCGCTGCTGGGTTGGGATTTGGAGGGGCGGTTCAGGCCAATGGCGCAGGACTAAATCTTGGAAAAGATTTTTTCCCAGGATCTCTTGACACTGACCAGCCCCCTGCTGTTATTCTTACAAAGGCAAACACCGATGGGGTGTCGCCAAGTGGTAAGGCAGCGGGTTTTGGTCTCGCCATTCCTGGGTTCGAATCCTAGCACCCCAGCTCAAGAAAAAGGGAAGGAAGCAATGCTTCCTTCCCTTTTTTGATCGTTGTTTTTTTGATCGCTATTTTTTTGATGGTCATCACATCGAGGCGCTGCCCATGGCTCCGGATATCTTGAATTCGCATCGGTTGGCCCCCAATATATTGGCCCTAGATTTTGATGGTGTGGTCTGTGATGGGCTGCGGGAGTATTGGCAGACGGCTTGGCGGGCCTATGCGCGCTGTTGGCATGTGGATGAGGCTGCGGAGCCTAAAAACCTGGGCGATCGCTTTCGCTATCTGCGTCCGGTGATTGAAACGGGGTGGGAGATGCCGGTGTTGGTGGCGGCGCTGGTTCAAGGGCTGAGTGACGATGAGATTTTGGCGGATTGGCCTGCGTTGGTGAAGCGGTTGGCTGCGGAGGCTGGGAAGGAGCCAAAGGAATTGGTGGCCCAGGTGGACGGGGAGCGCGATCGCCAAATCCGCACCAACCTAGACAACTGGCTGGCCCTGCACAGCTTTTATCCCGGTGTGCTCGACCTCATCACCCGAGTCCAGCAAAGCAGCACCGATTTCTTTATTGTGTCTACGAAAGAAGGCCGCTTCATCCGTCAGCTATTGGCCCAGGGGGGCGTGGATGTTGCACCGGAGCAGGTGATTGGCAAGGAAATCAAACAGCCCAAGTACCAAACCCTGCGCGACCTAAAAGCAAAAGCTGGGGGCAATGCTTCGCTTTGGTTTGTGGAGGATCGCCTCCCAGCCTTGCAACTGGTGAAAGACCAGGCGGATTTGCAGGAAGTACAGTTGTTCTTGGTAGACTGGGGCTACAACATCGCCAAGGACCGCCAAGCCGCTGTTGCGGACGATCGCGTTGAGCTGTTGAGTTTGGAACAGTTCTCCGCGTGGCAATTTCCGTAGGTTGGGTTGAGTCATGCACAACCCAACGAACTGACGCAAGGGTTCTGGCTTGTTGGGGTTCACCGTGTTTCACTCAGCCTAGGCGTTGGGAGATTGCCTCATGCTTGACCTGACCAAATTGGCGTTGCAGATGCAGGGCATCAGTGATCACTTGGCGAAGGAGGCGATCGCCAGCCAAGCCCGCCTAGGGCGAGCGCAGCGGCTGGTTAAGGACGCCTCCCAAAACCAAAACATCCTGGTGCAGACGGGACAGGAGTGGCGCGATCGCCTTGGTTTTACAGCCGCTGAACCGCTGGAGCCGCTGAATACGAAGGTTGCGATCGCAACCCCACCAGCCCAGCAAACGATCCTTGCCACGGATGGCTCCCAAATTTCCCCCAGTCACCACGAGATCGCCTATTGTTACCTGATCAACATTGGCCGTATTGTTCTCCACTATGGCCAGGGTCGCCAACCTTTGCTGGATAGCCTACCCGAGGTGTTTTACCAATCCCATGACCTCTACGGTGCCCGCAAATGGGGCCTCAGTACGGAGGAGTGGATGGGCCATCGGCGGACGGTGTCGGAGGTGCAGATGCTGGCGGAGTTGGGGGAAGCCCTTCGAGGGGAGAATGCAGAATTGAGCATGCAGAATTCACAATTCGCTTCTTCAAAGGGGCGTGAGGTGGTGGTTGATGCTCAAGGCTCAAGGTCCAAGGCTCACTGCCCAGCGCTGGCGATGGTGGATGGCTCGCTGATCTATTGGTTCCTCGACAGTCTGCCGGGGGAGGCCCGGGACTGTATCCTGCCGGATATTTTGGAGGCTTGGGAACAGCTCCAGGCCTTGCGGATTCCGTTCGTGGGCTATGTGAGTGCATCGCGCAGTACGGAGTCGCTGAATTTTTTACGGTTGCAGTCCTGTACTTTTGATTTCCCGGATTGTGCCACGCACTGTTCCAAGGGGGGAGAGGGGCGAACAGATGTAGCTCCTTGTCAGGTGTTTGCGCCGCTGCGGGATGTGACGCTGTGGTCCACGATGTTGGAGCCGGGGGAGCGAGGGCCACTATGGCGCAGTTCGGCGAAGATTTTGGCGGAGTATGGGCCACAGCAGACGATCTATTTCTGCTATCTACATGTGGGGGCCGAGATTGCGCGGGTGGAGTTTCCGGCTTGGGTCGCGGAGGATCGTTCGCTATTCGATTCGGCGTTGAGTCTGGTGTTGGGACAGGTGCAGAAGGGCTACGGCTATCCGGTGGCGTTGGCGGAGGCACACAATCAGGCGGTGGTTCGGGGGGGCGATCGCAAGCGATTTTTTAACCTGCTAGAGCGGCAGATGGTGAAGGCAGGGCTGCGCAATGTGGGGACGTCATTTAAGGAGGCGCGCAAGCGAGGCAGTATTGCGTAGCAATAAAAATTGCCGCAAAGACCTCAGAAAACTAGGGGGTTGCTGAGAAAACTAGGGAGGCTGATTGCCAGAATGAATCCAGCGCGAAAGACCCGCGCAAGACCCTAGGAAAGCCGGATGAACCACGATTCATCTCCACAGCAAGCATCCCTTCCGTCAGCACCGCCAAAAGTCAGCACCGCCAAAATGGAGGCGGATAAAAGTCCGTTAGACTTTTAGACTTTACGCGGGTTGACTGCCCGCAGGACGCAGTCCCTGAGACGCTTCAGAGCCCGATGTGCGTGACCCTCGCCATCAGGAGCGTTAAGGCTGACCAGGTTTCAGGTCCCACAATGCCATCAATGCTCGACAGCGGTAGCCGCTCTGGAAGGGGAAGTTGCTGATATGCCTCCACCGCCTGCTCTGTCATGGGTCCAAATTTGCCGTCGATCGCCCCAAAATAAAATCCCCGGTGCCCCAGCACCACCTGGACCTGAAATTCCGTTCCTGTCTCAGGGCCAAAGAACAGGGCCCGCTGGAGTCGTTTGATTTGTTCTCCGTGGTCTCCCCGCCGCACGGTTGGCAAATGGCCAATGCCACCGCTGAGTAGCACCAGCCACGTCTGGGGGCCGACAATGCCATCTACCTGTAAAAACGATCGCTTTTGAAACACCCGCACCGCTAGGTCCGTCACGTCACCAAAAATGCCATCGGCCCTGAACCCCTGGAGCGTAACGCGTCCCAGTAAAAGCTTTTGTACCCGCTTCACGGCAGCGCCTTGACTGCCTTGCTGAAGCCTTGGTGTGGTGAGTTCAAGCTGGTTCTTGACGGTCTTCATGGTGGGTTCTCGGTGAGCCGTGGTGGCCTAGGTTTGGATGCTTGACCCTAATCTAGGCCCACCGCTCACCGAAAACAGGTACCCCCATGGGTGGTTTTGGGGATACTGTTCTGGTTGTCGCGATAGGGGGGACGACCTAATCGACTTCCATTCCAATCACCGACACCGAGACAATCTGCTCCGAGCGCTCCGGTTGAATCCAGCGATTTCCCTTACTATCCTTGCCATAGATTTTGATATCGCTAATGTCCAACGTTGCCACCCGTTCTTGATCCGTCACTAGGGTCACAACCGCATTCGGTTTCGATCGCAACACCGCTGCGAGGGAATCACTCTTGAGGGCAAGCTTAAAGCCCGCATTGCCCAAATCGCCACGATTGCCCACTGATAATAAATCCGCAGGCATGCGCTTCATGAAGCCCTTGGCTGACACCATCAGCAACTCTGCACCTCCGCTAACCGCAACACAGCCGACGATTTGCTCCGTCGATCGCATCCGAATCGCCTTCACCCCTTGGTTGTTGCGATTGGAGCGCGGCAACTGATCATCCCGAATGCGGAAACGCAACATCCGACCACCTGACGTCGCTAGAATTAACGACTGGCCCTCCTCCGCAGGCACGACAAACTGAATCTGGTCGCCATCTTTCAGTTTGGCCAGGGTCAGACCTCGCCCGGTCAACCCTGCGCAATCCGAGAGGGGGAGCCGTTTCACCTTGCCCTTTTGGGTGACGATGATGAGCTCCTTCGATTCGTGATCGTCTGGCAGCACAAAGGTGCAGAGCAGATTGTCTGGGTCTGCCTGAATCGCATCGGGCAGCAAGGTGATGAGGGGCTCGCCCCGGCCCTTTCGCTTGATCAGCGTGACCTCTCGAACCGAAACAGAGTAGGCTTTTCCGTCGCGGGTAAAGGCGACAATGTCCTGGTTGGGATTTGCAATTTCAACCTGGGTGATAAAGTCTTCGGCTTCCTCCAGGTTCGGATTGATGTCCGGTAGACCTTGGCGCTTGTAAGCCTTGAGTTGTAGCCGTCGCAAATAGCCCTTTTGGCTCAGTTCCAGGGCTGTGGGTTCTTCCACCTTACCGCTGTCCACAAAGGTTTCTGCGATTTCCTGAACGAACTGAGCTGCGGCTTCCTTGGTTTGAATGCGGGTGCGGCGCGGACTGTTGTATTTCTTCTTGAGGGCACGCAGGTCTTTTTTGAGAGACTTGAGGAGTTCTTTGCGATTGCCGAGCAAGTTCTCCAGTTTTTCGATTTCCCCCAGCAACTGCTCCTGTTCATCGTGGAGTTTTTGCTGCTCAATGCCGGTGATTCGCCGCATGGGCATGGCCAGGATGGCGTCGGACTGGCGATCGTTAAGGTCAAACTCGACCTGGAATTGAGCCTTCGCTGAAGCTGCATCCGGTGCCTCGCGCAAAATTTCAATTAATCGATCTAGGTCTCCCAAAGCCTTTAGCAAACCATCGACAATTTCCATGCGGTCTTGGGTGACCGAAAGATTGTGACTATAGCGGCGGGTAAGGGTTTCCTCACGGAAGGCCAGGAATTCCTCCAGAATATTCTTGAGGCTGAGCTGACGGGGCTGCCCTTCAACAATGGTGAGTAGGATCGTGCCAAAGTTCGATTGCAGTGCTGTCTTTTGAAATAACAACTGCAGCAGATGGGCGGGATTGCCTTCGCGCTTGAGTTCAATCACGACACGCATGCCATCGCGATCGCTCTCGTCGCGGATATCCGAGATGCCGTCAAGCTTGTCCTGGTTAACGAGGTCTGCGACTTTCTCAATCCAGGCGGCCTTATTCACCTGGTAGGGGAGTTCCGTGATGACGATGGCCGTCCGGCGTCGCTTGCGCCCTTGGCCGGCTTGAAGCTCTTCAATGTTGGCTACCCCGCGCACCGGTATGCTTCCCCGACCGATGGTATAGGCCTTCTCAATGCCGTCGAGACCTACAATTTCTCCTCCGGTCGGAAAATCTGGCCCAGGAATGATTTTTTGCAGGGATTCATCGGTCAGATTGGGCCGATCGATCAGCGCAATTAAACCATCAACAATTTCACCCAAATTATGGGGTGGAATGTTGGTTGCCATACCCACTGCAATGCCGGAGCAACCATTCAGGAGTAGGAAGGGAAGCTGGGCGGGAAGGACCACGGGCTCTTGCTGGGAGCTGTCAAAGTTGTCTGTAAACTCGACGGTTTCGTCGCCGATTTCCCCCAGCATGCCCTCATTACTGATGGCTGCTAGCCGCGTTTCGGTGTAACGCATGGCTGCCGGTGGATCGTTGTCGACGGAGCCAAAGTTGCCGTGACCGGCAATCAGGGGATAGCGACAGGAAAAGTCCTGAACCAGTCGCACCAAAGCATCGTAGACCGATTGATCCCCGTGGGGGTGGTACTTGCCCAGCACGTCTCCGACGACGCGAGCACATTTGCGGTAGGGCCTGTCCGGTGTCAAACCCAGCTCATGCATTGCGTAGAGAATGCGCCGCTGTACTGGCTTAAGCCCATCTCGCACGTCCGGTAGGGCACGCCCCACAATGACGCTCATGGCGTATTCCAAATACGACCGCTGCATCTCTTCGTGCAGCGCAATGGGCACTACCCGGTCGTTATCTAAAAGGTTTAACTGATCAGCCATGAGTCATTGCGAGGGGGATATCTCTATTGTCTTTTATATAGTACTCAAGTATTAGTTGCTTGCTGAAAAGCGGTCTAAACTGAGTCTCGATGCAGCGCTGAGTCGTTGTGGAACTGAGGTAATGGTCGATTCGGCGAGCAGTATAGCGCCTGACTTGCATAACGTATAGCGAGTGGGAAAACTCCCCATTGCGTTCGTCGACCCTGTTGTCCAGGGTATGCGAGGTAAGTAACTACTTTTACAGCCTGTCTCTCTTCTGGCGGAAGAAAAGGCTGAAATCCTTCTGTGTCTGGGGATTTGGCCGTTTTCTCTCGAATTCCCTGTGGCCTAGCATAGCGAATGATGTCTTCCTATGCAGTTGAACGGGCCAATTTTAGGTTAAAAATAGTAGCCAACGGCCTCTGTATGTTTTGTGCGTTCTGATGCCGCGATCTCCTGAATGGAATGCAAAATGGCCACCGTTCTCATCGTCGAAGATGACAAGGCAAATATTCTGGTTTTTTCCAAGATCCTCAAGAAGCGTGCGGGACTTGATGTCCATGCGACTGAGGATGTTGAGGAGGTCGTGCAGTTTGCAGATTCCGGCGATATTGACTTGATTCTGATGGATGTTGCCCTCTCCCGGAGTACTTACCAAGGAAAGTCGATTGATGGCATTAAAATCACTCAGATGCTGAAAGCCCGTGAGGAAACGAAGCACCTCCCCATCATTCTGGTGACGGCCCACGCCATGCGGGGCGATCGCGAAAATTTCCTCGGCCAAAGTGGAGCTGACGACTACATCAGCAAGCCCGTTGTTGACCAACAGGCGTTTGTGGACAAGATTCTTGCCTTGATCAAGTCCGATTCTTGACCAAGTTCGATTAGTGGTGTGCCGAATTCCTTAAATGCTTGACGCTCCGTTCAGCCCATTGCCCTGGCTCGATGAATTCCCTCGATGAATTCGCATGATGTCTTTGCTCAATAGACCTCTTGCACACAACCCAAAGCTGCCCCCATCCCCCAACCCCTTACCCCCAATTCTGGGGGAAGGGGAGCTTGAAAGTCCCTCTCCCACGCTGGGGAGGGATTTAGGGAGAGGGCCAGCAGAGTGATGCAAGCGGTCTAATGTCTTTGCTCAATGCATGGGCCATCATTTCTTGGAGGCTGTCTGGGGAATGATG
>CALIJJ010000257.1 GCA_938017515.1 uncultured Pseudanabaenaceae cyanobacterium
CGAGCATGTTGTTCATGCCGGAGTTCATGTATCGCTGGAATTTTGGGCGTCCGGCCCTGGGGGTTGGGTCTGAAGGAGAACTCCCGCCTCCGCGTTGGGATTATCCCCAGCATTGGAAACAGGAGCTGTGGCAACGGCGTGCCCCGGACAGTGGCTTGGCATCTCCCGACGAGCAGCGTTTAGCGGGGGACAGTTTGAGCTGGATGCCTGCGAATTGGTACAAGCCACTGTGGCCGGAGATGAAGGCGTTTGCGTTGCCCAGCTACTCGGAGGGGCAAATTCGTATCAACCTTGAGGGGCGTGAAGCCCAGGGGCGGGTGAGCAGGGCGGCATATGCGTCGCTCTGTGATGGGATTGCGGAGGCGCTGTCTCACTTGGTCGATGCTCGAACGGGGCAAGCCATGGTGTCTGAGGTGATTCGCACGCGCCAGGATCCCTATGATTCGTCGCCGGGGCTTCCTCCGGCTGATCTGATTGTGAAGTGGCAGGAGCAACACCCCACTGATGTGGTGGAGGGTCCGGAAATCGGGAGGATTGGCCCGGTGCCCTATTTTCGAACGGGGGGGCATCGTTCTCGCGGTTTGCTGATGGTGCAGGGGCCGGGGCTTATGCCGGGTCTTGTCTTGCCTCAGGGTAAGGCTACGGATTTACCGGCGACGCTTTTGGCGTTGATGGGGGCTGAATTACCGGATTATTTTGAGGGAAAGTCTTTGATTAATTTGGGTCTTGTTGATCTGACAAGTACACTTCCCAAGGAACAGGAATTGAACAAAACCACAATTTACCCAGCGCATTTTCAATCCCTTGTAGGGATCGGTATTCCCGACCCCCAAGGCGATGGAGATGCGTCATAGAGACTGCATTGGGCGCGGAATACGCGCCCTACCATTCAAATAAATGCTCGTTCCTAACAGGCAAAACGATAAGCTCGAATCTGGTCTAGTTGCTGAGTCTGGGCATAGTGCAGCGATCGCTCCAGCCAAGGTCTAAGCCGAACATTCACCCGCACCTCAAAGTCCATCGCCACATCCTCATAAAACGCAAGCGCCCCAACCAACACCTGCACCACAGCCCGCTGATTCCCCTCTCGGGCCTCAATTTCAGCTAGCACCATCTTGCTATTGAGACATTCAACGGGAAACAGCTGCGAGTGAGAATCCGCAGCGATCGCCAAATACTCCCTCGCCTTCTCAAACTGCTGTTCCAGAAAAAACATATAGCCAATAAACCAGTAATATCGGACCCCCTCAGGCTCCTTCTGAATCGCACAGAAAAGACGACTGAGATAAAAATCCGATTTATGCCTAGATTTCTTGACCTCCGGGTAATGATGTAACGTAAACCCCTCTAGCCACTCCGCCTGGAGCCCTTTGGCCCGAATGTCCCGCTGAACATTGTCATGGACCAGACCCCGACGCTGGATGCCCCGACGAAACAGCGGAATCTTGTAATCTTCAAACGTGAGGCGATCGCCCTCATAGTGGGGCCAAGCACAGAAATACCCCGCGATCGCCGGATCATCCGGCCTCGCAACAAACGCCTCCAGCTCAGCCCGATCAATACGCTCATCCGCATCCAAACTCAAAATCCAAGGCGTCGTGAGCTGCGCCAGCCCCTGATTGCGCAGATGACCAAAGCTGTAGCATTGGTCCGAGTCGAGGGTCGCAGGCGTCGGCGTAATCCCAAACGACCGCTGGAGAATCTGCTGCGTCTGATCGGTGGAACCCGTATCAAAAACAAGAATTTGCGAAAAGAGGTCAAAAATATCGCAGAGGCAATCGTGAATCCGATTCTCCTCATTTTTGACCATCATACAGAGACCAAGCTTCAAGGAATCTAATCACTCCCGTCTGGGGCTATACCCATCAATCATCCCATCTCCACCCATTGGATTCACGCAAGACCAATGAACAATCTTGCCAGAAGTGTTCGCGTATAGTTTTATTGAACGACTGATCAAATGATCATGTCACCCACGTGCCACTTGATTGTGTCACGGCCCACCCTGAGTGAAAGGAAAGCCTGTGTCCGAAACCCAGTCCTGGCCAGAGCGCTACGCAACCTTTGTGGAAGAGGTCATCACCCAAACCCTTAAGGGCAAGATCAGCTCGAAGGAGCAGGTCTACCGCATGCTGAAAAAGCAGCTCGAACCCGGCACCGGCGAAATCTTTGAACGTTGTCTCATCAGTCGCCAAGGCGAGATTCAGCAGCAGCTAGATGCTGAAACCGATGAGCTGAAGCAAGCCAAGGCGATGCGTAAATCACGGGCATTGAAGATCCTGAACGAAGCCTGGGAGCGCTGGCAAAAGGAGAACCAAGACCAGAGCGCCTGCGCCGATGCCATTGCCCAGCTCACCGCAGCTGACCCCGAAGAACGGCTGTCGGTGCTCTACCAGATCCTGGATCCCAACCAGCGCTACGTTTTCGATCGCAAGCTGATCACACTCCTGGGCCAGGAACTGGAAGCCGCAGACCCTGCCCTACAACCCTTTGGCCAAGGTTTGAAGCGCGGTCTACGCGCCTACGACGAAATTGAAGGGCATCTCGTGGGCTGGATGTATGACGCCCCCCAACGGGCCGTTGGCTTTGAAAACCGACCCCAGGGGGTCAGCCCTTGGGCCTACTGGGCGAAGCACACCAGCAGCAGCCTCGCCAAGGAGTTGTTTGGCGGACAAACCGGCAATCAGTCGGCCATGGAAATGGCGAAGGCTCAGCAATCCATGGATATCGCAGCCTGGGTGGAGCTGGCGGTGATGCTGCGCGGTATGCAAAATGGCCTGATTACTTGGTTTGATAAGCAACCCTATAGCATTTCCGGAGGACGTAACCTAGCGGCGATGACGTTCCTGACGTTTGCGGTGATCTGGGGCGAGCTGAGCAACGGCTTCCGCCAGGGCTCAGGTTTACCAGAGTCGGAACGAAATCTGCTGGCCTCGGCCAGTTTTCAGGTCGCCATCCAAATCCTGCGCGCCTTTGCCCAGCGGGAGAACTTCCCCCTCTATGGCGGAGTGCTCGTCTCGGTGTCCGGTGAGGCATTCCGCGAAACGGTGCAGTATCTGGACCAGCCCCTGCAAGCCCTGGGGCAATCCCAGG
Organism: uncultured Pseudanabaenaceae cyanobacterium; assembly: GCA_938017515.1. Lineage (GTDB taxonomy): Bacteria > Cyanobacteriota > Cyanobacteriia > PCC-9006 > JAAUQQ01 > JAAUOP01. Next base: position 3,094 of record CALIJJ010000257.1, read on the forward strand.
AGAAAGCACGGATTTTGACCCTAATTGCCTACTCACGGATGTGGATGGGCGATCGCGAAGCGGGGCTCAAGCTCCATGAAGAGGCCCTACAGCTCGCCCAGGAAGCGGGGGACCACCGCTGCGAAATTGCCAACTTGAATCACCTCAGCCGAGCCAGCTTGAGTGCCAAGGATTTTGAGGGAGCCATTGGCCGCAGCCAACGCGCCTTGATTCTGGCACGGCAAAATGGGGACCAGCAGGGCGAAGAACAGGCCCTCGTCAGCGTCGGCTACGGCGAGGTGCGGGCCGCCCAGGCCCAGGAACGGGTCGATACGGATCGGCTGTCATTGACAGTGGAGCGGCTGAAGCAGGGGCGACAGCGGGCGGAGAAATTTGGCGATCGCGTCGGTCAGATCCTTTGTGTTAACGGCCTAGGGCTGGCCTACGTCCTCCTGGGTCGCTACAGCGCCGCTCAGGAAGCCCTGGCAGAAGCCGTGCGTATGTCCCACGATGCGGGTCATGCCTCGCTCCATGGCCTCAGCCATGCCTACTTAGCAGAGGCACATTATCAGCTCAACGAGCCGGAGGACACGCTTTACCATGGCTGGTTGGCGATGTACTTGCTCAAGCAACAAAACAATCAGGAGTGGCGACAGGCCGCGTCGCTGGTCAGTTTGACAGCGGGCAAATTGGGTGAGGAGAAAGTCGAACAGGTGTTGGCAGCGCGGCGATCGCAGCTACTCAGCCTAATCGGTGTGGATGGTGTGGACTATTTGCCGGAGTTGCTAAAGCAGTATCGGGAAGGCTAATGCCCAACGATTGAGATAAGATAGACCACAATTTTCCTGAGGGTCGTCCATGAAACGAATTTATCTCGCGCTGGGTCTAGCATTGGCGATCGCCGCCTGCAATTCCCCCGAAACCAACACAGAAGCCACCCCGGATTCAACCGAGGTGATCGAAGAAGTCGATCAAGCCACCACGGGCAGCAATTCCCAGCCTTCAGACTCAACCGCAGCAGACTCGACCGAAGCAGACTCACCAGAGCAGAACGAAGCAGCAGCCGATGCGTCTGCTAACACCTCGACCAACACCTCTGCCGCCCCAAAGACGCCTGCCGCGCCAGCGACTCCTCCCAAAGCAGCCGATCAAAACGACAAAGCAAGCGCCAAGGCCACGAATAAGCCCAGCAGCCAAACCTTCAACGAATCTCAAGCGGAAAAAGCGGCAGATACCAAACCGGACGCAGCTAAAGCAGCATCCGAAAAAGCAGCACCCGAAAAAGCCGCTGCCGAAATTGCTATTGATGAGAGCGTCTGCGGAGCCGGAGGACAAGCCGCTTACTTCGAGACGCGCAAGCAAGAAATCTATATCTGCCGCAGCGAGAACCAGAGCCTTACTTACATCGCCACGCCAAAAAAGAAAGGCAACTCCGTCTTCCTGCCCGCCACAGCCGTCCAAGACGGCAAAAAAACGGGTTATGTGGCTGAGGATGGCGATCGCCGCTTCCTCGTCAGCCCTGTGGGCTATCGCCTAGAGGAGAACGGCAAAGCTATCACCAAAGAGAAAGTCATCCGCAACCGCTAAGGTACTCAAAATTTAGCCGTTCAAAACTTAGCCACTCAAAATCTAGACACTCAAAACTCGACCAACATTGCCAAGAGCCAGTTGCAGACTCCCCATGAGTCAACTCTACAACTGGCTCTCGTATTTGGCTCTCGCGTTATCTGTGGCCGTGTTTAGAACGTCGTCGGCGATCGCTTACCAGCAACCACCGCCCTCTTCACCCAAGGCCAACGTTGTAAAAATCGGGGGCTTGATGGGACGAATCGGCTTGATGGGACCACCGCCTTCCTCACCGAAAGCCCGCGTTGTTGCAATCGGGGGCTTGATCGGACGAATCGGCTTGATGGGACCGCCGCCCTCCTCACCGAGAGCGAGCGTGGTTACATCTGGGGGACCGCCCTGTTCAAACAGGGCCTTGGTCGCAATACTCAAGCCACCACCCACGGCAGCGGCTTCAGCATCGGTCAGGGCTTCTTCTTCTAGCGTTGGCTCTAAATCCTTGAGGTCTAAGGCAAAAGGATGTCGCATGGGATCTTCCTCGCGAAGGTCTTTTGACCAAACCTTAACGAAACCAACTCCATTAGACCTGCCATCCTGGCAAAAGTTTCACGCCGGTTCAATCCATTTTTGGATTTCTAACCTTTAATTAAGGTAATTAAGGGCCTAATTAAGCGCCGCAGCTCACTAGCTGAATTTCAAACGTCAGATCTTGACCGGCGAGGGGATGATTGGCATCCAAGGTCAGATTCTCCGGTGAGAGTTCAATCACCATGGCCACAACGGGCTCTCCCGTCGGCGATTGGAACTGCAATTGTTGACCCACATTAAACTCCATATCCGCCGGAAGATTCTTCCGGTCAACGCGAAAGATCATTTCAGGATTTCGCTGACCATAGGCCTGGTCACAGGGAATCAC
>CALIJJ010000258.1 GCA_938017515.1 uncultured Pseudanabaenaceae cyanobacterium
GGGGAGGCTGATGCCTTTTCCCATGCTGTTTCTGTAGACAATCAGGGTTCCGGAAAGGGACTCAGAGCAGCCGTGCAGAGTATTGAGGAAATCTCAAAGGATTGCCTATCCACGGGTTTTATTAGCTGGTGTCAGGTGGCCTGTACCTGGTACTTAGAAAATACAGAAAATCATCAGCTCAAAGCCAAGCTTTTACCGGAGATTGCGACGGGGAAAAAGCTGGCCGGAACGGGTTTATCTAACCCGATGAAGCATTTTGCTGAGATTGAAAAAATTGCCTTGACGGCAACCCCAGTGGAAGGGGGATACATCGTCAATGGGATGTTACCTTGGGTCTCCAACTTAGGGGCCGGTCACTACTTTGGAATTGCAGCCAAGCTTGCAGATTCTGAAGACTATATGATGGCGATCGTCTCTGATGAACTAGAGGGGATGTCCCTACGCTGCAATGCTCACTTCATTGCCTTGGAAGGCACAGGCACCTTTAGCTGTCTCTTTCGCAATACGTTTGTCCCGAATGAACTCGTCTTAGCCTCACCCTGTGACAACTATGTTGCCTGTATTCGTCCTGGGTTTATTTTGACTCAAGTGGGAATGGGATTAGGACTCACTGCGAGTTGCATTGAGCTGATGAAGCGATCGAATCGTCGCTTGGGGCATGTCAATCAATTTTTGGATGACCAAGCAGAAGATCTGGAACGGGATTTACAAATGGCTCGTCGGCGGACCTATCAGTTAGCCGATCAGCTCAATGCCTGCACTGACGTCGCGAATCCACAGCTCACCCGAGAAATTATTCAGGCTCGGGTGACGGCCTCAGAATTGTCGCTTCGATCGTCCCAGGCGGCTATGCTCCATGCCGGGGCAAGGGCCTATGTTCACGGTAGTCCAGCCGAGCGTAAGCTTCGGGAGGCGTATTTTGTCGCGATTGTGACGCCTGCGTTGAAACATCTGAAAAAGATGCTGGCAGATATGGGAGAAACCGCTCTATCTGCTGCGACTTAAGCGACCAAGCGGGGCTAACAACTTCAAGAGACAATCCAATAGGCTGTCCAACCCGATACAACGTTAAAGTTAAAAACAAGGCGATGTTGCAATGCAACATCGCCTTGTTTTTAATAAATATTTCGACATCAATTAATGAGATTAATTCTTTCATTTAAATCGTTACAAACCAATCCGAATAAATGGTATTAAGACTCACAAAAAAATATTCAAAGAGCCGTTCTAATAACAATAAGAACGCTTTTGTAGAAGGCATCACGCTATGGTCGGGTCTGGAGCAATAGGGGCACGTTCGGCAAACATCGGCTCAGCAGGACAATGGGGTAATTTGACATGCGATCGCGGCACCCCCGAAATGCTACCGACCCGCTGCGTCATCTGCGGCAGTTTCCACGCCACCCAGGATCACTGGCGCTTGATGGCAGAAGCTGAAATGCCTCAGAACCCGGCAGAGCTGATCGATGATCTGTTGAAGATGCAGCTCTATCAGGCTCCGGCGATAGAAACCGCAGATGCCATTAGCCAAGCAGAGCTGCGTACGGCCCTGTTCATTAGCATGGCTTCCAACGGCAGCCCCAAGCGGGAGCGACTGGTGCGAGACTTGATCAAACTAGCAGGCGGGCTGGACCAAGCCTTCAACGCAGCCTTTGGCCCCAAAGCCGGAGAATTCTTTACGGATGCGAAGCGCACCAGCCAGGTGACGCGCCGCAAGTTTTTACAGAATGTGGCGGTGGGAGCTGCCCTTATGACTCTGACCAACTGTGCCTCCACACCAGAGGCGCCAGAAGTTTCTGATGCTGGGTTTGATGCCGCAACACCACTAGATGTGGAGAAGAAAAACCTCAAGGTAGCCTTTCTCCCCATCACCTGTGCAACCCCTATTATCATGTCCAAGCCTCTGGGAATTTATGAGAAGCATGGGCTCAATGTGGAGCTGATGAAATATGCCAGTTGGTCCGTGGTGCGGGATGCAGCGATCGCCGGAGAGCTAGACGCCTACCACATGCTGGCTCCGATGCCGATTGCCATGTCGTTGGGGCTAGGTTCAACGCCATTTTCAGTGAAGCTTGCCAGCATTGAAAACAATAATGGCCAAGGCATTGCAGTCGCGAAAAAGCACCTCGGTGCGGTGAAGGGTCCAGCAGATTTCAAGGGCATGACCATTGGCATTCCCTACGACTATTCCAACCACAATTTACTCCTGCGCTACTACCTGGCAACGGGAGGACTCGATCCGGATACGGATGTGAAGCTGTTGGTATTGCCGCCGCCGGATGCGATCGCCAAGATGTCCACGGGTCAGATCGATGCCTTTATTCTGCCGGACAACTTCACCCAGCGTGTGGTCAAGGACGACATTGGGTTTATTCATCTCCTCACGAAGGATCTCTGGGCAGGCCATCCCTGTTGTGCCTTTGTCGCGGCCCAAAACTGGATTGATGAGAACCCCAATACATTCCGAGCTTTGAATAAGGCCATTATCGACGGAGCAACCTATGCCAATAATCCGGCGAATCGGAAGAAGATTGCAGCAGCGATCGCTCCTCGGGAATATCTCAATCAGCCCCTAGATGTTCTGGAGGCGGTCATGACGGGTAAATTTGAGGATGGGCAGGGTAATTCGTTGGATATTCCCGATCGCATTTATTTTGATCCCTATCCTTGGAAGAGTTTTGCGAGCTGGATTTCGACGCAGCTGGTGCGCTGGGATTACATGCCGACGGAGCAGGCCAATTACGATGAGCTGGGAGAACAGATCTTCCTCACGGATTTGGCTCGCGAGTTGGCGGAGGAACTGGGCGTGGAGGCTCCGGCGGAGGTTTCCAGGAATGAAGCCATGAAGTTTGGGGATTTTGACCCGAGTAATGCGGCGGATTATCTGAAGGAGCAAATGGACAAATTTGGTGCCTAGCGCTTAGGAAGTGCAAGGCGCCACCTGGCGCACGACATTCTGTACAAGACATCAAGCTAGATTGCGCAACAATCAATCATTGGATGGCGACGCCCACAACGCCTCTGGGTCTCCTGCCGCTGACTTTGGGTCTGTGGCAGGGCTCAGAGTTTTTGGCAGCAACAGCAACCGGCGAATGCAGTGCGGCCTGTTTTACTTGGCGCCTGAAGTGGGCAATGATGCCAACGGTTAGGTATCCTAGCAACAGCTTTTGAGCACTTTACTGAACTCATTGAAAAGTGCCTGGGGGCGGCGATATGACACAAGAGCGCTTCAAGGCGAGCGATTGTTTTGGCAATGAATCGATTTTTGGGTCGGCTCCTCTCTCCAAAGAATTTTCCGCTCGGGATATCCCTAAATAAAATAGACGAAGGACCGGAAATGCCCTCGTCAGAAGAGTTGAGGACGGCCTTAAACGACCACATCGTCGATGTTTGGTTTCCTCGCAAGCTAGAGAGAAAACGTCTGGATCTCCAGTATGGGGGATTCCTTTGCGATTTTGATCGGAGCTGGCAGCCCTGTGGCTCTCACAACAAGCTTATGGAGTTTCAGGCGCGTCAAACCTGGCTAGCAGCTGAACTTCTGCAATCAATCCAAAATAACAAGCCGGATCACAAGTCAGACAATGAGCGTCTGCGCCAGGAACGCTTACGCAAGGCCACCCTGCATGGATTCCACTACCTACGCGATGTCCTTTGGGACCATCAGTTTGGGGGCTGGTTCCACCAGCTCAACCGAGCAGGAAAACCACTGGAAGAAGGCACCAAACATGTACACGGCATTATCTATGGCATTAGTGCCTGTTGTGCAGTCTACACCGCCACCCAGGAAATGGATGCGCTAAGGCTCGCTCAGGAAGCATTTGAGTGGATAGAGCGTTACGCTCATGATGACGAGTACGGAGGGTACAGAGGCTTTCTCACCCAGGATGGGAATATCATCCAGAACAAAGCCGAAAATCCCTTGCAGTGGCAGACAGATACCATTGGCGTGCCCCTCGGCCATAAAGACGCCAATGTCCATAGCGACCTTCTTGATACTCTGCATTTGCTCTACAGGGTCTGGCCCGATGCGAAAGTCGCCACCCGATTGATCGAAGTTGCGGAGATTATGGCAACACGCATGGCGCTCCCATCTGGGGCAGTTTTCCCGCTGTGTCAGCCGGATTGGAGGCCGATTCCGCACATTATGCGATACGGCTTTTCGTTCCAAACGGCCAGTCGCCTGTTGCAAGCCCGAGATATTTTAGAGCCTCAAATAGATGTACTCAAAACTGCACAGTGTTTGGTGGATTTTTGTATTCAAAATGCCTGGGATGCTGATAATGGAGGGATGTTTTTCGGGGGACCTGCGACGCCGCCGATGGAACTTGAGGGGCAAAACCTGAGGGTACGCCGTAAATCTTGGTGGGTGCAGTTTGAATCCCTAAAAGCGTTGATGTCTCTGTGTTGTGCTGTTGAGTCAAATGAGGTGTATCAGCACTATTTTTCAGCGCAATGGCATTATCTCAAGCACTATTTCCTTGACCATGAGCGGGGCGGCATCTATGCAATGGGTCTAGATACTCTCGCAGAGTGTTGGCCAAAGCTCAGATTAGAGTCAGCCCCAGGGGAGGTCATTAACAAGGGTAATATTTGGAAAGATGGTTCCCACGAAGGTCGCGCTTTGCTCTACTGCATTCAACAGAATGAGGGCTAAATTACAAAGTCTTTGACAGCCTCAGCCATTTGATTATCTGCATGCTCTAGCCCCCCCCGTACTGACGCGTAGTAATCTGCACAATTGCATGGGCTACATGAATCATTGCTTGCATTTGCTCCACTTCCTATAACTCAGCCCAATCTCCCCAAGAGCAGCGCTAGACTGACAGAGAGCGGTGACTATTTTTACACTCGTCAATGAATATCTCAACCCGAGACCGACAGGGCAGAGATGCCCGAGAATGGACTTCAGTACCACGCCGCCGCTGCTCGGCGTTCATGGCAATCAATGATCGGTTTTTTTGATGACGTTTTTGGATTGGACGCTTTTGGAGTGACAACGGCTCATGAGAGGAAATGCAAACCCTGACAAGCCAGAAGCTAATACAACGATGCAGGTGTCCATGCTGCCCATTTCTCAGGCAACAACGGCGACCTTTACAGACCTTTATTTTCAATACACATTTCTATTTTTCATTCACGTTGGCAGCAAAAGAGTGTTGTGTCCGATCAATGGTGAACTGATCGGCCATGCCGAAGATGTGATGATCTGCCCACCGGGGTCGATGGTAACAATGGAAAATCGCCCCGTTCTTGACCATGATTATCGGGCGACGGGCATTTGCTTCCCGCATCACATGATAGAAACCGTGTTCTCTCATGAAACAGCAACGCCTCAGTCCGTTGGAATCCAGAGCGTTACGGGTTGTGCAGACCAATCTCGCCAAATCTTGAGCACCATTCAGGCCACACTCAATGACACCGAATTACCAGAACCGCTCAAACAGCATCGCCTGCTGGAACCCTTACTCTGGATTAAATATCATGGTATTCACCTTTCACCCCATGATGACGAGAAACCACTTAGCAAAGTCAGAAGACTGATTGAAACCGACCTGAGCCACCCCTGGCGATCCAGCGATGTTGCCAATCATTTTGCCATTAGCGAAGCAACCCTACGGCGTTGGCTTGCCAAGTCTGGACAAGGGTTTTCGAAGATACTGCAGAATACAAGACTAGAACATGGACTTAGTCTTTTACAGTCAACAGAGATTCCAATTTCGGCGATCGCACTGGATTGCGGATTTAAAACACCGTCCCACTTTTCCGATTCGTTCAAGAAGAGATTCGGAATCAAACCCAGCGAGATCCGCAAAGTTGGAGGGTGATCCTGGGGTTGAGCGTTTTTCGATAGATCTTGCCTGATTACTGGAAGTCGCGCGAAGTTGTCCTTGTTAAATTCAGAGTGTCAGTCACACTCCCGTTCGAGAGGACTTCAACCATGTTCAACAAGTTTATTCCCCTTGGCTTCTTGCTTGCCACAGTCATTGCATCCCCTGTCTCCGCCCAGGACTTTACCTTGACCAGTACAGCAATCTCCGAAGGCGAAAAGCTAACCAACACCCACGTTTTTGAGGGGTTTGGATGTGAAGGTGCAAATCAGTCACCGCAATTGTCTTGGACCGGAGCACCAGCAGGAACCAAGAGCTTTGCCATCAATGTCTATGATCCAGATGCACCAACCGGCTCAGGCTGGTGGCACTGGAATGTCGTCAATCTTCCGGCCTCTACGACCTCTATAGCTGCAAATGCCAGTGGCAATAACAACTTACCTGGAGGCGCGATCGAAATTCGCAACGACTACGGTAGCATCGGATTCGGTGGCGCTTGCCCGCCTCCCGGTGAAGTTCACCGTTATATCTTCACCGTCTATGCATTGGGTACGGAACGCCTAGAATTACCTGAAAATCCAAGCAATGCCCTGACCGGTTTCATGATTCGTGCCAACATGCTTGACAGTGCAAGGATCACTGCTGTCTATCATCGATAAACAGCACGACGATAAACAGAACAACGAATGAACTGCGGGGGTGGGACTTGAGTCATCGCGGACGCTCAGTCAATCCATCCCTGTTTAATTGCCTGATAAACCGCCTGCACCCGCGTCCTCACCTCCAACTTCGCCAAAATATTCTTCACGTGGAACTTCACTGTCCGCTCGCTGATATAAAGCCGCTCTGCGACCTCCCGATCGCGTGCCCCCTGGGCCAACAGTTCCAACACCTGCCGCTCCCGCTCCGACACCCCCGGTACTAGCCCCCGCGTCACCACCGGTAACTGTATCCACAACTTCCCAATCGCGCCATCTCGCCCCAGCTCAAACCGTCCCCCCAAGCCTTCAACCCCCGCAGCCAAACCAGACAACTGCCCCTGCACTTGTTCCCAAGCCGCCTCATCCTCCGTCGCAACCATCCCCTCAAACGTCACCGCCTCCGCCTCATACATCAGCCGACAGTAGTGCCCCGCCAATCCCCGGACCTGTTGCGCGATCGCCAATAACACCTGCTCCACCGCCCCCGGCAACGGCAGCTCCCGCCCAATCAAACTCAAACATTGCTGACCCAACAGCTCATTCAACCGCTCCGACAACACGAGCTTGTCCCCAGTCACCACTGGCTGCTGTCGCTCATGAACCTGGGCCGTAGCAATGGCCCCCGTCGTCGCAATACTCAGGATCTGCAACACCTCCAAAAACTCCGCGCTCAACGGAGCCTTGCTAAACACTGCCAAGACCCCAATCGCCTCCTGCTCCAGCATCAGCGGCAAACCAGCAAAGCCTCGGATTTGGTTGGCGATCGCCCAATCCCGATCCTTTACCCAAGACTCTTCCGCCAGATCATTGCTCAAAAACGGAATACAATGCTGGGCAATCTTCCCTACTTTAAACGCCCCCATCGGCACCGTCGCAAAGGCCCCATCCAAGCGCTCATACAGACCCGAAGAAGCCATCAACTTCAGTGAATCACGCTCCGGCGTCACAACCCAGAGACGAGCAAAAGCGCAGCCAAACTGCTCAACCAAACCATCCGTCACACAGGCTGCAATGGGAGCCACATCCAGCCAGCCATTAAACCGCTGCATAAGCTCACCGCACCGTTTGAGATCAAACAGGAGGCGCGAAGCATTCAGAGAAAGGGTCGTAATATCAGACAAAGCAGCAACGATAGACCTCTCACTATTGAGGCCGAGAACTCAACTTGTTGATGTGTTTTTAGCTACGAGACCTGTTTTTTTCAGCACAAGTTGCAGGTTATGCAAGATCGAATGTCGCGGCATTGATCATCGCCCCAGACCCATCCTCAATCCAACCTTGAGAGGGCGGGGATAATCTCACCGCTCTACCGGAGGTTGTGCCACTAGCCCAGCATGACACCGCTCACAAACGCTGCACCAGCTCCGCAGATCACAAACCCGATGAACCGCAAATTCAATAACCCTTGGGCGGCATGACCTTCTAACTGCATTCTTCCCAACTGCCAAGCCACCAAACTGACTGCCAATTGAACAACGGCAAACCCCAACAGGTAGGCCACCAGTGGCGTCAGCTCAGCTCCGACAATCGCCTCACCGTAGGCGTAACCGTGGAACAGACCGGCGATCGCTCCCACCAGTGCCACCAGCACCCCCTGGGAACGCCACCCCAACGCCAACACCATCCCAAACAACAGTACAGAGGCAGCAATGATCAACTCCGGGGCCGGTAAATCCCAATACAACAGATGTAGCCCAGTACCGGCCAGAGATGCCACCACAAACAGCACGGGAATCGCAATACCTCGATGAATCAAAGCTCCGACAAATCCCGCCGCAATCACAAAGACAAAATGGTCAACCCCGATCACCGGGTGGGCCACTCCTGACATAAACCCCTCAAACCAATTGCTGGGTAGGCGTCCATCGAGGGGGTGGTGGGCGATCGCAGCAGGAGACCACAGGAGCCAAGCCACTAGGCCTAGGGCCACAATCCAAAACCGTCGAATGCTCCAAGACTGAGTCTGGAGAGATAGGAATAATTTCATCGAATCCAACATCGAATTAAAGCCTCACAAGGTAATCGGTTCTTTGCAATTCATCAGCTGATCCAGCTGCATTTCTAATTCACCGGCGGTAATCACACCGGACTGGATCATCAGCTTTTCTAAGGCTGTCAGCCAACATTGGTAGTAGTCCCATTCCGGGTCATCCAAGTCGTGGCTCGATTCCCACTCTGCGATCGTGGCCATCAGGGTTTGGCGAAATTCTTCCCATTCGTAGTGACCCTGTTTTGAGAGGGCGATCGCCACTCCAAAAGCCATCTTTTCCCAATCCCGGTCAAAATGGAGATGCCCATCCTGGCGGGGTGGAGCCTCCTGGGGAGACCCCATCAAACTCGTGGCCGCAAAATGCTCAAACTTCGTAAACATAAGCCCAACAGTCCCCAAAGACCAACATCCAAAATTGCATTCATCCCAGGGACTACACCTTCACCGTGGCAACGCCCATCATTGCCTCGGGCGTGAGTAAAGCCGCTAGCTGCGCTTCGCTCATGCCCTCAGTACCAGGCGGGCGCATAGGTAAGACCCACCAGCGAATTTGGGCACTGCTATCCCAGACCAAAACCTTGACCGACTCATCCAGTTGCACACCAAACTCAGACAAAACGACCCGTGGCTCGCGCACCACTCTGGCCCGAAACGTCGGATCTTTGAACCAGTAGGGCGGCAAGCCTAGAGTTGGCCAGGGATAGCAGGAGCACAACGTACAAACAATGACGTTATGCACCTCCGGCGTATTTTCGACAATGCGCATGTGCTCGCCCTCCGCACCAGACATTCCCTCGGGGAAGTCCATCGCCTCACAGGCAGCATTACAATCTTCGAGCAGTAGCTTTTTGAAGGCAGGGTCAACCCAAGCTTTCGCCACAAGCTTTGCCCCATTAAAGGGCCCCATTTCCGTTTCGAAGTAGCCAAGGATCGTGTCAACCGTCTTGCCAGTGATCACCCCTTTTTCAATCAGGAGCGACTCTAGGGCTTTGACCTTAGCAGCGCTGAAGGTTTCGCGATCGGCTCCGTATTTAAATCCTGGATAGTTGCTGGGCATGATGCTCTTCCTTAGTAAGTGCGTTCATCCGTGAATCGGTTCGTCCATGACTTCATCTAGGCCGCTTCCAAATAGACTTCAAAGATGTCGTTGTAATACAGCGAATTCGGGTCCATGAGTGATTCGGCCCAGAGTTCTTCAGGCTTGAAGGCCAAACTGTAGACGGGCATCGGTGTACCAATGCCATCGGCGGTGGGAAAAAAGTAGGTAAAGGCGTTATCGTAGACCTTCACCACTTCAGCAACATGACCCTGCAAATTTCCCGGTAAACGGGTGTGATCCGCCACTAAGGTATTCTTTACCCGCACCTGATCGCCAACGCTAAACTTAGCAGGGGCCGCCAAGGGCCGCATGGGGGAATCCCCTTCCCGCAAGTACTTAACCACCTGGGTATCAATGGCCGGATTGCCTCCCATGGGCAACGGCGCCTCTGCCTTTTCGCTACTTTCCAACAGCTCAGCGGTGCGCGTATCGAGTTCTTCTTGGGTAATGTACCCTTCCGAGACAAAGAAGCCAGAAATACCGCCGAGCCACTTTTCGTAATAGCGCAATTGAAAATATTCAAAGGGATGCATCGCCTCAGCACCCATACGCAAATGTCCCCACGTCCAAAAGCTCTTAAAGGTCGTGGGAACTTGATCGATCATGTATTGAGGATTGGCGGTATCCAGGTGATTACTCAAGGCCATCATGGCTGTATGAATCCCAAAAATACGCTTTTCCCACGGTTCAACAAAGACTTCGATTTCTGGTGTGATGGGATCTAATCCTTCTAGACCCCCAAGATTATGCTGTAGTTTCATGGGATGATTTGCAATTTAATCGAGTGTTTCAAGCAATTCCTGTACCTAGGAAGCATGGGCATAGACGGGCATTAAACAACGCTCAAACCCAGCTCTTAGCGCTGCCTCATCGAGATTTCGACCAATGAATACCAACTCATTTTTTCTGACCTCCTCCGTCTTCCAGGGCTTCCCGGGTCGGCCATCCAGGGTCATGTGAACCCCCTGAAAAACAAACCGTCGGGCGGCATTATCCATATCCAGGATGCCTTTCATCCGAAAAATATCTTGGCCTTGGGCTTGAATGAGTTGATAAAGCCAGCGATTAAATTTTTCGCTATCGACGCTACCCGATTCTGTAATCGCAACGGAGAAAACCGAATCATCGTGGTCGTGGGCTTCTTCCTCCAAAAAGGCAGGGTCGATGCTGAGAGCATTTTTAAGATCAAAGGCCTGGACACCAAGGACATGGTCCAAAGCGAGGTCACAGTTTTGGGTGCGATGGAGAGTTGCGATGGCATTCATGCCTCGAATTTTCTGTTCCAAGGCATTGAGAATCTCAACGGGAACTAAATCCGTCTTGTTGAGCAAAATAACATCAGCAAAGGCAATTTGCTCCTGGGCTTCACTGCTCTCCCAGTGATCCCAAATATACTTCGCATCGACCACCGTGACTACGGCATCCAACGCCGTCTCCTTGAGCATCACTTCATCCATAAAAAAGGATTGAATGACCGGAGCTGGATCTGCTAATCCGGTAGTTTCAATAACGAGATGATCGAAGCGATCGCGCCTTGCCATTAAATCGCTGATAATGCGAATCAAGTCGCCTCGGACTGTACAACAGATACAGCCATTATTCATCTCAAAAATTTCTTCATCGGCATCCATCACCAGCTGATGATCAATGCCCACTTCGCCAAACTCATTCACAATTACCGCAACCCGCTGGTCATGCTCCTCCGTCAGAATGCGATTGAGTAATGTTGTTTTTCCTGCCCCCAAATACCCCGTAAGAACCGTGACCGGAACTTTCTGAATGAATACCATAGGAATGCTCTCTTGATCGATGCAAAAACATCGCTGTAAGTAACCGTTGCATACCGTCAAACAGAGGCCGTAACCACTCGAAAACCAATGGTACGATTCAAGCCCGTTGCGCGATAGCCTGAGCGACTGGCAGAGCGAAGCGCAGCGGGGGCATCGAGCCAGCTCCCACCGCGAATGGTTCGCATACCGTGCGATCGCTGAGCCGTTATCGCCTGCCCTCGCTTCGGTGCTCCCCGATGATCGCGACGCCAACTGTCTGCACACCACTCCCAGACATTGCCATGCATGTCGTGGAGGCCAAAGGCATTGGGCGGGAAATGGCCCACCGCAACGGTGGATTGACGATAGGGACCGGCCGGTTCAGCCCGATAGGTATAGGCGCTGACGTAGTCCGCGAGTTGACTCGTAATGGTGTCCCCAGTATTAAACGGTGTCTCGGTTCCAGCCCGACAGGCATATTCCCATTGGACTTCGCTGGGGAGTTGATATTGGCGGCCCGTGTGTTGACTGAGGCGATCGCAAAATTCCACGGCATCGAGCCAGGAGATACTTTCGACGGGGCGATCGTCCCCCTGAAAATGAGACGGCTCCGAATTCAGCTCTCGATGGATTTTCGGGAGTGCTGCAACCCTTGCCCATTGCGCTTGAGTAATGGGATATTTACTCATAAAAAACGAAGGCAATCGCACGCGATGGCGGGGAAATTCAGACGTTGTTGCCTGGGTTTCTAGGCGGGATGAAGTTCCCATCCAGAATTTTCCAGCATTCACCGCCACCATGTCGAGTTGTCCCGCACCGTGAAGTGACTCAGGGAAAAACTTTGCCTCAAGCGTTCGCAACCGCTTGACATGACCCGACCGATCAACCGTAGGGGCATCAAACTTGAATAATGCCAGATTCTTGTGTGAATCTCCTCCCGCTGAAACCAAGACAGAAGCAAGGGAGTGCTCCTGAGATGCCAGTAGAAGACTCGCGCTCCCTAAACTGGAATACTGAAGAAATTGTCGCCGCTTAATCATCTGAATCAAGCCTCAATGCACAATCGATCACGCTATGAATCAAAAGACCATTTTTGAATATCACTCTAGAAAAAGATATGCAAAACGAATAAAGGATCCTAATGGCTAACCCATCCCCTCACTGTCTATTTTGATATCTCAAATTCTCACGCCTAGGTCGCGCCCATCATTCATAGCTGATTGCCCAAGTAAAGCCTAGCTTCAAGCTAGATATTGTATTTGCAAATACATTGACCGAGCAATTTAATAAAAATTAGAGTTTTGATTGACCATTGGAGAGGCGATCGATGCCGAGAGATCATCCCATAACTGTTTGCGAGCCATTAAGGTGGCAATCGCCGCTGACGATGCTTGCTGCCAAGCCTGCGGATCATCCCCACAAATACGGCTGAGGAGTGCCCTCGCCATGGGAATATGACGCGATTCATCTACTCGAAGATGATGACGACAATAGGATTTCAGCAGGGTGCTGGGTCGCGCTGAGAGTTCTTCAGAGACTTGGAGCTGTTCTAGAATACTGGTAAAAAGGGGAGAGACAATTTCTTCTCGACCAAAGACCAAAGCAGCCACAATTCCCGCTGTATGACCTTGACAAATATCCCAAGTTTGAAGCACAAAATATTGGGTAGCGTGGGGAACAGACAGTGATGTCAATGCCGCTTTCAAAGGCAAATTCTGACGCAAAGCATCGAGAAAGTTTTTGAACACATGGGTGTCTGCTCCCAGTTCTTCCATGGCCGCCAGATAAAACTCAACATGACTCAGGTACTGGCTCGGCGCAATTTCTTCCGTTTCTTCATCGAGGATAATCTCGTTGATCAATCGAGCTGCGATCGCATCTGCTGGCGGCAGCCAAGGCGTTGTCACACAGGTCAAACGCTGCTGCAAAGTCTTGAGCAACAGCATGTTGTCCCACACCACAAAAATATGAGATGACATCAATTTTCTGAGCCCATCCCAGTGATTCAACTCTGCATACAGAGGATGGGCCAAGACAGAGGCTTGGTAGGGCTCAATTTCAGACAGGAGCTGGGGGAGATGACTTGGACTCCCGAGAGCATTTATCGCGCCAACCATAACTCTAGCTGCGTTCCCAGTGGAATTTTCGCTCCGATTCTTTGATGGGCAAATCATTAATGCTGGCAAACCGCTTTTGCATTAAACCATTCTCGGCAAACTCCCAATTTTCATTGCCATAGGCGCGATACCATTGCCCCGAATCATCGTGATATTCGTACTCAAATCTCACCGCAATGCGGTTATCCTTAAAAGCCCACAGCTCCTTTTGCAAGCGATAGTCGAGTTCTTTATTCCATTTACGAATCAAAAATTCTTTAATCGCCTCCCGCCCAGTAAAAATTTCACTGCGGTTACGCCATTCTGAATCTACGGTGTAGGCCAGGCAAACCTTCTCAGGGTCTCGCAGGTTCCAGGCTGCCTCTGCTCCCTTAATTTTGGCCAGGGCAGTCTCTTCGGTAAAGGGGGGAAAGGGAGGTTTACTTTCTTCCATGGTTTGACGATGTTCTTAATTCAATCAATTGCGTTCAAAAGTGAGTTCAAAGGCTCACTGTGACGATCCAGGGGAAATAATTAGCCCATGGGAACTAACCCATGAGGGCGCTGGAGAAAAACGCGGTTCCGATTCCGGCCAGGGTAAAGCCTGCAAATCTGAACATGAGGCCCGGGTTAGGACTTTTGGCTTTAAGGCTATTGGCAATGGTGTAGGCAATCGTGGCGATCGCCATCTGAACCGCTGCAAATCCAGTTAGATAGGCAACAAGCGGTGCCATTTCAGCCCCCACAACGGCTTCTCCATAGGCATAACCGTGGAAGATTCCAGCCAATTCCGCGAGCATAATGATAATGCCAAACTGTGGGTAACGCTTCATGGCCAACAAGCCACCAAACAGGAGCACAGAGAAAGCAATGATTGATTCCGGTGCCGGTAGGTCCAGCGCCATGAGATGAAGCACCGTTCCCAGAATAGAGGCCAGCACAAAGCCCAGGGGAATGCCGAGGTCCCGGCCCATGGCTGCGGCGAGCAGTCCAGCCGTGACGACAAAAGCAAGGTGGTCAAGGCCGATGACAGGGTGTCCCAGGCCAGAGAGAAAACCTTGCAGGGCATTGGCGGGTGCCTGACCGCCGAAGGGGTGGTGGGCGAAGGCGGGAGCTGCAATGAAGAGTAGCCCCAGCGCAGGCAATCCTAGCAGCAGGACTGGGCTAAGGCGCGATCGCGAGTCTTTAAGCGAATGAAGCGTAAACATGGGCATCCTCTGAGATTGGGAACGAGTGGATGAGTAACGAGTTTTTTTGACTGGGGGTTACCACTTCTTGTAGGGAAGGAACTTGCCACACATGACGATTTTGACGCGATCGCCCTTGGGATCTTCTTCCTTTTCCACATCAATGGTGAAATCAATGGCGCTCATGATGCCATCACCAAACTTTTCGTGAACCACCGTCTTCACCGGCATACCGTAGACCTGCATGATCTCGTAGAGACGGTAAATCAGGGGATCCGTGGGAATGACGGGCTCCAGAGAGCCTTTGAGGGGGCATTCCGTTAGCGCTTCAATCAATGATGCATCTGCACCAATCGCTTCGATCATTTTGGTTGCTTCCTCAACGGAGGCGCTGGCCTGTCGATAAAACACAGAAGCAATCCAAACCTCATCGCAACCGACCTTTTCCTCTAGATCGGCAAAGGAGAGACCTGCTGCTTTCTTGGCTGCCAGTAGCGTTTCGGTAATTGCTGGAATGGCCATGTTTGATTACTCCTTATTAATTGTGAATCACAGACCTGTAAAGGTCTGGGATACAGGCCCCCTACAGTAAGATTGGGGTCTGCTAAAGTTCTTGTTTCTTACTTGCTACGAACCCGAGCTTCCTCCACAGCTCTAGTTTCTCGGAAGAGATGGCTTTCCATCTCCGCTTTTAGGGTGTGATAGGCCGGATGTTGTTCAATGGATTCCCGATTACGGGGCCGGGGGAAGGGCACCTCTAGGATTTCATCCACCCGCGCCGCAGGACCTCGGGTCATCATGACAATGCGATCGGATAGCAAGAGCGCCTCCTCAATGCTGTGGGTAATCATGATCACGGTCTTGCGTTGCTGTTCCCAAATCCGCTCGATTTCGTCTTGAAGGAATCCGCGTGTCAGGGCATCCAAGGCCCCAAACGGTTCATCCATCAACAAAATCTGAGGGTTGATCGCGAGGGCTCGGGCGATGCCCACCCGCTGGCGCATCCCCCCCGACAACTCGTGGGGATGCTTGGTCTCAGCCCCCTCTAAGCCAACCAGTTGTATGTGCTCTTTGATCACCCGAGTCATGGCCTTGGGAGACATCTTGGGATGGACTGTTTCCACCGCGAACCGAATGTTTTGCTCCACCGTCATCCAGGGCATCAAGGCATAGCTCTGAAACACCATGCCCCGATCTGAGCCTGGCCCCGTAATCGGTTTGCCGTTGAGCAGGATTTCACCGTTCGAAATGGACGAGAGCCCTGCCACCATATTCAGCAGCGTCGATTTCCCACACCCCGAAGGCCCAATGATGGTGACAAACGTATTAGGTTCGATCTCCATACTGATGTCTTCGATCGCCATGAAATCCCGAGTCGTTTTACGGGTGACCTTATTAAATAGGCCCTTTTTGCCCGCAAAAACTTTGGTCACATTGCGAATCGAAAGCTGCGACGAGGAATGGATAGGTTCGACTAAGGGACTACCGTTCACAGGGATACCGTTCAAAGATGCAAAACTCACGAATTTCGACCAAATGCAACAAACCTTTCCAGGGCGGCGAAGATGCTGTCGAGTAGTAGACCGACGAGGCCAATAATGAAAATGGCAACCAAAATATTGGGAATATAAAGGTTGTTCCACTCATTCCAAATGAAGTAACCCAAGCCTGTTCCCAGGAGCATTTCTGCGGCCACAATCACCAACCAGGCAATGCCCATACTGATGCGCAAGCCCGAGACAATGTTGGGTAACGCAGCGGGAATAATCACCTTGAAGATGGTCCGTAGACGAGAAGCTCCTAATGTACTAGCAACATCAAGATAATCTTGATCCACGTTGGCAACACCAAAAGCAGTGTTGATGAGCGTGGGCCAGATACTAGAAATCAAGATGATGAAAATACCCGTCTGCTCTGAGTCCCGTAGGATGTAGAGCCCAAGGGGGAGCCACGCCAGAGGGGAAACAGGTTTGAGCAGTTGTACGTAGGGGTTAAAAGCCCTGTAGGCAATGGGGGAAATCCCAATCAAAACGCCAAGGGGAATGGCGATGAGTGAAGCCAGAGTATAGCCAATGGCCACCCGACGTAGACTGATCAGCAGGTTCCAGCCGATCCCAAGATCGTTAGGCCCATTGTTGAAAAAGGGATGAGTGCTCCACCACCAAAGCTCTTGGAGCGTTTTGGATGCGGTGGGCATGCCCTTGGCAAACAGTCCCGATCGCGCCCCCACCTCCCAAAACAATAGGAACAAAATCAGAGACAACAGAAAGAGACCAACGGATTGAACCCCTTCATTTTTGAAGAAGGCATTGCCTGACTTTTTGGTTGTGGATGCGATCGCGGGACTACCCATAGCCATGGGATAACACTTCCTCCAATGAGACGTTTGAGGACAAGGGAGACGCGCTCCTAGACGCTGTATTTATCGATCTGATCTTTGATGTAATCGTCTGGATTTTCAGGATCAAAGTTGTCAAACTTCAGCGTTTCCTCGCGATAGATATCAGACGGGGGCGTTTGACCCACTTCCTCCGCGAGTTCCCGAGCCAGGTCCGTCAAGAAAATGTCCTTGCCCACCGTGTCATAGCCCTTTTCAGGGATACTCTTGGTTGCGAGGCCATCTCCCTGGAGATCCCAGCGAACCAACTGGGATGAGATCCAATTGGCAAAGCTCTGCCAAGGATAGGGGTCAAAGTCAATGCGATCGGGTACGGACATCTGATTCCCGTTGCCGTCATCAAAGTTACCGGTCAGCACAGCTTCGACCACTTCCACGGGCTGGTTTAGGAAGGCTCGCTCGGAGATCGCCTTAGCAATTTCAGGGCGATTCTTGGGATCGCGGGCATAGCCAGCGGCCTCAATAATTGATTTGTTCAGCGCTCGGAAGGTGTTGGGGTGCTCACTAATCCAGGCATCGCTGGCGGCAAAGGCACAGCAGGGGTGACCGGGCCAGAGTTCCTTGGTCAACATGTGGATAAAGCCTGCGCCTTCGTACACAGCCCGCTGATTAAACGGATCTGGCATCAGGTAGGCATCAATATCACCCGCCACCATCTGGGCAATGCTGTCCGGGGGCGGAACGGGGCGGATTTTCACATCCACATCGGGGTCAATGCCACCCGTCGCCAGGTAGTAGCGCAACAGCAAGTTGTGCATGGAATAGGGGAAGGGCACACCGATGGTGAATCCCTTAAAGTCAGCGGGGCCATTGACCTTGCCCTTGTGGCGTTCAGCCACCGTAATCGCTTGGCCGTTGATATTCTCAATGCTGGCCAGCTTGACCCCGAAAGACGCGGAGCCTAGGCCCAGGGTCATGGCAATGGGCATGGGGGCGAGCATATGGTAAGCGTCAAGTTCTCCGGCGATCGCCGAGTCCCTTACCGCGCCCCAGCTGGGCATCTTCACCACCTTGGCATTGAAGCCGTACTTTTTGTAGAAGCCCAGCGGCTCCGACATGATGATGGGGGTAGCACAGGTAATGGGAATAAAGCCAATTTTCAGCTCGGTTTTTTCGAGACCTGACGTATCGATGGGCTCATTCGGATCAATTTCTACTGCAGGTTCGTTGCTGCTACCACAGCTTGCCAGGGTGACGAGGGCTGCCCCCACTGCAAGGTTGCGCATGAACTCCCGGCGGGTTGCAGCGCTGGTCCGACGGGAATCGCCAAAGAACTCGCCCGCCTGGGGACCGAAGGCGGCGGCAAAGGCATTTTCCAGTCCCCCCGCCTGCTTGGATAGCGCTAGGATGAGCTTCTCTCGCTTGGGGTCACCGCGTCCGACCGTTTTGAGGAAGAGCGCTCTACGCAGCTCATGGGCATTGACCGTATCGGCAGCCCGGAGCTGATTATCCTTGTAAAGCCCCATGCGGACCATGTCGTCCACCATGTCCACCGGATCCTTGGGCATCGTCTGCATGAATGCCAAGTGATCGCGAGTGAGGTGCTGTCCACCGCAGACGATGCAGGCCAGCTGCAGGTCTGTGAGTTCGCCGCGATCGCAATTCAGATCGCCCCAGCGGTCTTGGGTTGCTGAGCCATATGTTGAACCAAACGCCATAATTTCTGCCTCTCGAAACTGCACCGGGCGAACTCAATCTCAATCAACACCGATTGAGCCAGCAGTCCTATTTCTAGTAACTTATCAGACTCAAATCTCTAGGGCATTGGATCATCTTTGGATGTTGATCGGATTTTTTTCGGGAGTTACAAATTTCGACCGATTTTAATGACTTATTCGTTCAATTCGATACAGATTCTTGTCTCCAGACTTGTGGGGACGTGCCATGAATTTTCCGAAAATGTCGTGCAAAATAGCCCGCATCGGTGTAGCCAATTTTATGGGCTATTTGCCTAACACTTTCCTGGGTATTGACAAGCTGAGTACGGGCTTCAGCCATTCGACGTTCAATGATCCATTGCTTGATCGTATGTCCCGTTTGCTCCTGCATGAGCGTCGTTAGATAGGCCGGTGAATAGCCAACTTCCTGAGCAACATCCTGAAGATGAATCGGCTCACGATAGTGTGTCTCAATAAACTGAAAAACTGAGTCTAACTGGGGGCAACTTGGGAAAAATTGCTCTGCGCTGGGGCTGTCTTTTTCTGAACGGATAGCCGCCTTTTCGGTGGGTTTTCCCTTTGCCGCAGGCTCGCGGGCATATAGCTTCTTCAGCTCCTCTTGTCGTTCAAGTCGCGTGCCAATCGCGGTGAGAAACTGTTCAATACTGCAGGGCTTGGTGAGATAGTCATCAGCTCCCAGTTCCATACCGCGTCGGAGATCAGTCATGGTGACCTTTGCGGTGAGAAAAACAAAGGGAATGGAAGCCGTCCGAGCATTTTGACGCAGGGATGAAAGGACCGAATAGCCATCCATGTCGGGCATCATAATGTCGCAAACCACAAGGTCAGGCTGGTGATTTTTCGCCATCGCCATCCCCGTGGCACCATCGCGAGCACCCACCGCACGAAACCCCTCAAACTCCAAACATTTCAAAAAAATGTTGCGTGTTTGAGTCTCATCCTCAATGATAAGAACTGTCTTCACAATCGCTCCTGAAACTTAACAATTCCGGGAGAAAGGGCCAGTTAAATTAGGCATTAATGAATCACAAGAGCCCGATTAGCCAATAAGTGCTTTTTCAAGCCACTGGTAGAAAAATGCTTTGATTGACTGGAACAATACACCTTCTTCAAGTCGTAATCTTTAAGTCGATATTGTGTGGTGTAGTGCACTACAAAACGATGGAAAATCATGACGACTCCTCAGCCGCAATTCTTTTGAATCTTCCACAACATCTGAGGGGAGAGGAACTTATTCAGCTGCGTCGGCAGTATCAACTGATTCTCAATGCCGTTGGGGAAGGCGTCTATGGGCTAGATCTTGACGGCAATGTCACCTTCGTAAACCCAGCCGCAGCAGGCATGATCGATTGGCCCATGGAGGAACTCATCGGCAAATCCATGCATCGGGTCTTGCACCATTCCCATGCCAATGGCAATCACTATCCCCGAGAGGACTGTCCGATTTACGCCGCATTTCAGGACGGCAGTGCTCGACGGGTGACGGATGAAGTATTTTGGCGCAAGGATGGCACCAGCTTTCCAGTGGAGTACATCAGCACGCCCATGCATGACGAGAAGGGTCAGCTGGTCGGGGCTGTGGTCACCTTCCGCGATATCACCCAGCGGCGCTGGGCAGAGGAGGTGCTGCAACGCACTAATGAGGAGCTAGAGCTGAAGGTGCAGGAGCGCACCGCCAAGTTACGAGAGGCGAATCAGCAACTGCGCGAGCTGAGCGAGATGCGATCGCGTTTTGTTTCCATGGTCTGTCATGAGTTTGGCAACCCCCTCAACAACATTACGCTGCTGGTCTCATCGCTCCAGCGCTATGACGCACAACTATCCCTCGATCAAAAAAACGAATACCTACTCGACGTCAAAACCAATGTTGAACGCATGACCCAGATGATTGACGATATTTTGGTCATTGGTAAAATCGAGGCCAAGGTTCTGGAAGTTCAGCCAGAACCGCTGGACGTAGTCGCCTTTAGCCGGGGGCTGTTGAAGGAACAAGACTACCTCAGACCCCAAAATCCAATTCAATTTTTCTGCCGTGCCCCCCAGATGATGGCCCATCTGGATCCGCAGCTCTTGCGATCGGTCCTGAGCAATCTGCTCTCCAATGCAATTCGCTATACCCCAACGGATCAGGCCATTTACCTCAAGCTTGCTCAGCGACAAAATCAGCTCATTGTCCAAGTCCAGGACAACGGCATTGGCATTCCCGTCGAAGATAAATCCCAACTGTTTGAACCCTTTCACCGTGGCCGCAACGTCAGTAATATTCCTGGAACGGGCTTGGGACTCAGCATTGTCAAGCAATTTGTAGATCTATTACATGGAAAAATTGATGTCACCAGTGAAGTCGATATGGGCACAACATTCACCATCAAACTTCCAGTGGATTAGTTTGGTGGATTAATTCAAGTTTTTCCCCTTCTATCTTGCTCTCCTTACGCCTCATCCACGTCACATCTTCAAGCTATATCACCATTGATAAAATGAAACAGCGTTAAATCACCCAGCAAGAAAAAGACTCTGCGACTCACTCAACAAAGCTGTCATGAATCGATTCACCAAAAAACGCGCACCCGCCAGCCCTGACACCATACGCCAGCTCAAAGCTTGGGTCCAGGAGATCTTGTCACTATCAGCCGATACACCGGTCTCCATTAGTCAGCTTCAGTGCCATGAGCCGGGTTGTTCACCGGTTGAAACGGTCATAGCCATTATGCTTCAGCCTGTACAGACCTTTAAGATTCATGGCTCCATCGAGGAGGTCACCCAAGCGAACCTGCTGCGACTGTTGCGACCCAAACAGCCACAGCTTCAAGACTCAGAAACCAAGCATTCTGGCTCTGAAGATTCTTTAGATGTTGTGCGATCGCAGTAAATCGTTCACAGCAAACTTTTTAAGACTCAACCAAGCCGCGACAATCAGGGAACGCTTCAAACGGACATCAAAATCAACAAAAGTGACTCCCTCGGCCACTGAATCAGCATCGAAAATAGGTTCAACACAATGCGAATAACAGAGGTAATAATAGAACAATGGCAATAACAGAAAGCACTGGTGTTCCGGTAACAGTCCTGACAGGATATTTAGGTTCGGGCAAGACAACACTTCTGAATCAGATCTTGACCCATGAACATGGCAAGAAAGTCGCAGTTATCGTGAATGAATTCGGTGAGGTCGGCATTGACAACCAGCTGGTGATTGATGCTGATGAAGAAATTTTTGAAATGAACAATGGCTGCATCTGCTGCACGGTGCGCGGCGATTTGATTCGCATCATCGGTAATCTGATGCAGCGTCGTGACAAATTTGATCACCTGATCATTGAAACCACCGGTCTGGCGGATCCAGCCCCCGTGATTCAGACCTTCTTTGTCGATGAAGACATCCAGGCCCAGCTTGCACTGGATGCTGTGATCACGGTGGTGGATGCCAAGCATATTGCCCAGCATTGGGACAGCGACGAAGCCCAGGAACAGATTGCCTTTGCCGATGTCATTCTGCTCAACAAAATTGATTTGGTCACGGAACCGGAGCTAGCGGAGCTGGAGCAGCGCATTCTGGAGATGAATGCAATGGTCAAAATTTATCGCACTCAGAATTCTGCGCTGGAGATAGATGCAGTTCTGGGAGTTAAGGCCTTTGACCTCGATCGCGCCCTGCAAGTGGACCCAGAATTTCTCAGCGAAGACGCCCACGAGCATGACGAGTCGGTCTACTCCCTCGCAATTGTTGAAGATCAACCGTTGGACAGCGACAAGCTCAGCAACTGGGTCGATAATCTGCTGCAAACCAAAGGACCGGATATCTTTCGGATGAAAGGCATTCTGAACCTCGCGGGAGAAGCGAATCGCTATGTCTTTCAGGGCGTTCACATGATTTTTGATGGACGCAGCGATCGCCCCTGGAAGCCCGAAGAATCCCGCCGTAGCGAGATGGTTTTCATTGGTCGCAATCTGGATGAAGCAGCGTTGCGTGACGGCTTTCGAAGCTGTCTAGCGGCGTGAAAGCAAGTCCTAGGCAAACAGGTCAAAAGACACGTCGCACCAAAACACCCTCGACCCAGGCGGGACGACGCCAGATCCCGACCCTCGATATCAGCCTCCAAGGCGAAGCCCGCCTAGCGGACTATGTCACGGCGATCGCCTGGTCCCCCGATGGGCAATGGCTTAGTGCGGCTTCGGCAGCCGGGGATATCGTTCTCTACGCAACAGCTGAGCCCGTTCAGGGGCTAGATACTCAACGAACAAGCGTCCCGAAAACAATTCTGCAAAAAACAGAAAACCTCCCGGGAACGGCATCCCGGCTGCTACGGACGGCGAATGGAGAAGCCGTGAGTAGCCTTCGTTTTTCAGCAGACAGCCGATTTCTCGCCGCTGCGGGACAGGCAGGCACGGTTTGGGTTTGGCCCATCGAGCCATCCATGGAAACCTTGCCGCCGGTATTGATTGAAAAGCATCATCCCGGAGCCTGGATCGACAGCTTGGCCTGGCATCCTCAGCAGCATCAGCTCGCCTATGGTGTCGGTTCTCAGGCGATCGTCTGGGATGTTGTCGATCAAACTCAAATTGAACTCGCCTTCCAAGCGTCTTCCGTCCTCCATGCAGCTTGGCACCCCCAAGGGCAATTCCTCGCGGTGAGCGGTCACGGTGGGATGAAAGTCTGGAACCAGGAAGATTGGACGTTGCCGCCCCAATCCGTTGCCGTTCCCGGTGCCAGCCTGGAGGGGGCTTGGTCACCAGAGGGTCGCTACTTGGCCTCTGGCAATCTCGATCGCACGCTGACGGTGATGGAGTGGGACAGCCCCCCTCCCTGGCTCATGCAGGGCTTCCCTGGAAAAGTCCGGCGATTAGCCTGGTCACTATCCGCTGATCCATCGCCCCCACAACTGGCTGCGGCTTGCATGGAGGGAATTACGGTGTGGGAGCGTCAGGGCGATCAGGGTTGGAAATCGCGGGTGTTGAAACATCATGAAGGGACAGTAGAAGCGATCGCCTTCCAGCCCCACGGACAAGTTTTGGCCTCAGCCAGCCAAGAGGGTCGCATCGCGCTCTGGCAGCAGAAGAATCAGCCCGCTCACACCCTCAAGGGCTTTCGTCAAGGAGCGTCATGCTTAAGCTGGCGTCCCTGTGGCACCCAACTGGCAGCAGGCGGAAGCGCAGGGGAATTGTTCCTATGGAAGGTGGTGGCTCGCCAGAAGAAAGGATTTGGCTAGGGCCGTAAAGGTCGCGATCGCCAGCTGATCACCATCATTTCGGCCACACTTTTACCAAAGTAAAGTTTTGGGGATAAATATTTAAAATTTTAATTTAATGCAACAGAAAACATCCCTCATGGAGGCTGTTTTTCGATGGATACTGTTGTTTCGTGGCGGATGATACAGAAGCGCGTTGAAACAATTGCTATTAATCAGTTAAAAGCAGCACAGATTTTTATCTCAGAGGCAATTTTCTCTCAGATAAGTTGTGCATGAATGAGGAAGATTGCTTCTAGGGTTCCGATTGTTCGACAGTAGCGTTATGACCTGAATTCAGAACAGGAATAACAACTATTTAGTGAGCGATGTCTGGTCCGAGAGAAGCCGCTAAGGGCAAGGATTTGCCCCTAGTACACGGCGGGATAAAAGCCCGGGAGAGAGTAGACGCTTGGCTTGGCCATGGCTTACCTCTGCCGGGCTCAGTCATAGGAGCCATGCGCCTGCGCATACCACCTACCTTTGGCCTGTTCTTATGACCGATCAACCCCCTTCTAGTCCCACATTTCAAGCCCCCAGTAACGATCCAGGGCGTGACCTTAGCGAAGCTCAGCAAGCGTTAGAGAAAGAAGCTCGACTGCCCCTCACCGGCTGGCAGCAGGAAGTCGATCAAGGACTGGAGTTTGGCTTGGAAGCCGCAGAGAGCATTCGCGATCGCTCCATTCCCACCTTTTCCCGCGGTGAGCTGCCCCACTACGCGGGCATTAATACATTTCTAAAAGCCCCCTACATCGAAGACGTTCGGCGAGTCGGGGAATTTGATATCGCCATTGTTGGTGTTCCCCACGATTCCGGTACGACCTATCGCCCCGGCACACGCTTTGGTCCCCAGGGGATTCGCCGTATTTCAGCCCTTTACACGCCCTATAATTTCGAGCTAGGGATTGACCTACGGGAGCAGATTACACTCTGTGATGTCGGGGATATTTTTACGATCCCAGCCAATAATGAAAAGTCTTTCGACCAAATTTCCAAGGGCATTGCCCATATTTTTGCGTCCGGTGCTTTTCCCATTATCTTAGGTGGCGATCACTCCATCGGTTTCCCAACGGTGCGGGGCATTTGTCGGCATCTCGGCGATAAGAAAGTGGGCATTATTCACTTCGATCGCCATGTCGATACCCAGGAAACAGACCTCGACGAGCGCATGCATACCTGTCCCTGGTTCCACGCCACCAACATGGACAATGCTCCTGCCAAGAACCTGGTGCAACTCGGCATCGGCGGCTGGCAGGTCCCTCGCCCGGGAGTCAAGGTTTGCCGTGAGCGAGCCACCAATATTCTCACCGTCACCGACATCACCAGCATGGGTCTCGATGCCGCCGTGGACTTTGCCCTAGAGCGGGCCATGGACGGCACCGATTGCGTCTACATCAGCTTCGACATCGACTGCATTGACGCTGGTTTTGTCCCCGGTACTGGCTGGCCCGAGCCCGGGGGGCTGATGCCTCGGGAAGCCCTGTATATGCTCGGAAAAATTGTTGAAAAAGCGCCGGTATGCGGCCTGGAAATCGTTGAAGTCTCGCCGCCCTACGACATCAGCGACATCACGTCATTAATGGCAACTCGGGTGATTTGCGACACCATGGCTCATCTCGTGTTGTCAGGCAAACTACCGCGTCAACAAAAACCTGATTACATCAACGAAGAAGCCAATATGGCCGTCGGCAGTGGCTGGCAATAGGAGGCCAACACCATGCATGAAACGGATATGACCAAAGCACTGATCCTCACCATTGAAGATTGGCTTGCCGATCAACCCGATCATCCCCCCGTGAAAACGGTTTATCTCACCGTCGGGGAGTTCGCAGGGGTCGAACCCGCCAGCCTACAATTTGCGTTTCAAGTCCAACGCCAAAACACCTGCGTGAGCACCGCAGCGTTGGTCATTGAGAACATTCCCCTAGTCGCGTTTTGCCATCCTTGTCAGCGAGAGTATCGACCCCAAATCGGCCAGCAATATAGCTGCCCCACCTGCAACTCGCCCATGGAAGAGATTCGCTCTGGGCGTGAACTCAAGATTGACCGATTGGAATTTATGACTGAGTCCGCCGCTCCCGCTTCCCCCTCGAAACAAACCGTAGAAGTCTAACCATGCACCAAACCGTTGACACTGCCTTGGGCATTAACCTACTCCATGCCAACCAGCATATTGCGGAGGATAATCGCGATCGCTTTAACCAATGGGGCGTCACCTGTTTCAACCTGATGAGCAGCCCTGGTGCCGGTAAAACCCAACTCCTCGAGCAAACCCTGGCTGCGCTGAATGCGGAACGAAAGATGGCGGTGATCGAGGGGGATATGACCACACAACTGGACGCCGATCGCCTGCGCCGGACAGGTATCCCGGTCATTGCAATCAATACCGGCAGAGCCTGCCACCTGGACGCCAAAATGGTCGCGGGCGGCATGATTCAGCTGGAACAAGAGCACCAGCCGGACGACCTCGATCTCATCTTTGTCGAGAACGTCGGCAATCTGGTATGCCCCGCAGAATTTGAGGTGGGTGAACATGCCAAGGTTGCCCTGCTCAGCCTTACGGAAGGGGAAGACAAGCCGCTGAAGTATCCCATCATGTTCCGAGAAGCGGATTGCTTGCTGATCACAAAAACAGACCTCGCACCCTACCTGGACGTGAGCATCGACACGATCATTGAGAACGTTCGCCAAATCAATACCAAGGCAACGATCATCCCACTATCGGCCAAGACCGGAGAGGGGGTTGCAGACTGGCTGCAATGGCTGCGAGCCGCTGCTAAACCCTCTCAACCGACGACAGCCCCTCCGTCTCTCAGCGTGGTCTAGGGCTGCTCTCAGTCTGGACTGATCCACCCCCTCTGGACTGATCCCCCCTGTATCCATTTTGTTCCCTCATTGTTGCTGCAACCCATGAAACGACGAAATCTCATCTCCCTCAGCCTCGCCTTTCTCTGTACCCTTTTTCTCACGGTGAGTTGCGGTACGCCCAGCAGTGATACAGGGGGTGGAACGGCTCCCACAGAAAGCGCCTCGGCGACTGCTCCCATTGTCATTGGCTACAGCAACTGGCCGGGGTGGTGGCCCTGGGCGATCGCCGAAAAGCAAGGTTTGTTTGCAGCCAACGGAGCCAATGTTGAACTCAAATGGTTTGATGGCTATCTAGCCTCCATGGAAGCCTTTGCGGCGGGTCAGCTCGATGGCAACTGTCAGACCCTCAATGACACCATCTCCTTTGCCGCCGATGCCGTGAATGGTGAAGTCGTCGTGGTCGTCAACGATAACTCTGCCGGCAATGACAAAATCATCGTGACCGAAGACATCAACAGTTTGGCAGATCTGAAAGGCAAAACCGTCGCCCTGGAAGAAGGCGTCGTCGATGATTTTCTGCTGACGCTAGCCCTCGAAGAAAACGACATGTCCCGCGATGACATCATTATCAAAAACCTAGAGACAGGAGCCGCAGCTGCCGCCTTTTCCTCGGGACAGGTTGATGCCGTGGGAGCTTTCCCGCCCTACTGGCAAATCGCCCTAGAACGCGAAGGTAGCAAGGAGCTTCTCAGCTCAGCAGAATATCCAGGCGCCATTCCTGACCTGTTGGCAGTTAGCAAAACGCTCATTGATGAACAACCCGACCAGGTCCAAGCCATCGTCAATACCTGGTTTGCGACTCTAGATTACATGGCTGCGAATCCGGGCGAATCCGACAAAATCATGGCAGAGCGAGCTGGAGTCAGTATCGAGGACTTCCAGAAATTCAAGGACGGAACGCGGATGTTTACCATTGCAGATAATCTTGAAGCGTTTAGCGAGGGGGAAACGATGAAACACATGCCCTTCGCGGCCCAGCGGATGTCAAAGTTCATGGTGGATGTGGGCTTTATTCCAGAAGGTCCAGATCTCAGCAAAATTCTAGATGATCGTTTTGTGAAAGCCTATGCAGAAGCAAGCTAGAGGACGCTGCGTCACAGGTCATTTTCAGAAAGTAGTGGTCTAGTCTTTGCCACCCACAATTGATGACCTAGCATTGACTTTCTCTTGGGGTCTGTATCTTCTGGGAGTCGTCGTTACGGCTCCCATCCAATCCTTTATACGTCGCATCCATGACTCCAATTCTCACGAAAAGCCATTCCCCTGACATCCCCACTCAAGCACCACCAAGAAGCTTAAAACCCACCGTTTTCTGGAAAATTGCCGAACAAATTCCTCGGCCATTAAGCTGGGGACTCATGGCTGCTTCTATTGTCCTGCCCCTCATCGCTTGGCTGATCATTTCCAATCTTCCAGGCGTCAATTCAACCTTTTTGCCCAGTCCCCAAAATGTCATTGAGGCCTTTCAGCGCCTCGGTGCCAAAGGCGTCATTACCCAGGATACGATCGCCAGCTGTATCCGAGTCTCTGCAGGATTTGCTCTCTCCGTCGCGATCGCCATTCCCCTCGGCATTACGATGGGAGCCTTTACCAGTATTCGAGCCTTGTTTGAGCCCATCATTAGCCTACTGCGCTACATGCCAGCCCCGGCTTTTATCCCCCTATTCATTATCTACCTGGGTCTCAATGAAGAGCCTAAAATTGCCCTAATCCTTGTCGGAACCGTTTTCTTCAACACATTGATGATTATGGATTCGGTCAAGTTTGTCCCCAAGGATCTCATTGAGGTCACCTACACATTGGGAGGCAATCGACTCCAGGTCCTAAAATCTGTTATTACACCCTACATTATCCCAAGTATTATCGATACGTTACGCGTCAATATTGCGACCTCTTGGAACCTAGTTGTCGTCGCTGAATTAGTCGCTGCAGAGGATGGATTAGGCAAACGAATTTTGCTGGCACAACGTTTCCTCAGAACAGATGAAATCTTTGCCTATCTCATCATATTGGGCGTCATCGGATTTGCCTTGGACCTAGCCTTTCGAGGGGTACTTAAACTGAGCTGCCGTTGGGCCTTTGACTGAGGGAATCGATGACGTTTCTCCCCTCAACATCGCTCCCTATCAATCGATCCTATCCAAGGCGATGCACCTAGAAATCTCAAACCTTTACAAACAGTTTTTGACCAAGCAAGGTCCATTACTGGCGCTTGAAAATATCAACCTGCATGTTGAAACAGGGGAACTCGTCTGTGCTGTGGGTGCCTCGGGCTCAGGAAAATCAACATTGCTGAGACTCGTGGCAGGACTTGATCAACCGACAGAAGGCAGCATCACTGTGGATGGTGTGCCGATCATGGGTCCTGGCTCAGATCGAGGCATGGTCTTTCAAAAATATACGCTTTACCCCTGGATGACGGTACAAAAGAATGTGGAGTCGGGCCTCAAACTCCAGGGAATGGAAGCAATTCAGCGACGCCAGCGTGCCAGTTATTATCTGGAGATGGTTGGACTAGCAGGGTTTGCCAGGGCACTTCCCAAAGAACTATCAGGAGGAATGAAGCAGCGTGTTGCGATCGCAAGAGCCCTGGCCTGCCAACCCAAAATCCTACTGATGGATGAACCCTTTGGCGCCTTGGATGTACAAACCAAGGAAGCCATGCAATTATTCCTGCTTGATCTATGGCAACGCACCCACTGCACCATTTTAATGATTACCCACGACGTCGAAGAAGCCGTCTTTCTATCCCAGCGCATCTATGTCATGACGGCTCGCCCTGGCACGATCCAAACAGAAGTTCATGTTGAACTCCCCATGCCACGTCACTATGAAATCAAGCGAACCCAGGATTTCTTAAGCTATAAAAACGCGATTATTGATCGGTTACGCACATGAAGAAATCGCTAGAGCAACCCGCTCGGTTTCTTCTGGAAGCAAAACACTATACTGATCCCAGCTTGCTTCCCCTGGAACAACAACGAATCTTTCAGAAAACCTGGCTTTATGTGGGAGATGCCCAAACGCTTTCACCGGGGGAAGTTTGGGTCAAGACGATTGCAGGTCTCCCTCTTATCATTACCTGTGACGCGTCTGGACGCTACCAAGCCTTTTACAATGTCTGCCCTCACCGAGCTGCATTACTCTGTCCAGACGCAGGGGTTCATCGTGCCAAGCATTTGGTCTGCCCCTATCATGCCTGGGTTTATAGCCTTGAAGGTCAACTGCTCGGTACCCCCTCCCG